>CAZUHU010000062.1:986-18738 GCA_964620645.1 uncultured Chitinophaga sp.
AGGAATATTGGATTTGTTACACCCAACAGAAAACGGGCGATTATAATCGCATACCTATGCTAAAAAGGGCAATCGAGATATATAATAAGTATAAAGCAGAGCGGCTAGTTACCGGATTTGTCCTTCCCCGCCTTAGCAACCAGAAGCTAAATGCCTATTTAAAGGTTGTAGCCGAATTAGCAGGAATCAAAAAACACCTATCCCACCACGTAGCACGCCACACGGCGGCAACTACAATATTTATGCAGAATGGCATATCTTTAGAAACCACAGGAAAACTTTTGGGACACCGAAGTATAAAATCTACGCAGATTTATGCTAAGGTGACTAACCTAATGTTACAAGAGGCCGCAATCAAGTTAAACAAGATACTTTAGGAGTGCTAGAGGTTGGAACATTATTGAAGAAAAAAGATAGCAACGAGCTTGATATTCCTGTATTTGTTTGGGATGTTTCGAGGCTAAACGGAAAAACCTTTTATATTGTCAATTATGAAAAGGGATTATCCAAGACCCATGTTGAAGCGGAATTTTCGGGTAAGCAAATCTGTTTGCCCAACCATGCGAAATTTAAGCTTCTTACTGAAGAAAGCATTTTCGGTTTAACTGTTTCGCCACCTGAACCGGGATATGAAATGATTTCCGATTGGATTAAACTCTCCAAAGATCGCAGAAATTTAGCTCCTGATTTTTTCATTAACATGGCGTACGGATGTATGCATGTAATTCATGCAGCTAAATTTACCAAGTCAAAATATTGTGAGTCTGTTAAAGGCAAAATACACTACTCCCCTTATATATTAGTTAAAAAGCTTTCAGAAATTAAGGATGAAAAAGAAAGGGGAAAGCAGAGCACTATCAACTTCAGTTATTTGTGGGATCTTGAATGGATACCGAAGCGGTTTGTACTTTTAAAAATAATAACAACGCTTAAAAACATTGTAAGTGTAAATTTTCCGGCAGAAAACGCCCTTTTAGCCAACTCTCTTATAGAAAAGCTTCTGCTGGGCATGTTTTTGAGTTATTATAAGGCCAACCGCGATAAGATAAAAAGTGTAACAGTCAACTACAGCCAAAAATTTCCTGGCGATTTTAAAGTGTTTCAACAATTCTCTTCGATATTAAATAAGTTTGAGGAAGAGATAAACATGTATGAGATAGTTCATAAAGAGGAACTAAAAATCGAATTGAGCGCTGCCCTGATTGGTGCGAAACTTCCTGAGCGAGAAGATGGCAAGGGCATTATCATGAAATTATTAGAATTTGATATGGCCTTCTGGCAAAAGCTGATTTTGTTAGATATCGATACCGATTTGCCCGTAAGAAAGCCGTACAAGGATGGATTTTCGATTTCTTACAACTACATGTTATTATTTCCCTTTTTCCAATGGCTTGCTCCACACCAATTCCCCATGTATAGCGGTAAACGGGTAAATGCTGAAACCTTTAATAAGGTAGTGGTTGAGCGTATGAAAAATTTTGTGGGAGGCAAAATCTCCTAAAGCAAAATCCGGAATAGTTTAAAGGCCCCACCCTATTTCTTTCCGGATTTATAAGGCGTTGAATTTTGTACTGACACGAGGGTGAGTTTGCTTTGCAGTTATGAGTCTGCAAGAACAAATATTCGCCGAATTCCAAAAGCTCAATCAGAAGATAGATAGACTTAATTCTATTGTTAGCCAGCTACCGACAACACACCATACCAACTTGGGCGATTGGCTAGATGAGCTCCAAACCCGCGAGTTGCTTCACCGCGGAGCCACCTCTTTGTGGGGACTAAGAAAGACCCATAAGCTAAAGTTTAAGAAAATGGGGAATCGGATTTTTTACAGCCGACAATCAATTATTGATTTTCTGGAAGGGAAAAACAAAAAGTGACCATGGAAAAGAAGCACCGATCTAAGCGAACCTACCCGGAGCGAGATTGCGAAAACCCCAACTGCGGATTTGAACAACGATTTATTCCTCATGATAGGCGGCAAAAATTTTGCATTGAACAATGCAGAATTAACTTTCATAACGACCAAAAACATAATGACAACGCAACCATTTTCAAAAACGAAAAAAACTTGCGTGAATTTGATAAGCGCCTTGCAAAAATTTACAAAGCGTTTGTAGATAAAGATGGATACTGTGTAGTATGGAAGGGTATTTTTAACTATGAGCAAATTAACGTTGCTTTATTAGTCACCGAGCAGCAAAATCCTAGAACTGGGGGGAAAGTTAAATGGTTCTACAAATTTGGCACGGAACTGCATCCAAAGGACGCCAATTACTTCATAATCCATAAAAAGCAAACAAAATGAGCGAATTCAGAGACTATTCCTTGCCGGAACTTTATGGAAATACTGGCGGAGGACCACAGAATCCAGCGCAAATAAATTGGTCCACGATGGCTTTATATAGTGGTATTGCTCTTACTTCTGTCGTTTTGTTCGCCGTCATTATTACTCAAGCAAACAAAAATCAAATGAAACTTTGGGTTGAGCATTCAGAAAAACTGAATCAGTCCCACATAGCTGCGCTGGAAAAGCAAAGCGCTCTCATAAAAAGTCTTATTCAGGAACCTAAGTGAAATCCCTGTATTACATCGGCCGCCCACAAGCTGCCTTTAACGATTTAAAACAAGCCGAAACCATAACTATGCAGCAATTATCAGATGAAGACAAGACCAGCAAGAAGGAGTCGAAAACAACACTTGAGGCACTTTGGAATACTCCTCTCGGCAAAGTAGGACTTGCTGCAGCAGGCTTATTAGGATTTATGATGTTTATGGCAGCTGCTTTTAAAGTTGGTGCCTTTACCATGAATGCTTATAAGGATTTTAGGGATGCGAATAGACGCTAACTCTGTCCATTCTATCGAACAGGAATACTGCTGCGGAATAATTTGGATTAAGCGAATGTCCTTGGTAAATTGCAATCACCACGAGCATTTGATATATGGGAAAAAGCAGTAGACCTTCTGGAAGGTTACTGAAAAAATGATTTTACATACAAAGTAAGAGCCAGTTTGAAACGGGATGGCAGATAGGTTCTTGCTTTTTTCTGGCGAATCTGATACCCCCGGCTATATCCTTCCCTATGTTTTCTAAAACCGGAACGGCAATTTTCTACCACCCCTTAATTTTACTTTCCTGGGCTAAATAAAATTACCAATTTGGCCTTCCCTTTTAATTATCAACTTGAAATAAGACATTGATATGAATACCACCGTTCACAATAAACTAGTCTCCTTTATATGGTCAATAGCTGATGACTGCCTGCGCGATGTTTACGTGCGCGGCAAATATCGCGATGTAATTTTGCCTATGGTGGTGTTGCGCCGCTTAGACGCCCTGCTGGAGCCCACCAAGCAAAAAGTAATGGATGAATTGGCCTTTCAGAAAAACGAAGCAAAGTTTACCGAGTGGGACGAAAACGGCCTGCGCCAGGCCAGTGGCTATGTATTTTACAATACTAGTGAGTGGACTTTGCAGCGTCTGCATGACACTGCTACTAACAACCAGCAAATACTACAGGCCAACTTTGAAGATTACCTGAACGGTTTTAGCGATAACGTAAAAGAGATAATTGAAAAGTTTAAGCTTAAAAGCCAGGTAAGGCACATGGCCCAAAAAGATGTGCTGCTGAACGTGCTTGAGAAATTTACCAGTAAGTATATAAACCTTACACCTTTTGATAAGAGCGACCCGGAAGGGCGCAAACTGCCCGCTCTTAGCAACCTGGGCATGGGCTATGTGTTTGAAGAACTGATACGCCGCTTTAATGAAGATAATAATGAAGAGGCCGGTGAGCACTTTACCCCGAGAGAGGTAATTGACCTTATGACCCACATCATTTTTGAACCGGTTAAAGAAAAATTGCCACCGGTTATTACCATTTACGACCCCGCCTGCGGCAGTGGAGGTATGTTAACCGAAAGCCAGAACTTTATTAAGGACGAAGAAGGCGAAATACGCGCCAAAGGCGATGTGTATTTATACGGCAAGGAGATAAACGACGAAACCTACGCCATTTGCAAAAGCGATATGATGATTAAGGGTAACAACCCCGAAAACATACGTGTAGGCTCAACTCTTGCTACCGATGAGTTTGCGGGCACTAAGTTCGACTTTATGCTAAGCAACCCGCCCTACGGAAAAAGCTGGGCCAGCGACCAGAAGTATATTAAAGACGGTAAAGAAGTTATTGACCCACGTTTTAAAGTGGTGCTTAAAGATTATTGGGGGAATGAGGAGCAGGTGGATGCCACCCCGCGCAGCAGCGATGGCCAGCTTTTGTTTTTAATGGAAATGGTAAACAAAATGAAGCCCCTTAGCCAAAGCATGTTGGGCACGCGTATAGCCTCAGTGCACAACGGCAGCAGCCTGTTTACCGGCGATGCAGGCGGGGGCGAAAGCAACATACGCCGCTACATTATTGAAAACGACTGGCTGGAAGCTATTATACAAATGCCCAATAACCTTTTTTACAACACGGGTATTACTACATATGTGTGGGTGCTTAGCAACAATAAAAGCAAAGAGCGAAAAGGTAAGGTACAACTTATTGAAGCCAGCCTGTTGTACCGCAAGCTGCGTAAAAACCTGGGTAATAAAAACTGCGAGTTTACCCCGGAAAACATCCGCGAGATAGTAGAGGTGTATAAGAAACTGCAAACTGTAGAGCGCAAAATAAATGAGCAGACCAAAGAAGATGAGGGCATAGCCTCCAAAATTTTTGACAATGCCGACTTTGGCTATTACAAAGTAACTATTGAAAGGCCCAAACGCCTTAAGGCGCAGTTTACTGCCGAACGTATTGCCGAACTACGCTTTGATAAATACCTGCGCGAGCCTATGCAATGGGCCTGGCAAAACTGGGGCGAAAAAGTGTATACCGAAATTGATATACACGAAAAGGAAATAGCCGACTGGTGCGAAAAGAGCGGGTTGGACCTGAATGCCAAACAAATTAAAAGCGTTGCCAACCCCGCCTTATGGAAAAAACAAAAAGCCTTAATGGAAACTGCCGGACAGCTTATGAAAACCATTGGCACCGGTGAATACAAGGACTTTAACCTGTTTAGAAAAAAAGCAGACGAAACCATGAAACAGGAAGGTATTAAACTTAGCGCCACCGAAAAAAATGCGATACTAAATGCCGTTAGTTGGTACGATGAAACCGCCGAAAAAGTAGTAAAGGGCACCACCAAATTTACCCCGGCCGAACTAAAAGAATTAACAGAGCACCTAAGCTGCACCGAAAGCGAACTACCCGATTACGGCTATTACCCCTCCGGCAAAAAAGGGGAATACTTGCAATACGAAACCGAAAGCGATTTGCGTGATACCGAAAACGTGCCGCTAAAAGAAAATATTTACAGCTACTTTTTGCAGGAGGTAAAGCCACATGTAGCCGAAGCATGGGTTAACCTTGATGCCACACAAATAGGTTATGAAATAAGCTTTAATAAATATTTCTATCGGCCTAAACCATTGCGCAGTGTAGAGGAGATTAGTGAGGAGATACTGGCTTTAGAAGGAGAAGGTTTAATTCGTGAAATATTAAATTTAGTGTAATGGAACTATTAACCGGAGAATTAAAAGCATATATCTCCTACAAGGATACCGGTGAGTATTACCTAGGTGAAATACCTTCACACTGGAAGACAAAGAAAGGCAAGTGGTTGTTTGTTAAAAAGGAGAGACCGGTAAATGCAAACGACGAAATAATAACCTGTTTTAGGGATGGTGAAGTAACCTTACGTAAAAACAGAAAAACAGAAGGCTTTACTATAGCTTTAAAGGAACACGGTTATCAGGGAATAAGAAAGGGTGATCTGGTAATTCATAATATGGATGCCTTTGCGGGAGCGATTGGAGTTTCAGATTCTGATGGCAAGTCCACTCCTGTGTATTCGGTTTGTGCGCCATATAATCCCGACGAAGTTGATACTTATTACTACGCCTATTTTTTGAGAAATCTCGCCAGGCGGGGGTTCATTCAATCCTTAGCTAAGGGAATACGAGAGCGCTCCACCGATTTTAGATATTACGACTTTGGTCTACTTTTTTTGCCACTTCCGCCGAAAAAGGAGCAAGTGGCTATTACGCAGTTTTTGAATTCTAAAATTGCCCTAATTGATAAAGCTATAAGCATTAAAGAGCGCCAAATAGAATTATTAAAAGAACGCCGTGATGCTTTAATAAATAAAGCTGTTACCAAAGGGCTTGACTCCAACGCAAAAATGAAGGATAGCGGGGTGGAATGGATTGGGCAGATTCCGGAGCATTGGGAGGTGAAGAAGGTGAAACATATAACAAGTAAGATAGGTAGTGGGGTTACACCTGCCGGTGGAGGTACGACCTATTTAGATTCTGGCATTCCTTTATTAAGAAGCCAAAATGTACTTTTCGGAAAAATATCCTTGGAGAATGTGGCGTACATATCAGAGAAAACACACGCTAGCATGTCTAATAGCCAGGTAAAAAAGGGCGATATACTACTAAACATTACAGGCGGTTCCATAGGTCGATGTCATTTTGTTGATTTTGACAGAGTGATGAACGTGAACCAGCATGTATGTATTATCCGACCTGACAAAATAGAATCATCCTTTCTAAGTAGTGTTTTGGCCTCGCAGGTTGGTCAAGGGCAAATTTGGTACTTTCAACAGGGTGGGGGCCGAGAAGGGTTAAACTTTCAGGCGATTAAGAATTTCCTCATCCCTTATCCGCCTTTGCATGAGCAGAGGGGAGTTACCGAATACCTAAATGAGGTTGCAAAAAAAACCGATACGATAGTTTCCGTTAAGCAAGCCGAAATCGAAAAATTGAAAGAATACAAAGCCAGCTTAATTAATGGTGCAGTAACAGGTAAAATAAAAGTTTGTTAATATTGAAGATAACTATTCAATAATATACAAATTTAAATCTATGAACATACTTCAAATTAAAAGCGGCAAGGTTGAAATACGCAAGGATACCGGAACACTGATAAGAACAATAGGCGCCGGCGATGCCGTTGCGGCAAGTTTTAACACGGACCAATCCCTGGTTTTAATTACAACTGTTAAGGGTAAAGTTGAAATAAGAAAAGAAAACGGCACCTTGATAAGAACTATAGGCAATGGCGATGCCACCAGTGCGAAATGGCATGGTGATGATATAACCATCTCAACAACTAAGGGGAAGACCGAAATACGTAAAGAGAGCGGCACCCTTAAACGTACAATCTAAAAATTATCCTGAACATACTTTACGAGCAGGTTCTTTACGCCCTTGCGTTCAGATAAATAATTGTATGCTATGAACGAGATTGAAACTACACCTCAAATTTACGACGGCAAGCAGGCACGAAAGCATGCCGAGCAACTATCCAGGCATGCTGATATGAAACAGCACGCAGACAAGCTTATAAGAGGATTCGAAAAACTAAACAATGACACCGCAAAACGTGCTGTATGGGAACTAATTCAAAACGCTTGCGACCTTTCGGATAATAATGAAGCTGAAGTTACAATTGACTACTCAAATGATGGATTTTCATTTACCCACAATGGTAAGCCATTCAATTCATCAACATTTATTTCTCTTATAAAGCAGGTAAGTGATAAAACCGACGACGAATCAGTTGGCGAATTTGGTACTGGTTTTATTACTACCCATTCGTTTGGTAGACGATTTAGAATTAGCTCCTACCTCAAGGAGCAGAACTCTTATATTGAAATCAAAGACTTTGAAATCGATAGAAGCGCAAGGGAGTCTGCGGATTTGGCTATAGCGTTAGCAACACAGGAAACCAGGGTTTATGAGTTGCTTGAGAAGGGTACACAAGTTGAGCCACAGGTTATAAAGACAACATTCACTTATATACCAGAAACCCCAAAGCAAAGAGAATATATTAAGGTATCTGCCGCAACTATTGCTGAATACATACCCATAGTTCTAACGCTCAGCAAAAAGCTAAAATCGGTTACAGTTATAAAGGAGGATGGCACAAAATGCTATTATGAGCTTGGCGAAACAAAGCCTGTAAATGGCATCAATGTAACCCCTATAATTACAGAAGCCGAGCCTATTGAAGTATTCTGGCTAAGAGATGAAAAAAAATGTGTGACAGTAATCTTGCCATTCAAAGCAGATAGAGTTGCAAATCCGGAGAATGACCAGGTCAGTAAAATATTTGTTTACTATCCTCTTATTGGCACTGAAAACTGGGGTTGTAATTTCATTATCCATGCCGATAAATTTGAACCCACAGAACCGCGGAATGGTTTGCACCTGAAAAGTGATAACGAACAGTTAAATCCTTTAGAGAAAGCTAACAGAGAACTTATTGAGCGTGCGTCTCAAATGATTTTTGATTATTTAAAACTAACCGCTAAACAAATAGTCTATCCCATTAACCTTGCTCAGATAAACTTTAACACAGTTTCTGGTGAACCACTGCTTAATGAATACTTCAACGAGCTAAAAAAGAAATGGATCGAAGCTTTCAAAGAGTTCGAAATGGTAGAAACAGCAAACGGTTCGGAACGAATTAGCCCTGCTAAAGCAATTTTCCTACACAATGAATTACTGCAGAACCCCGAGACTTTTGAAGCCATTTACAATTTAGCCGGAAAATTTTGGCCAGAAGTTCCGCGTATGGATATAGCTGAACGATGGACACAAATAATTGATACATGGAATATTTCGTCAATCACTTTGAAGTCGGCTGAGGATCTGGCGTGTGCTATTGAAATACCCGCAAGGCTGGAAAACTTTTCCAATGCAGAAGACTTAAAGCGGGTATACGAATATTTTATACAATACGGCTTTGGGGAATTTTTTAACAGCCATGCGCTGTTACCAAACATTAAGGGTCAGTTCAGGAAACTTATAAATCTTAACAAAGAGCTTAATCTAACAGAGAAACTTATTCAGATAGCAGACGTGTTAATGCCCGAAAAGCCGCAAGCGCATGTTCACCCTGATTTCTGCTTTAACCTAGACTTTAGGCCTTACTCTCGAGCAAATTACTCTTCAGACATTAAGGATGTAGTTGATAAAAAAATAGCGGACAAGACAAGCAGTAAGGAGATAGACTTGGAATTCCGCAAACAGCTTATAGAATATTGCAAAGTTGTAACTACCCTTGAGTCTGAAAGTGTGCCTAATAAAATAACCAAACTAATTTGCGAATACTACAAGCAGTCAGATGAACTAATTGAGCTACCAACTATAAAAGATGATGAACTGAATGTAAGATCCGCTCAGCTTCGCTTGGTTCGATTGTGCTTAAATGACGTTACTTCCGAAAATTCGGACTGGGTAAGGCAAAATACCAATTGGCTGAACCAAGTAATAAAAACAGGACATGATTATAAAGACTACCAAACGATGTTTGAGACAGTACGGATTTTTCCTAATAAGCTCTATGAGTTGAGGGAACAAACCTACCTAACACTAGACAGGGCAGATGATGAGATAAAGGACCTTTATGATAAAGTTATAAAACCAAATTTTCCCATCCGAGCGAATCTTGTATTGAGCGATTTTGAGCAGTACCTGGTAAAGCAAGAAGAAACAACAACGAACGACTTAACTACAAAGTTAGAAGCCTTCTTTGCATCAGCCGGCCATTTTTCCAACGTAAACCAACATCCCCATAAGGAAGAGATACTGAAAATAGTTAAACGCTTGGGTCCTGAATCAAAATGGACCGATTACTTCCCAACTATAAATGGAAAGCGTACAGAGATAATGGTAAATATGGTTACTGATGAAAACATTAAGGAAGATGTTTTTACGATTGTAAATCTACAGGCAGACAAGATTAATAAGTTGGGCAACCTAGCTAAGAATAAGGATATGGATAGGATTATTAGCCTGGGATTAGCTGCCGTAGACAAGGAAAATCAACATCAAAGTACTTTTGAATTTCTGTATGACATTGGCACACGCATGGAAAATAATCTCCGGGCAAGGCTTGCAATATCTATTCCTGAGGACTTAAAATGCGCAGTTCAGAACGTTCAAGATGGGCAAGACATTATTGTATCATTAAGGGGCAAGCCCATTTACTATATTGAGGTAAAATCGCGTTGGGATGTAAATAGTTCAGTGCGATTATCCAGAAATCAGACTCTACGCGCCTATCAGCAGAAAGAAAACTATGCATTGTGCACCATTGATATGACAAAGTATCAGGGCGCTGATAGGTTCTATCTTAAAAGTGTTGAGCCGGTAGAACAGTTTATTTATTTTAACGCTGATATTGGTGGCAAAGTGGAGCATTTAATCAATGTTTTGGAACATACTAATGATACGGAAAGCATTCAGCTGGACGGAGAGTATAGAACTAGGGTGCCGATGTCCTTCATAGAAACTGGGAAGAAGCTTGTGGATTTTGAGGAATACTTAATAGAGTACATTAAAAAATATATCGCCAACAATGTCCAGCCAAACTAACGAACAAGCCTTAGAGAGCAGTATAGAAAAACGCCTTACGGGTACGAGTAAGGAGGAGCTAAAAGCATTAGGCAAGTCTTTGGCTGATGTACAGGAGGCTCCCGAAAACTACCGTTCGGGCAATGGCTATTATATTGGTGTACCTGAAGATTTTAATGCTACCTACGCAATTGATGAAAAATTGCTTTGGAATTTTTTAGAAACCACTCAACCGGAAGAACTGGCCAAGTTGCAAAAGCAAAGCGACTGGAAACTGAAAATACTGGAGCGGTTAGACCGTATGATTAAAAAGTACGGCATCATCCGCATATTCCGTAAAGGGCTCGAAGTTGACGACGCACATTTTATTATGTTGTATCCGCTACCGCTTGCAAGCAGCAGTAAAAAGGTGGTAGAAAATTTTGAAAGCAATCGCTTTAGCGTTACGCGCCAGATACACTATAACACCGCCAAGCCGGGGGAGGCAATTGATATGGTGCTTTTCGTAAACGGCTTACCGTTTGCCACACTTGAACTTAAGAACCCATGGACCAATCAAAATGCGAAAGTGCATGGACAAAACCAATACAAATTTGAGCGCGATGTTAATCAGCCGTTGCTAAACTATGGCCGCTGTATTGTACATTTTGCGGTTGATACGGATGAGGCTTATATGACCACCCGCCTCAATGGCGCGGGCACATTTTTCCTGCCGTTCAATATTGGATATAATTATGGCAAGGGCAATCCACCGGTTGCCTTCGGCCATAAAACCTCGTATTTGTGGGATGATATTTTTACCCGCCAAAGTGTAGCGAACATTATTCAGCACTTTGTTCGCTTTGATGGTAAGGAAACTGACCCGCTCACTAAAAAAACACTTTACTTCCCCCGCTACCACCAATTAGATGTGGTGCGCAAACTTATTGCGGACACCAGTGAAAAAGGAGTAGGACAGAAATACCTTATACAACACTCAGCCGGCTCAGGAAAATCAAATTCCATTACTTGGGCTGCGTATCATTTAATAGAGGTTTATCCGCAAAACGAAAATGTGCCCGGGAGCAAGGGCCTTGAAAATCCTCTATTCGATTCCGTTATAGTGGTAACTGACAGGCGCCTGTTAGATAAGCAGTTGCGGGAGAACATTAAGGACTTTAGCGAGGTTAAGAACATGATTGCCCCGGCGTACTCTTCCACTGATTTAAAAAATGCGCTGGAAACAGGTAAGCGAATAATAATAACCACTATTCAAAAATTTCCGTTTATCGTTGACGGAATTGCGGACATGGCCGATAAGCGCTTTGCGGTAATTATAGATGAAGCCCACAGCAGTCAAAGCGGTTCAGCCGCCGATAACATGAACAAGGTAATGGGCAACACCGGTGAAGAGGAAGAAGACGAAGATGCACAGGACCTTATATTAAATGCGATGCAGGCCCGCAAAATGCGTGGCAATGCCAGTTATTTTGCATTTACTGCTACACCCAAACCAAATACGCTTGAAAAATTCGGTGTTAAGCAACCGGATGGCGAAAAGCGCAAGCCTTTCCACCTGTATAGCATGAAACAGGCTATAGAGGAAGGTTTTATTTTGGATGTGCTGGCAAATTACACCACCTATAAGAGCTATTACGAAATTCAAAAGTCGATTGCCGAGAACCCTTTGTTTGAAACAGTAAGAGCACAGAAAAAGCTAAAGGCTTATGTTGAACGTAACGAGCAAACTATAGCCACAAAGGCCGAGGTAATGCTGGACCATTTTATTTCGAAAGTGGTAAATACAAAAAAACTAAAAGGCAAGGCTAAGGGAATTGTGGCTGCGCAAAGCATCGAATCTGCTATTAGATACTATTTTGCTTTTAAAGAGTTGCTCGAACAAAGAGGCAATCCATTTCGGATAGCTGTTGCATTTTCTGGTAAAAAGAAAATAAAAGGAGTTGAATACACCGAAGATAGTTTGAATGATTTTCCGGAACACCTTGATACTGCGAAGCCAACCGATCCTGGATACATTACCGATAAAATAGCCCGGTATTTTGATATGGATGAATATAGGCTACTGATAGTAGCAGATAAGTATTTAACCGGTTTTGATCAGCCCAAGTTGACAGCAATGTATGTTGACAAGAAGCTCCAAGGAGTAAAGGCTGTTCAAGCTTTATCACGACTTAACAGGTCGGCCGATAAGCTGGGTAAAAAGACCGAAGATTTGTTTGTGCTGGATTTCTTCAATTCGACTGATGATATAAAACGTGCCTTCGACGATTTTTATACTTCTACAACTTTAAGTAAGGCTACTGACGTAAATGTGCTTCACGAATTAAAAGCAACGCTCGATTCAGTTGGTGTTTATGAATGGTCGGAAGTGGAGGATTTTGTTGCGAAGTATTTTAAAGGATTAGAAGCGGATAAACACCTAAGCCCTATAATTCAGATCGCCGAGGAACGCTTTAATACATCGCTTGGTCTGGATGACAAGGCGAAGGCAGATTTTAAAATTAAAGCCAAGCAGTTTGTAAAAATATACGGACAAATGGCATCTATTCTGCCATTTGAAATAGTGAATTGGGAAAAACTGTTTTGGTTTTTGAAATTTTTAATACCCAAATTAGTTATTAGAGATTTAGACCGCGATGCTCTTGACGGGCTGCTCAACTCAGTTGACCTTTCTACTTATGGGCTTGAGCGCGTAAAGCTAAACGTAGCCATTGGCCTTGATCCTACTGAAACCGAATTGGAGCCGCAGAACCCAAACCCACGCGGAGCACACGAAACGCCGGAAACAGATCCT
Organism: uncultured Chitinophaga sp.; assembly: GCA_964620645.1. Classification (GTDB taxonomy): domain Bacteria; phylum Bacteroidota; class Bacteroidia; order Chitinophagales; family LD1; genus Bog-950. The sequence continues at coordinate 14,197 of CAZUHU010000062.1, forward strand.
TTAGATACGATTATTCAGGCATTTAATGAACGTTGGTATCAGGGCTGGGAAGCAACACCGGAAGAGCAGAAAGTAAAATTCCTGAATCTCGCACGCAGTATAAAAGCCCACCCCGACTACAAGGAGAAGTATTCTGACAATGCAGATAGGCAAAACCGCGAAATAGCTTTCAAGAAGATATTCGATGACGTAATGGCCAAGCAGCGCAAAAACGAACTTGATCTTTACCGGTTAATTTCCAAGGATGATGCTTTTAGAATTGCCTTGCAGGAGACCTTGAAACGGATATTAGCCGCATAAAGGTTGACAAATATTATGAATAAAAAGTGCGAAAACATCTAATAGAGGTTGCAAGAAACAGGCTTCCCGACGATTACTTATCAGCAACTGTCTAACGACTGCGATTTGGGGTTACCTGTTCGGCAGTAGTGATTACTACAATGGCAAAGGGCTACTACAATTGCGCCAATCATACACAATTTGTCCAGTCAAAAGAGATGTTTGCCCTCTTGGACCATGCAAGCCGCGAAAAGAGAGCGTGGAATTGGATTACGAATCTATAGATGTAGTTGTGCTTTGATATGAATTGATAGTGATAGATATGGGTTGATATATATAGATATGTATATTGTTTGGAAAATGATAGGAGGTGATTACTTTCCGAGCTACGGATAGAGAGAGACACAAAAGGTTGTATTGGGACTTGTACAAGTAGCCCTAAAAAACACAAACATTTTCTTGGCAGCCCTATAATAGTAATATGATTATTTTTATTTGATTGATTGCAGTAAATTTGTCAATTGCCCTAAAGAATTGAGCGACCGTTTGAATATTCATAAATCGTTATCTAAGGCTTACTATGCCAACTGCGAATTGCCTTCCGAAGTATACTCCCCAAACAATAGGACTCTATGAGTCCGAAATAAATCTTGAGAAAAAGATTAGATATTTGAATGATATATTATTCCATTTTGTGGCAGTCGATTCTCAAAAATGGCTGGAATGGTATCAAAAGGGGATTGCTCTTATCATACCCACAGGAAGCGAGTTTGGTAAGTATGTACTACTCGACAGTCTAGGTGTTTATCACGTTTATTACGGGAACCTACAGGAAGCAATATTAATATTTCAGGAATGTATTGAATACTGGAAGGGCAAGCATAGATGGAAACGCAATGTATCGTTGTTGAACCTTTCAGTTGCCCAAGCTAATTCGGGTCTGTATGCTGAAGCCATTCAAACTAATCTTGAATTAATTGAATATCACCGTCGACACAAGGAACATTACGACCTGGTTTTTGCATTAGTTAATATTGCCGTTCCATATCAGGCGTTAAATATGTGGAAGGAATATAAAGCTGCAGTCTTTGAAGCATTAGAGGTTTATAAAAGAGAAGAACTTATACCATTTACAGGCGCTGGTCTTGCATTTATTAATGCTGGTGCTTATTTTAACTATAAAGGCAACTATGCTAAGGCAATAGAATATAACCTAACTGGGCAAAGTATCTTTAAAAAATTGGAGAACAAACGATTGTATCGTCTTTCCTATTTGACATTAGGTGAAAACTATAAAGATGCTGGTGATATTGATAGCATGTTTACTTGCTTTTCAAAATACTATAAGTTAGCAATAGAACATGGATCATTTGAAGGGATAGATGTTTACTACCGAGAGCTATTGAATTTCTACGAGGTTAAAGGTGACTGGGAGAAGTACAAAGAAATTAATAGAGACTACATACGCGATTCACGAAAGCGGTATGATGCTGGGCTTAAGTCGAACATTCTTCGCCACGGTGCCTTTAATAATATCTCCTCTTATTTAGCTAACGAACAATATTTTGATTTGTTGGTCAGTGCTCTTGAAGGGGATGCAAGCTTTATAGTTCGCGAGCGTTCATCAAAAGTTAAGAAAAAGGTTAATCTGCATTTGGTTATGAGTTTTTCTGGGCAAAGCGGATACACCAAAATTGAAACAGTTTCAGAAAGTATAGAAGTTGTTGAGTCTGTGGTATCTATTGACCGCTTAAAAGCGTCTAAAGCCTTTAACGAGAAATTCTTCGAAGTTAATCGAGCCATTTGGGTTAATCTTCGTTTCCTGACCGCCATCCAAAAAGATGGCATGGTTCAGTTGAAAGCTTTTAATAAAGTATGGGAGTGTAAATGTTCAGATAGAGAGTTTACCAAGCTCAAAAAGCGCGTAAAGGCCGATGTAACTATACAACATTTACTAGGGACGAAATAGGTAATTATGGTACGTTCAATTGTTAAATGGCTACGCTCAACGGATAATATTCACCATATCAGCCTATAGGATTATGGATGGCATTTTTTTGAAAAAAAATGCCATGAAAACTGAAATCTACACTGGAAATGTAAGCCAAACTGAACTTGCATATTGCCGGGAACGTCTTTTGAAAATAGGTTTTTCGCTACCAACTATTTCTCAACTGGCAGAACTCAACAAATACTCAATGGAAGTGCATCAGGCATATGTCGGCCAACGTACATATGCCGGCAGATTCACCGACCATATTGTGTTGTTGCAGACCTTGCTAAACGGTGACCACAGCGAATTCATTACCCCCTCCCTGGTGCATTTAAGAAATCTCCTTTTTACTAACCAGCGCCGGATTTTTTTCTTTGATGTTGGTTGTGCAATAGGTAATACTGACCCGAAAATCTTGAAAGGTTTTGGGAAACCGGCCATTACAACTCAAGAAATAGCCCGACCTTTTGAGGATATGGTGGTAATAGGTCTCGACATACCAGAAGCATTTAAGCACTTTTGGGGAACAGCACTAAATCAAGAGCACTTTATAGCTGATGACTTCCGTAATGAATTGCTGAATACTCCAAATATATACCTAATGGAAGGCAATGGTTGCTTCTCCTTGCTTTCACAATGGTACATGGAAAGAACTAATCCCGTTTCAGACAAAATGAGACCGCATTTGTCCAAGTCATCGCCTGTAATTATCCGCATGTGCAACTCGGTAGATATCTATTGTCCTCTGATTGAGGTGGTCCAAGCTTTAACTGCAATGACTGATGATTTTTTCGAAAATTCTGTTCTTTTATTTTTGAACAAATGGATTTTAGTTAAACCTAAAATGCGGAGAAAATTTATAGAGGTAGGGCATGTATCGACAATGGGCTTCAATCATAATACACGCGAGTTGGTTAGAAATGGAGAACCACCGTTTACGTTTCACCCGGATTTTTTAGCACTATCTTATGACCCAGCAAAGTCGATGCCAGCAATATCTGATTTATTGTTGTTTCAGTAGAAGTTTATTAGGGATACATAACCGGAATAATAAAAAGGAGAGGGCTGATTAGAACCTCTCCTGACCATTCCAGTCATACCAAGCTATTCCTTCCCAAGTTGCGCTTCCGCAGAGCCTGAGTCCGCTTCGCTTGATGTCTTTGGAACTTCTTTTAGCAATACGTTAATGGTTTCTAAATTCTCTATATTTGTGCAATAGGAGTACGTATGAAGAGTTGTTAAACATGCTGAATTTGTTTGATTATGGGATATTGATTGCATCGGCCGACGACACTACGTTTTTCAGAAAAAAAAAGGTGCTAACACCACGCGACAATGTCATATTTGAACTTGGTTTATTTTCGGGAAGGTTGGGGCGCTTTAGGTCTTTTCTCCTTGTTGAACAAGGCATCAAAATCCCCTCTGATTTATTGGGCATAACGCTACCCCCATTTCCAAGCGGTCGGGGACAGAAACAGAACGCCGCATTGAGAAAGGAATGCAAGAAAATTGTTGATGAGATAGAACAGCGTCGCAATATATTTGATTTCGGTTTTTTACCCTCTACAGCGTTAGCTTTTGGATATTTCAACAACTTTATTTCAAAGGCTATATCTACATTAAACGCAAACCCAGTCGTAGATTGACTATTTGATATCGAGAGATTCCCTTACAAAAGGAGTTGTCAAGACCGAAATAGTGTCAATCTAACTTTATATCAGCAATTCACCTAAATATGCCGTTGCTAAGTTTGTCTAGCGTCGAACAGATTATTGTTTTTTAGGAGGTTTGAAAAGGACTTGTGCTAGCGATTTCTTTTTGGTTTTTGCATCTTGGAAGGATTGCAGAGTGTGCTCCACTTTTATTCTATATCCCTTTACGCGTTTTTGATTTGGTAGTTCCTTTACGGTTTCTGTGTTTAGGTAAGAAAACAATTCATCAACTTCCATGATAAACACTTTATGTCGCAGTTCATTATCTAGACCTTGTTCAACTGCCGTTTGCATAAGTTCTGCGGCCTTCTTGTCAATAGGTACGGCAATAACCATATCATATCCAGCAGCAAGGCATTTTTTGACGTTATGCAGCTCCCACATTTTTGAGGTAGTCATCCCAATTTCGCAGGCAATTTGTTTTTCGTCTTTAGTGAGAAGAACATCCACGCGACCATCCCCGTCTTGAACGGGTTCCTCGATAGAAGCTTTATACCCCCGACCTTCCGCCATTTTCTTAATAAGCGTCTGTAAATACCGGTGCCGACTTAACTCTTT
>CAZUHU010000063.1:0-18526 GCA_964620645.1 uncultured Chitinophaga sp.
GCTTATATGGTTACGTTAACCGGGGAGAAGCGCGACAGTAAAACCATTATAAAGCAGTAGGCCCCGGACAATAAGGTTATGGCCAGCCCTTTCTACTAAATTCTATATTCGCCCTATGATTGAAAAAGTAAGTGTTATAGGCGCCGGTACCATGGGTAATGGTATAGCGCACGTATTTGCCATGAACGGCTTTAGCGTAAACCTGGTAGATGTATCGAAAGAACAGTTAGAGAAGGCTGTTGCCACCATTACCAAAAATCTGGACCGTATGGTAGCCAAAGGCGGCATTACGGAAGACCTAAAAGCCGCAACCCTTAAAAACCTTGCAACCAACAGTGGGCTAGAGAGTTGTGCAGATAGCGACCTTGTTGTAGAGGCTGCTACCGAAAATGTGGATATCAAGTTGAAAATTTTCAAAGAGCTGGATAAAGTGTGCAAACCGGGGGCAATTCTGGCCTCCAACACCAGCAGTATAAGCATCACCAAAATAGGCGCTGCCACTGGGCGCGCAGGCGATGTTATAGGCATGCATTTCATGAATCCGGTGCCGGTAATGAAGCTTGTTGAAATAATAAAGGGTTACGCTACAACTGAAAGTTGTTTGAAACAAATCATGGATTGTTCGCGTAAACTGAACAAGATTCCGGTAGAAGTAAACGATTACCCCGGCTTTGTGGCAAACAGGATATTGATGCCAATGATTAACGAAGCCGTATATACGCTATATGAAGGTGTAGCGGGGGTAAGTGAAATTGACACGGTGATGAAGCTTGGAATGGCTCACCCGATGGGACCGCTGCAATTGGCAGATTTTATAGGCCTGGATGTTTGCCTCGCAATTTTACGCGTGCTGCACGATGGCTTTGGCAATCCGAAATATGCGCCTTGTCCCTTGTTAGTTAACATGGTTACTGCCGGTTACCTTGGTGTAAAAACCGGGGAAGGATTCTACAAATACACGCAGGGCTCGAAGGACCTTGTGGTATCTGATAGGTTCGGGAGTTAAGGTTCGTCCCTTTTGCTCTCGGCCAAAAAATTAAAAAACCCAAAACCGAGACGAAGGATGAAAACTAAATTACTCACACTGTTACTGCTGGCAAGCGCGCTGATGACGATAGCGCAACCCCCTGCCAAAATTTGGTACGACGAAACTAATTTAAGAACAAGTGCAATCCGCAATTTTGCGCAGGCAAAGTATTTGGATTGTATTATGAACTGCCAGCGTATGGTAGCTTTAGGCAATGGCGATGGCCTGGTAACAGGGCTTATGGCGATGGCCTACGACTCGTTAACCAATCAGGAAGCAGCCGATAAAAGCCGTGCTGAAGCCAACCTGTATAAAGTTGATTCTAACATCATCCGCCGCTTAACAGCTGCAAACCTTTCTCCGGAAATTTACAAGCGTAACATACTGCAATCAGGCGCAGGTTTTTATAACACCTTTAAGTTTGACAGCAGCGAGGTTTTCTTTACGGAGTATTTGAAGCTTGCTCCTAAAGATACTTTTGCCATCTTCTTCCTTGCTAATTCGCAGTTTTACCAGGGTAAATACGAGCAAGCTGTAGTTAACTACAAGCGCGTGCTTGAGCTGGACTTTAACCGCGCCGACGTGCACAACCTGGTAGGCGTTTGCTTAATGCTGCAGAACAACTTCCTTAATGCCCGCGACTACTTTAGCCAGGCGCTGATACTGGATAAGTATATGGGTAACGCCCATTATAACTTAGGCCGCGTGCAATACGGCTTAAACGATAAAAATGCAGCTATACAAAGTTTGAATGATGCTTACAGCATGCTGCCTAAAGACTCTAACATTGTAGCCCTGTTAAGCCAGATTTACCTGGAACAGCAGGATTACAAAAACGCTGAGAAATTCCTTGCCAAGCTTTACGCTTTAAATAAGAGCAATGAGAAAGTGGGTTGGAACCTGGTGAACATTGCGCGCAAAAACAAGGATTACGAGCATGTTGCTATCTACCTACAGAACATCATCCGTATAAATCCTAAAAACCCACAAGGGTATATTGAGCTGGGCGAAACCTACGTAACTACCAATAACTACGAGCAAGCCTTTAATAACTACGAAAACGCCATCTCTAAGCTGGGTGAAAGCCGCGACTTTTTATACAACGCCGGTATGTGCGCTAACCACATAGGTATATACGGCAAGGCGGTGGAATACCTTAGCAAGGCAATAAGCCTGGATGCCTCTTATGCAAAATCATACAAAGAATTGGGTGACGCTTACACCGGCTTAAAGAAAAAGAAGCAGGCTAAGCAGAACTATAAAAAAGCAAACAGCCTTGGCTACGAAAAAGAGCCGGTTGTTCAAAATCCGACACCTGAAGTAGCGCGTAAATGATAAGGTTCTTTTGCCCAAGGGCATAAGAAACGGAAGAGTCCTTCAATCTCGGTTCCAAATAGAAGAGCACCTCAAAAGGGTGCTCTTTCTATTTTTAGTATCCAATAAAAACAAAACGCCGGGCAATGTGCCGCGGCGTTATTTCTTCCGTGCGATACCCCGGGGTTGGCTACAGTTGCAGAATTCTATAAGCAAGTATGAAAGTAGTTCGGCAACTACATCCTCTCAGGCACATCTATGCCCAACAGCTTCATGCCTTTTTTGATTACACTGCCTGCCTGGCCCGAAATAGCAACACGCAGGTTCTTTTCCTGTTCGCCGGGTGCTTGCAGTATAGGCTGCTCGTGGTAAAACTTATTGTAAAGCTTAGCAATGTTATATACGTAATTGGCAATTTCAGAAGGGTCGTATTTATCGCAGGCGGTTTTAACCACATTCTCAAACTCGGCCAGTTGTATGATGAGTTCCCGCTCCACTGAAGCCAGGCTTAAGCCATCAGGTATAGTTAACATTCCTGTGCCTGCAACACCCGCTTTACGCATAATGGCTGAAATACGCGCATGCGTATATTGAATAAACGGCCCGGTGTGCCCGTGGAAGTCAATACTTTCCTCAGGGTTAAAAATTATCTTTTTGAACGGGTTAACACGCAGTACAAAATACTTTAAAGCGCCCAGGCCAATAGTTCTGTAAAGCTCTTTCGCCTGTTCATCGGTAAAGTCATCAATCTTACCAAGTTCCTTGGTTTTCTCCTCCGCAATGCGCAATACCTCGGCAATTAAATCATCGGCATCTGCAGTTTTACCCTCACGGCTTTTAAAACGGCCGGTAGGCGATTCAACTAAAGCATAACTTAAATGGTATATGCCTTCGCCCCAGCTTTTACCCAGCTTTTGCAGCGCCAGCTTTAATACTTTAAAGTGGTAGTCCTGTTCGTTGGCAACAACATAAATCATTTTATCCATGCCGAATTCATCGTGGCGCAACTCAGCAGTGGCAAGGTCCTGCGTTATATAAATTGAAGTGCCATCGGGGCGCAGCAGAACCTTTTCATCCAGACCTTCGGGGGTAAGGTCAACAGCAACTGCGCCGTCCTTACGTTTGTAGAAAATGCCTTTGCTTAAACCTTCTTCAACAATGTTTTTGCCCAGCTTATAGGTTTCACTTTCGTAGTAGTCTTTCTGAAAATCAACACCTATCAAATCAAACGTTTGCTTAAAGCCTGCATATACCCACGCATTCATTTGCTTCCACAACGCAATGGTTTCCGGATCGCCGGCTTCCCACTTCAAAAGCGTTTCAACAGCCTCTTTATGGATGTTGGTCAGTTTCTTTGCTTCGGCTTTATCTTCAGGCGCATTGGGTAGTGCAGCTACTTCTTCCATAGCCACCTGGTTAAACTTCACGTACCAATCGCCCACAAAATGGTCGCCCTTAATGCCGGTTGATTCCGGCGTTGCGCCGTTGGCATAACGCTTATAGGCCACCATACTTTGGCAAATGGCAATGCCACGGTCGTTGTAGATGTTTACCTTGGTAACATCATAACCGGCAGCTTTCATTATCTCGCTCATGCTAAAGCCCAGCAGCATATTGCGCACGTGGCCGATGTGCAGGGGTTTATTGGTATTAGGGCCGCAGTATTCCAACACCACCTTTTGGTTGTTTGATGCAAGGGTGCCATAAGCCGGCGAAGATGAAATTTCCTTCAGGCGTTTAAGCCAGTAAGCATCGGTTAACGACAGATTTAAAAAGCCCTTTATTACATTGAACCCGCCCACATAATCGGTTTGGGTTTTAAAGCCATTGCCCAGGGTTTCGGCGGTTTGCTCGGGCGATTTTTTTGAGAACTTGATAAGCGGGAAAACCACTATGGTAAAGTCGCCTTCGTGCTCCTTTTTGGTAATGTTTATAGTAACCGCTTCGGCGGGTATTTCTGCACCGTATTCCGATTGGAAAAATTGCTGGGTAAATTGCTTTAAAGAGGCCTCTAACATGGCGTAAAAATAAACGCCCTCGTTAATATTTCAGGTGTTATTTTCGCAGCCTATTTTTTAGAGATGACGAAACGCCAGAAATACCGCGACCTTATTACCCAAACCTTCGACTTCCCACAAAAGGATTTTAAGGAGGAGAAGAACCTGCTTTTTTGGAATGATTTGCCGCTGCAGGAAATTGCCGAGAAATACGGCACTCCGCTACGTATAACCTTTCTGCCGCGTATTGGCCAGCAGATACATAAGGCACGCAGGCTGTTTAATGCCGCCATAGCTAATAACGATTACCGTGGCGATTACCACTATTGCTATTGCACTAAAAGCTCGCATTTCAGTTTTGTTGTGGAAGAAGCCCTACGCAATAAAACGCATATTGAAACATCAAGCGCGTTTGACTTTGATTTGATCAAGCGCATGGAGGAGAAGAAAAAGATAAAGAAGGACAATTACGTTATCTGCAATGGCTTTAAGCCTGATGGGTATGTTAAGCGCATACTGGAGGCATGGAACAGCGGATACAAGAACCTGATACCGGTGCTGGATAACATGGCGGAACTGGAAAAATACGGCCAACCTACCGACCCTATGAATATAGGCATACGCATAGCCGCCGAGGAAGAGCCCAAATATGAATTTTATACCAGCCGCTTGGGCGTTCGCTATAATGATATCGTACCCTTTTACCAGGAGAAAATACAGAACAGCAAATCGTTTAAGCTGAAGATGCTGCACTTTTTTATTGATACCGGCATTAAGGATGTAAACTATTACTGGACGGAGTTTCACAAGGCCTTAGGTGTTTATTGCGACCTGAAAAAGATTTGCCCGGAGTTGAATGCCATTAACCTTGGTGGCGGTATGCCTATAAAGCAATCGCTGGCGTTTGATTTTGACTATGAGTACATGATAAACGAAATAGTAACGCAGATAAAAAACACCTGCCAGAATGAAGGCGTGGACGAGCCCGATATTTTTACGGAGTTCGGTAGCTATACGGTGGGCGAAAGCGGTTGTGTTTTGTTTAATGTACTGGGCGTTAAACAGCAAAATGACCGCGAAACCTGGTATATGCTGGATGGCAGTTTGATGAACAGCCTGCCTGATATTTGGGGGCTTTCTCAACGCTTTATAATGCTGCCTTTAAACAAGTGGGATGATGAATACCACCACGTAAACCTTGGCGGTATTACCTGCGATGTGGGCGATTATTACAACAGCGATTCGCACATTAACCAGGTATACCTTCCTAAAATAAAACAAGGGGAAAAACTATTTATCGGTTTCTTTCATACCGGCGCTTACCAGGATACCCTTAGCGGTTACGGTGGCATAAAGCACTGCCTGCTGCCTTCTCCACCCCATATTTTAATTGACGAGAAGAAGAAAAACGAATTTACCTATCGCGTTTTTGCTGAAGAGCAAACTGCGGAGAGTATGATGAAGATTTTGGGCTACTAGTAGGAGTAAAAGTGTAGAATTATGAATGAATCAGCATTCCATCAGGTTCATCCTTCGATGGCCTCATGATGACAGTTTTACTGCCCCTGTAATTCCTGTAAACGCATTTTCATTTGTTGTGCCTGCACTGTATTGCCTACCATTTGGTAAGCCATACTTAAGTAGTACACTACATTGGGGTTTTCAGGATTAAGGTTGTAGCAGGCTACTAAGGCATCAATACCTTTTTGCGCATAGGCCGGGTTGCTTTGCACTGAGCTTAAATAGGCAAGGCCAAGGTTTTGTAAGGCAGCATCATTCTTAGGATACTTTTGGCAGTAAGGCTCCAGCTTAGCAATGGCTGTTGCAAAATCATTGCGCTTAACGGCTTCATTACCTTCGTAATCTCCTTTGTCAACTTTCTTCACCACGCATGATAAAGGCACTCCATCAGCATACACCACGTATATCGCCTGCTCCGGCGGAAAGCAACCGTTCATAAGCAATGGCCTATCCACAAAACGAGAGTATAGAATTTCATAGTCGGCAGGTACATTGCTGCGGTTACGGTAACTTACATAACCGGTAAGCACTTTAGTGGTATCATTTATAAAGTAATGATAAGTGGGAGCAATAGCATTGCTGTAAATAAGCGTTTTTCGGCCCTCAGTCTTCAGGGTTTCGTGCTCTTTCAGCCAGTCAGCGCACTGTTTCACGCTGTTCATGTAATAATCCGTTTCGTAATTATTGGCTGCGCCTTTAATGCCGCCTACCAGTTCATTAAAGTACACGTATTCGTTAGGGTGGTTAGCAAACATAAAGCGGGCAGGCAGAGCCACCAATACCAGCATAAGTGCAACTACAGCGTATTTAATACCCTTGGAGAAACGATTTATAAAATAATTAAATGTAAGTGCCGAAAGGATGATGATGCTGGGGTAAACGAAAAAGAAGTGACGCATAGTATCGTATAATACAGAGTGCTTATAGATAACGTAAGCGATAGGGAAGAAGAGCGTGAAGTGCACAAAGCCCAGGTAAAGCAGTTTTTTCTCCCGGTTCATTTGTGGGATTAAAACTGCCGAAACGAAGGCGCCTATTAGCCCGAAAAGCGGGGTAGAAATTAAAAACCACTGTGGAATGTAGTTCCAGGGTATAAGCGAAACGAACTTGCCATCAGCACCCTGCTGCGCGGTAAAAATGTGCTTGCCATCAAACAAAATGCGCATGGTAACCGGGAATTTTTCAGCCACGCCCAGTGCTTCCAACGGGTTATGAATAGGGCTAACCAGGCCAAAGGGCCAGAATACCAAGGCCAGGAAATAACCTAAACCTGCTGAAAACAGCACCCATTTAAGGCTGGGCCATATGTTCTCTTTAAACTTCGAGAAGTCGAACAGGCCGCCCCAGCCGTACAACTGCAGCATAGCCAAACCGTAAAACAGGAATAGATAAGGTATAAGCAAAAGCCCCCCGATACGTATACCCATAGCCATGCCTATACTAAGCCCAAGGCCTAAGGCAACTTTCCAATTGGGTTTAGGCAGTTGCTTTAAAAACTTAAGTATGAAAACGTAGGTGAGCATGTAACCGGCGGCCATGGTAATATCCTTGGGGTTGTTCATGCTTTCGCCAAAGAAGCGGGGCGAGAAGGCCATAAACAGCAAGGCAATGAGGCCCGCCTGCCAGCCCGCAATTTCAACCGCTACAAGCGCGGCGCAAAGTATGGCTACAAAACCGAAAAGAGAGTTCCACGCATGACGAACGCTCCACTCGTTAGCAGATGAAAAAGTTTTAGAAAGCATGGCAGCGCTGCCATCGTAAAAGCCGCCATAAAAACGCATTAGCGAATCCGGTCCGCTGGCCATAGTGCAGGTACTATCGTTCCCTAAACTGGTGTAGAAGTTAAGCACACGGTGGCCGTATTCGCGGTGGAAGTTTTCATCGCCGCTAATGCCGTATTGCCGGCTTACAAACAACATTACCACTACCAGTATGGCAGCAAAGCCCCAAAAAACTTTTTTGGCAATACTATCCGGTATTAAAGGGGTGAGGACTGTTTCCTTTTTCGGCTCACTTTTAACTTGTGGTTTTGGTTGCGGTTTAGCAGGTTGCTTGGCCATTGGGGCAAAGTTTAGTGGGGCTAATATAATAGTAATGGGGTGTTGTGCGAGTTTAGCCAGCGGGGCTAACTAAATATGCCTGAACGGGCTATGCCTTGGTGGCTGATATGAAGATAGATTGGCTTACAGCCTTAACTACAGGTATTTTTTCCAGCACGTTGCCAACTACAACTGATGGCGTAATGAGAAAATCGGGTATGCCCGGCAGCAGAAAGTCCTTATACTCTACTTTAATATTCTGATAGCCGGTCTTTTTCAACTTTTCGCTAACCCAGCCTTTAGTAAAGGCCATTTCATCAGGCTCAAGGTGTGCCTTTTGGCGCATAGTAGGGTAGGAGAATATGATATAAACGTAAGGGTTGTAAAGGTTGGGCTCAAGAAAAATGATTTTGCCACCCGGCTTTAGCAAGCGCAGCATATTGGTAAAGGCGCTGTCTAAATGATGGTAAAGGTGATGAAGAATGCCATTGCCGATGATGTAATCGAAGGTTTCTCCCTTAAAGTCTTCTGCCTTATTAAAATCAAGAACGTCGTAACGCAGGTTGGGCAACTGAAACTTTTTGCGGGCCTCCTCTACAAAAGGCACGCACAAATCGGTGCCCAATACTTTCATGCCTGTTTTTTGCGCCAGCATAAAGGCGTTACTGCCGGTGCCGCAGCCAATCTCCATTATGCTTTTAGCGGGCGAAACCTGCATTTGCGATATCATATAATCGCAGCGGCGCTCTGCGCGTATGCGTGTTGATTTACTATCGCCCCAAACCTGGTTATAACCTCTATCGTCCTTAATATTTTCCATTGATGCCGGGGCTTATTTTTTTAAGAAAATGGTATAGCCTAATGGATCGCCTACGCTGCCAAGGTTTAATACCAGTGATATATGCGCTATAAGCGTAACCAGCGCGGGTATAGGCAAAAGGGCAAACCATACAGGAAAGAACAACCATTGCCAAAAAGTAGTTGGTAGCAGGTTGCGCGCCCATAATACAATTACCTTATTGGCGATGTTGGATATATCTGAACCGCGCGGTGTAATTATTGCTTCGCTAAAACCGGCGAACATAATTTTTAAAGTGCTTGGGGTATAGCGAAAATAGTCATAGGGATCGTAGTGGAAACGGGCGCTCCATGGTATGGTAATCACTCCTGTTGCGCCGGGCTTCATTACCCGGTGCATTTCATTTATCAGCTTTTGATAGTGATGAACATGCTCTACTACTTCGGTGCAAATAAGGCCGCTGAACCTGTTATCCTCAAAAGGAATATCTGAACCGTTAAAATAGGTGATGTCCTTATTGTCGTAATCAAAGCTGGCTGCTTCTTTTACATCTATACCAAAATATCGGGTGGCATTTTTGTCTAACAGAAAACGGTAAGGGCTTTGCCCGCAACCCACGTCAATTACATCGCCTTTAAAAGATGGTACCACTTTTTTTAAGTGGTTGTAAATGGTAAGTGCCTGCAGATCCAACACCATACGCCCATAAAATTTAAGGCTACCCATAAAACCTATGGGCGGTGTATTGGAGACAGGGCGAAAACCTTCGGACATCAGTAACTCTTAAATTGATTAATAGGTTTTGCGGAATATGTTTTTGCGTATAAACTTAGGTCGCCGCTTTACCTCTTCAAATATTTTAGCCTGGTATTCGCCTAAAACGGATATCGCTAACATGTTTAGCCCACCGAAAAACAGTACCAATACTATAATGGTAGTAATGCCATGCGGTATATTTCTGAATGCAAAGTAGGCTATAATCTGTGCGATAATGGCTACGAAGGAGAACAGGGTTAATGCCCAGCCCACATAGGTAAGCAGCTCAAGCGGCACAAAGCTGAAGCTGAAAATGGCTTTACGTGCCCAGCCGATATTTTTGCGCCAGTTGTTGGTTGTTACACCAAACATCCGTTCGGGCCTAACATAATCTACGCCGGTTTGCTTAAAGCCAACCCAGGCACGCAGGCCGCGCAGAAACTGGTCGGTTTCGGGCATGGCAATCAACTCATTTACCACTTTGCGGTCCATAAGGCTAAAATCCCCTGCATCCAGCGGAACAGGGACATAACTTACACTGCGGAACAGACGGTAGAACAGTTTATAGAAGGTTACCAGCGTTTGGTTGCCTTCGCGGGCTACGCGGCGGCCATATACCACATCAAAGCCTTTCTGCCATTCTTCATAAAACTTTTCAATCAATTCAGGCGGATCCTGCAGGTCACCATCCAGCAATATCACGCCATCGCCGGTTGAAATTTCCATACCCGAAAGAAAGGCGCTCTGCGAACCGAAGTTACGGCTATGTTCAATAGCAATAACGTGGTCGTCCTGGTTTACCAGGCTTTGTAAAACAACGTTGGTATTATCGGGCGATTGGTCGTTAACGAAAATGATTTCGTAATCAACCCCTATTTTCTGAAAGGTATCGGAAAGGCGGCGATACATAATTGGTATGGCCTGCTCATCTTTATAACAGGCAATAACCGCTGTAAGCTTAAAGCGGATTTTATCCTGCACCAGCTTTTTTTCGTATAGCGGTTTGCTGTAATCTTTTTGCCACTCGTGTGTTAGCTTTAATCCTTCTTTTAAAGGAGTTTCGCTTTGCCAGTTAAGCAGTTGTTTGGCAAGTGTTGCATCGCCATACCACTCTTTTAAATCCCATTTGCGGTTGGGCATTTCGCCCCATTGCGGCTCGCCGTTTATAGTAAACAACTCTTTAGCGGTAGAGGCAATTTCGCGTATGGTTGTTTTTTTATTGCTGGCTATGTTTAACGACTGCCCTTTGATATTGCCAATATTAGTTGCTGAAAGAAGTGTGGCATAAATAGCATCGTCCACGTAAACAAAATCGCGGCTAATGTCGGGCTGCACCAAAGGCGGATAATCGCCCTTCATGCCTTTAGCTATTATTACCGGTATAAGGCGATCGGGCTCTTCGTAAGGGCCATAGATGGAATAGTAACGCAGGTTAACTACAGGCATTTCTTTCAAAGTGCCGTAGTATTTAATCATATGTGCGGCGCTGGCCTTGGTAACGGCATAGTGCGAGTTAGGCAGCAGCGGGGCATCTTCTTTTGGTGCGGCGGCATTAAGGCCATACTCGGATGAACTGCCGGCATGCACAAAGGCTTTTATAGAATAGCGGGATGATGTTTCCAGCAAATTCAAAAGCCCCAAAAAATTGGTTTCGTAAATAAGGTCAACATCGGCCTGCTTGCTGTAAGCGCCGTAGGCTGCCAAATCGAAAATGGTTTTAAAGGAGTAATCGGAGAAAAGCTTTTCCAGTTGGTCCTTCTTAATGATATTGCAGTGCAGTATGTGTTTAGGCGAGATATCATCTAAACGCCAGGGCACGAAAGGTTTGCTGGTAACGGCATAAACGTCCTTACGGTAATTAAGCAGCCGGCGCACCAGGTTGGCCCCTATAAAGCCCCCGGCACCAAAAACCACTATGGGCCCTTCCAGGCGGGCCACTTCGGCGGCTATTTTCTCCTCTAAGGTCATGGGTGTAAATATGTATAAAAGAATATGGCTGCACAAACCGGCAGCCATATAAGATGTTTAGTGGCTTTTTAAGGCCTAAATTTCATGTAAGGAGTTGATCATGTTGTGCATGGTTGGCTCGTATTTTTCTTTGTATTTGCCCATGGTCCATGTAAATACCTGGAAAAACTGTGTTGGGCCCTTTACGAAGCTTACGTTGTAGTAAACATCATAAGTATCAAGCGTGCCGTTAAAGGTAAGTTCCTTGGCAGGCATGCCGCTTATTGAAAAGTCGCGCTCTTTAATGTTACGCACGTCTTTTACGCCACTGGTGTAGCTTTCCTTCATTAGTTTGTAAAGGGCATTGAATAATTCAGGGTCGCCAAGGCTATCGGTATAACCGCCTTCAGAAAAGGCAGAATCCACGCTACCATGAGTTTCGTCAATAACAATAACGTAGAACTCCTTGAATTTATCGCCGTATTGTAGAGAGGCTTCGTCGTTAAGGTCCGTCATTTTCTCCATGTAATCGGGTATGCCAATGGAGTATTTATTGATGTTAACGGTTTTCAGTTTATCGCCGGTATCAATACTGGCAATGGTTTCTTTCAGTTTTTCGCGCGAAGAGTCGTTGCACGATGATAATAGTAAAGCACAAAGGAGAATGGATAGCAGTTTTTTCATGTTTGTTAGTGTATGAGTGTAAATTGAAATTAGCAAAAAGAGGGAATAAGCAAAGCGGCGTTACTTAAGAAATGAGGTAAGGCTTTTAATTAGCCCTTCACCGCTCAGGTTGTTTTCGGCCTGGTGCCATTTTTGGTCGCCATACTTACCACTGGGGTAGCCGCCTGCAGAAAGCGAAAGCATTTGAATGCCCCTATCCAGTTTATTAATAATATGGAAGGAGATGGTTTCGCGCAGGCCACATTCGCCATAGTGTTCTTCTACGGTAATCAGCTTGCCGGTTTTATTAATAGAAGCCAACAATTCGGCCGGCATATCTACAATAGGTAAAATACTTAACACCCATATTTCAAGGTCATCGGCCAACGGGCTATTGCACAAGCTTTCTAAAACGGGGCCTGTGCCAATCACTACCCCTTTGCTGCCATCCTTAATTTTACGCCATGCGCTGAACGGGCCAACCGCTTGAGGTATTTTGGCGCCTACATTCAAGCGCAGGTAATTAGGCTGGGTATTGGCAAGCATGTGGTCAACCGCCTGTTCAACATCCGTAGCTAAAAAAGGAACATACACCTTCATGTTAGGTAGTATGCGCATGGCGCCAATGTCTTCCAGGTTGTGGTGGGTAGCGCCCATTATGCCATATCCGTATCCACCTCCGTTGCCTACCAGTTTAACAGGCAGGTTATGCAGGCAAACATCATTGCGTATCTGCTCATAAGGGCGCAGGGTAACAAAAGGCGAAATGCTGTAAACAAAAGGAGTAAAGCCTTCGTAGGCCATAGCTGCTGCTACAGTAACCATGTTCTGTTCGGCAACACCGGCATTGATAAAACGCTCGCCGAATTTTTGCTGCACTTTTTCAAGGGCCATGTAGCCGAGGTCGCCGGTAATAAAAACCAGGTTCGGCTTTTTATCGAAGGAATCAATTATGCTTTGTGCAAACTCTACTCTCATATTTGGATAACCGCCAGGCAGCCCGCGTTATTGTGCGCCTGAAAATTTTGTTTGAAAGTCCTTTTCAATATCACTTAAAATAAGGTCGTATTGGTCCTCCTTCATAGGCAGGTAGTGGCAGTCCACCTTATCTTCATATAACTTCCAGCCGCGGCCTTTGGTTGTATTACATATTATAGCTACAGGCAGGTTAGATGCTTCTGCTTTTTCCTTCGCCTGTTGTAGTTCATTAAAGTTATGGCCATCGGCCTGCAGCACTGCAAAACCAAACGCTTTCAGCTTATCTGCAAGTGGCTCCATTTTCATTACATCCTCTGTACGTCCAAAACCCTGAAGGCGGTTGCGGTCTACCAGCCATACTACATTAGTAAGGTTGTGGTGCGCTATAAACAGGGCTGCCTCCCAGGTTGAGCCTTCGTTAATCTCTCCATCCGAAGTAACGCAGAAGATTTTTTTGCTGCTTTTCTTCAGTTTATTGGCAATACCGAAACCCGCTGCTAATGAAAGGCCGTGCCCCAGGCTACCGGTAGCAAAGGGAATGCCCTTTAACTTATTTACAGGTGGGTGCGCAGCCAGGTAAGTATCGTTTTTGTAAAAGCTGTTGATGTCGGCTTCGGTTAGGGTGCCTTCTTCAGCTAAGGTTGAATACAGCGAAGCAGCAGCATGGCCTTTGGATAAAATAAGTTCGTCGCCATCCTTCATCCAATCGAAGCGCAGAAAGGTTAACACCTCGGCTACACTTAATGAGCAGCCTACGTGGCCTGCATTGGCCATTTTATACATGCCCAAAAAGCGCTTTTTAATGTTGTGCGCCTTTGTTAAAAGATACTGGTGTTTGTTCGCCTGCATTCGGGCTGCAATGATAGCCCATTTTTGCGGAAGTTTTGGTGCTGTTTAACGACCAATTATCTCGCCCCGCTTGCCCAATTCTATGGCCTCCAGGTTTTCCATTTTACCTTTGTTAAGGATAAAGCGCAGGGCGGTTTTTACTTTATGGAAACCCTGCACACCGGCTGCGCCGGGGTTAATGGCCAGCATATTGTTGTAGGCGGCATCCTTTGCAACCCGCAGAATATGAGAGTGGCCGCAAACAAAAATGTCAGGCCGGTGTTCCATTATTTGCCTGCGGGCTTTAGGCTCGTAATGGCCCGGGTAACCGCCTATATGGGTCATTAAAATTTTAAGGCCTTCCCGTTCCGCCAGCCAGTTCAGGGGGTATTCAATACGTATGTCCTTGCCATCAATGTTGCCATAAACTGCGTAAAAAGGTTTGAAGTTTTTTAACTGATTGCAGAGCTCCAGGGTACCTAAATCGCCGGCATGCCATACCTCGTCCACATCTTTAAATACATCAAAGATCTTAGGGTCAAGAAAACCATGGGTATCGCTCAATAAACCAATGCGCAGCATAATCAGTAAGCCTTCACAAATTTTTGGCAAACGGATTTTTTACCGTTTTGCAGGCGCACAATATACGCACCTTGTTTCAGCATAGATATATCTATACTCTGCTGTGGTTTGCCCAAGCTAATGCTTGCCACTTTTTCGCCTTCAAGATTAAAGATATCAGCGCTGGTGAAAGCTTCATTGCTTTGTATGCTAATGGCATTAACGGCAGGGTTAGGGAATACCTTAAGAGTTGAGCTATTGCCCTGTTGCTGTAAGCCGCTAACAACAGTGGTATCCACTATAGTAGTATCCTGCACAATTTCAACACCTAACGAGTCAAGCGGGTAGCTTAATATAGAACGGCCATAGGTACCGGCCACCACCTCGCGCTTGGTTACGTTAAAGCACATTTCAAAAACCGGCACAAAGGGCATGTTAACGCCCAATCGCTGCCAATCGTTGCCGCCATCCAGCGTAACATATACACCGCCATCGGTAGCGGCAAATATCACGCTATCGTTACCCGGTAAAATCAGGAGATCATTAACGCCTATTTGCGGCAGGTTGCCGGATATATCTTCCCAGGTGTTGCCGCGGTTTATCGACTTGTGCACGTGTGGTATCAGTTCATCGCTGCGGTAGCCGGAATGTGACACAAACACTACATCGCTATCGTTAGGCGATGCCTTTACACTGGTAACGTAGCGGTCAGGCAAACCGGTATTGAGGTTTACCCAGGTAACGCAATCATTATCGCTGCGCCAAACATTGCCATCACTGGTACCCACGTAAAGCAGGTTTTTATCTTTTGCAGAATTGTGAATGGTGCTGATAACATTAAAAGATTGCCCATCCGTACTGCCCAACGTATTGCCATCCGTAAGGTCCTGGCTCACCTTTTGCCAAAAGCCGTTGGGCGCGCCATCCATCCGGTATATATAATTAGTGCCGGCATACATTCTTGTAGGGTCAAAAGCATTCATGGTATATGGGAAATCCCAGTTAAACCGATCGCTAAAATCGAACCCTGTTGTAAAGTCGAAAAAATTGCTGCCATTATCCGGAGTGTAAACTATAGCTCCCCATTGTGTTTCGCAATACCAGGTGGAAGGTTCAAGGGGATGAAAGATCATACGGAAGCCGTCTCCTCCAAACATCCGTTGCCAGTTGAAAATGGAAGCAGCATTACCGCCGCAACTGCCGTTATCCTGTGCGCCGCCATAATAGTTGCCCGGCACATGCGGGTTATAGGCGGTGCGGTAAAACTGTGTATTAGGAATATTCTCTATGTCAGTGTATGTAAGGCCAAGGTCGGATGTTTTGTAAAGGCCGCCATCCGTTGCCAGTAAAAAGGTGGTAGAGTCAATAAACACTAAATCGTGTTTATCAGCGTGTACTTCATATGTCCACCATTCCGGGTCGGCCATTTCCCAAAACATACTGCCGGGAAAAGTCGCATCTGTTTTGTAAAGTTGAATGCCGCCGATGTAAAGGTCGTTATCATTCCAGGGGTTTACTTTAAGCAAGCCAAAGTACCAGCCAAAATAATAACCGTTGCTGCCATATAATTCATCCTGAATAAAGCTTATGTCTAAGCTGAGCCAGTTATTACCACCATTAGTGGTACGGTAAACTCCTTTAAGGCCTTTTAAAGTATCTACCACGCACAGGTAAATTTTATCAGGGTTTTGGTAACTCATTGCTATGGTGATGCGGCCATTTTCTTCCTGTTTAAAAGGAGTATTTACCATAGCCCAGGTAGTTCCGCCATCAGTAGTTTTCCATAACTGACTTTGCAGACCGGAGTTTACATTTTCGGTATTAGACCGGATGCTGTTCCAACTGGAGGCATAAACTATCAATGGATTCTGCGGGTTAATGGCAAGGTCAATACAACCGGCTTCATCAGATGCAATGAGTACGCGCTGCCAACTGGCCCCTCCATCCAAACTTTTATAAACGCCGCGCAGGCTATCTCTTTTAAACGGTGAACCCATAGCAGCCGCAAAAACTTCATTGGTGTTTTGGGGGTTGATGGCAATTTTAGAAATAACGCCCTGCTGTTGTAAGCCCAGGGATTGCCAGGTTTCGCCACCGTCCGTACTGCGGTAAACACCATTGCCGTTAAAAGTGTAGCGTACCATGTTACGGTCGCCGGTGCCGGCATATAAGGTATCAGGATGTTGCGGGTCGAACTCAATACAGGATATGGCAAGGAAAGAATGATCATCGAATACAGGATACCAACTTTGCCCCCCGTTTACAGTTTTAAAAATACCCCCGGCTGCGTTGCCAACCAATATGACGTTATGATTAACGGGATGTATAGCAACACAGTTGATGCGCCCACCTATGTTACCAGGGCCCTGCTGGGTCCAGCTTGCATTAAAATTGGCTGAGCGTGAAGACATATTGAAGTTGGCGCGTATTTGCTGCATTACGTTTTTGTAAGCTGCATCGTCAAATACGGCATCCGGATACATACGCTGGCGAATGAAATATTCGTAAGGTGCAGATAGGGTTTCCTTTTCCCTTTCGGCTTCCTTTTTATGTTGTGGCGGGGAGTAGCTAAAAAGAACTAATGCCAGCAACAGTAGCGAGAGGAATCCAAAGAAATAGGTCTTCATGAGGAGGATTATTCTATTAAAGAACGGCATTTTTACTGTGAAATAAAAACGACCCCTTTGCTTAGCTTTACGACCCTGTATGTATAATCATTTACTAATTCTCCATTGCTATTTGCGCTGGATAGTGTTAGCAGCATTACTCTTTTCGCTTATCCGCGCTTACCGCGGTTGGCTAGGGAGTAAAACCTTTACAAAATTTGACAATACGGTTCGCCATGTAACGGCTACAATTTGCCACCTGCAATTAGTAGCGGGCCTTGCGCTGTATGGTGTAAGCCCTTTAATTCACTACTTCTGGCAGAACTATATGGAGGCTGTGCATGACAGGGACATCCGTTATTTTGGAATGGAGCACAGTACTACTATGTTGGTTTCAATTGTGCTTATAACGGTTGGTTCGTTTTTAGCCAAACGAAAAACAAACGATAAGGATAAGTTTAAAACCATGGCAATTTGGTATAGCATAGGGTTTGTGCTTATTGATGCTTCTGTACCCTGGCCATTCTCGCCCATGGCTGCGCGACCTTATTTCAGATAGCGGAATCCTGTTTTTTTTCGTAGGCTTTAATCAAGCCGTAATACCAGGCAACTCCTACAATGTAAAGTGCCACTGTTATAAAAATAATGTTGGAGTAGGCTACATCTGCCTCGCGCAATACAGAGAATATTTTAGCGCTGGCAAACCAGCAGCCGCTCCATATGGATGCATTAATGGCAGAGATCATTTCGCGGTTGCGCTCACCAACATAATTCAAAGTCAGCTCACTGGTCATTGGACCCGCCATATTCATTAAAGGTTGGCGTAAGGTAAATGTTACAACGGCTACCATTAAACCAATAGTAGTGTGGTTATACCATTCAGTAGTAGCCATAGTAAACAATAAAACCACAGCCAGAGATTGTACTAAGGTAATAGCCACCTGGTAGCCAAAACGGCGCTTTACTTCTGGTATAAGCAGTGCGGTTACTGCCACCAAAGCAAAAGCAAAGGAATTCATGAGCGAGAATGCCGGAGCTTCCATGCCATGCACATCATGGAAAAAGAGATTGATTACAGGTATAGTAAAGCCTGCACCAAGGGCTATAATAAAGGTGGGCACCACAGCGTGCACTATAAGCGACCAATCGTAGTCAGTATGAATGTTACCAAACGGAACGCGCGTACCTAAGTTTTCTTTATCCGGTAGTTGATTTACAAAGTAAACGCCGGCCAAACCCAGGGCGGAATAGAAGATGAGCAACGCCTCTGTAGAAAAGAAGGCGTGCAATTGCGGTAACACATAGCTTAATATGCCTACAAAAATGGTGGTGAAGTTTCCTGCTGAAAAAAATAAGGCGATGGATTCCGTTTCATGCTCTTTGCTGCCGTTTAAAAGTATATACGGCATTACAAGGATTTGCAGCAACGAAAAGCTGATACCCCAAAGGGCCATTAAAATGCGGATGAGTTCACTGTTACGTGTATGTAT
>CAZUHU010000064.1:0-7269 GCA_964620645.1 uncultured Chitinophaga sp.
CCCAACCCCGTTAAGGATAAAGTAGAAATACAGATAGCTAAATACCTGCCGGATGAAGACTTGCAAATAAGCGATATACAAGGCCGTATAGTTTACCAAAACCAACACTACTACTTGGCCGAATACATCACCACACATGACTGGCCATCGGGTGTTTACTTCGTACGCATAAGCAATGGCAAAAAAGAAGTGAAGGGTAAGTTTGTGAAGGAGTAGTTCCTAAAATTCCCCTCCTTGTTGAGGAGGGGAAAGCATAAAAATGCGAAGCAGTTTTTATGCAGGGGTGGTGTGCATGCTTAACAAACCACCTCCAGGCGAGGCAAGCTCGCCTTCGTCCTCCTTAAAAAAGGAGGACAATTTGAACAACAGCCTAATACAATCCACCCCCTACCCCCGCTACGCCTTCGGCGGTACAAGCATGCGGGGACAAACAGCCAATACAAACCACCTCCGCCTCCCGAGTACTCGGGATTGATTCAGCATCTCGCTTACCCAATCCATATTGAGATTCCGGCTTTCGCCGGAATGACGAGGTGGAGCAGGGGGGATTGTAACCGCGAAGCGGAGCTGTCGGAGGGGGTTAAAATTTGTATTGGTTATTTTGCATTGGCTGTTCAAGTCCTCCCTTTAGGGAGGATTTAGGAGGGCCCGTACTAAAACCCAGCGAATTACGGAGGGGTATCTAACTACATTCCACTACTTACTCCTTTACTAACTGCTGCACACTTATCTTATGACCATTGCTGTAAAACTCAATAAGGTAGTTTCCCTTCGCTAAAGTGCTGATATCAAAGCTACCACTACCGTTAAGTTGATGTGTGCCGCAGTTTTGACCTGTAGCATTGTAAATGGTAAATGAATAGTTGCCGCCATCGAGGGTAACAAGGGTTATGTTATTCTTGGCAGGGTTAGGGTAAACGCTTATTATGTTCTGTTGCGCGTGAATTTCGTTTATAGCATTGTAGTTAACCAGCGGTAAGGTAATGTATGAAGAATTAGTTGCATTGGTGTAAACGGTATTGGTAGCCGTTACCGGGTTTACCAGGGTATCCATACTGTTGCCGGGGTACATTGGGCCACCGGTATTCATGTTGCGGTTAAAGCGCGGGTAATTGCTGCCGGTAACATCAAGCCGAATTTTGTGCCCGGCTAAAAAGGTAATGCAGGTGTTTGGCAAATCAATGTCAATGGCATACAACTGCCCGGGCGTCATAAGGGCTGTATCCGCAGCCGTAGTACCATTGCGGAAACGCATACGCATAACGCCATCGGCTAACAGCATGGAGCGGCCATCGGGGTAAACATCCGTTAAGCGAACATTAAAATCCGTATCAAACTTATCGGAAGATACACTCAGGTGCACCGTAGCCTGCCCGCGCATTTCTACATCCTGCGTTAAGGTAGGTGTGGTAAACACCAACACATCGTTGCGGCTTTCTACATCGGGGGCCTGATCGTAAGGGCCCTGTTCTAAATCATTACGCAGGGTTGGCCCGCCAATAGTTGGTGATGGATTGTTAGGGTCGTAAGCAACATTAAGGCTGTCAATTCCTGCAGCGGGTTGGTAGTTATCCATGCTGCCATCCTTATGCAAATAGAAATTTACACTGGCGGAACCCGCAGGTGGCCAGCTCGGGCAATTGTGCCAGGCATCTTCGCCCATTTGAAAGTACTGCACGGCCGGCGAAGCATCCCAACCGTTGTTTATGTTGCGCAGGTAATAATCGAAGTGCTGTAGCGCTAATGAATCGTTCCAATGCGATGCAGCAGGATAGCTTAACTGGCCCTGTGGTTGCGTGCCCACCTGGGCAGTGCCATGCCCGCCATGCACCCAGGGGCCCATCAATAAACGATGCTTGCTGCGCACATTAACGGGGCTTTGCGTTTGTATGGCGGAGAAGAAGGGTAGCATAAACTCCACCGTATGATCGTACCAACCGCCAATCATCAGGCAGGGCACAAATATGCTATCGGGGTAATCGTTCAGGTTTTCAATGTAATTCCAGGTTAAATCCTTAACGGGGTGTTGCATTAGTACCGGGCCAATACCAAACCCCAGTGTGTTAAGCTGCTCAACATATTCGGTGCGTAAAGCGCCGTTGGGGTAATATTCATCATAATCGTAATACGGTGCAGCCACTAATGGGCAAATGCAGCTTAAGTGCGGAGGATTTTCTTTAGCCGTTTGAAACTGCACCCGCCCTAATGCCGATGGCCCCCAGGTGCCTATTTTGCCATTGCACCAAGTTTGCTGGTAAATCCACTCTACTGCGCTGGCGCCATCCTTACCCAGCGAAGGTGCCCCCAGGTAAGCTGCGGAAGCTGAGCCGTAAAATCCGCGCCAATCGGCAATAACAAAAATGTAGTTGCTGCTGTTTAGGTTTAGCCCTACCCCTAACGGCAGGTTTAACCTGTATAGCAGGCGGTTGTAGGGCGTTTGAACAAGTATAACCGGGCCACTGTTCATGCCCGAAGGAATGTAAACATCGGCGGCCAGTTTGCGGCCATCGCTCATAGGTATACTATCTACCTGCGGGTTAAGCTGCGCCTGCAATTGAACAGCAAAAAAGAAAGTTAATAGTAGGGTAAAGAGTTTACGGTACATAGTTGTGGTTATATGCTTTTGATGGCCAAAAGCGCTTAAGGTTTAAAGATAAGGCAAAAAGAAAATTGTTAATGTTTCAGTTACCGGTCCTCTAAATGGAAGCGGTGAAAAGCGCGGTGTACCACCGGTGTAAGTATGAAGCCAATCATTGAAATAAAAAGTATGCCGCTGAAGATGGCATATATAGAGGAGAAGATTTTGCCCGCATCAGTAGGTATTTCAATAACCGGTCCCATGCCCGATAAAATCATGGCGGCATTGTGAAAGGCGTCAATCCATAATGCCCCTGCTAAAAAGTGATAACCAAATACGCCAATGGTTAAAAACAAGGATAGCGATACCAACGCCACTATTAAGTTGTTAAGCACACGGGCCCTAAACTTTTGCGGCGAAGCAAGCGGTTGCTTTTTGTGTTCGTACATATGGCTCATTTCAAAATGGTAAGGCGGCCTGTTGTTGAATGTGATGATTGAACTATCTCGTAAATATAATTTCCGCTTTCTACAGTTGGCAGTGTTAGCGATGTGGAACCTTTAAGCGTAGTGCTTAACAATACCTGCCCCAACAAATCATAAACGGTAAAGGTGTAGCTATCGTTATTGGCGGATAAAATACGCAATGCCTGTTTTGGGCTAAGCGGGTTAGGAAATACGCGGAAAGGATTTTCGGGGGTAAGTTTTTGAGCAGAAGAATAAATGTAATCGTGCCCTATGGCAAACTGGCTCATGCTGTTAAGGTTAGTGTTGCTGCTAAAGGTTACCGAACCGTTTAAGCCCGTAACCAAGCGGTCGGCCGATTCTTTCAAGTCCCAGGTAGCGCCTTCACCGTTCTCCGTACGTTGATATAAGGCAAAGTTTCCTGTAGTACCTGCATATTGGTTGCCGATGAAAATATTGCTGAAAACTAAACTATCAAAAAGCATGATGCCGTTACTTATGCCGTAGTCGTTCATAATGTAATAACTGTGGTCAGGCGTAAGGGCTGTATCGGGCTTAACATCCGGCGGAACATTCAAACGTGTAAAGACAACTTCGCCAAGGGGTGAGGTTGATGCGCTGAAGAAATCAGTGCTAATACCTACAGTAGAAAAATTTTGTACCTGAGCGCCGGCAATGTATGCACGCACTGATACCCCACCACCCACAGGGGCGGTTGAAACAATGCGCTCTGCACTATCGGTATAAACAGCATGCGCATTCCCTACACGGTCCAGTATAGTGCCGCTGTCCTCATTAAACTGGTAGTACGCTATTAAGGAAGGGTCAGTAATTGCCGAGCGTGTTAGGTGGCGCAACTCGCGTATTTCGTTTTGCGATAAGGCACGGTTGTAAAAAGCCACTTCATCAATTACCCCGTGGAAGGTGCGATCCTGCCAGCCGCGGTCGCGGCCAATACGGAAACCCGCTTCATTCATGTCCACCGCATTGTGTGTAGCTATGCGTGTGCTGCCTACACCATTGCTATATATAGTAGCAGAATCGGGTGTTATAACCATAGCTACAAAATTCCATTCGCCATCATTTACAAAGGGGCCGTTGCTCCAGGTCCAGGTGCCGCTTTGGCCGTTCCAGTGGTAGCCAAGCCGGTTGTTTTGTTTAAAGTCTAACCCCGATGCATTACCTGCAGGTGTAAAAGCAATACCGCTGTATTCATTCTGTATGCCATTGGGTTTTATCCAGGCTGTAACCGTAAAATGGTTGGTTGTGCCTAAGGCGCTTATCGGTAAAGTTTCGGCATAGCTGTCATCATTAAATAAATTAAGCGCTAAACCCGGAACTGTATCGAGCTTACACTGCGAGGGGTGTACTGTAATTACATTATTAAGTGTTTTGCTGCTGCTGGCAGTGCCATCGTTAATAGTTAAAGAAACAGAGTACGTGCCGCTGTTACCGAAAACCACTTTAGGGTTGCGCACCGTAGTGCTGCTTACATACAAAGGCGTTGGCGTAAAACTCCATTGCCATGTGGCATTGCTTTGGTTTAGTATGCTGTAATCTTCAAAATAGAAAGTATCTCTATCGCAAAACGATTCCAGCTTATCTACGGTTGGTTGTGCTATGGGTGCCGAAGCCTGTGCAAAAGGGGCTTCCCAAATGCCGTAACCGTAAGTAGCTAAACGCAGTTTGCTCTTTTTATAAAACGGGTGCATAATGTTGGAGGCCGCAAAAGCCGGCAGGCCGCTGTTATAAAGCTGCCAATCGCTCATACTGTTATCGCGGTAAAACACGCCTTTATCCGTAGCCATATATACCAGCCCATTGGTACCTTGCTGCACTACAAGGTTGCGCGCCTTGTGTGTAGCCAGGGTAGTGCTTGTAATGTTGTTCCAACTGGTGCCCCCGTTTACACTTTGCCAAACTTTGTTGCCATCATTAGTGGCGCGGCCGGCTGATATCCATAAAATATTTTCGTCCTGCGCATCTAAAGCTAAGCCGGTAATTACGCGATTTGAAGGGCCTGTTGGCACGGTTAGGGCTGTCCAGTTAGCGCCGCCGTCAGTTGTTTTCCAAACGGTGCTGGTAGTATTGGTTAACTGCTGCACGGCATACATCACCAAAGGGTTGCTGCGCGAAATTTCCATGGCATATACTTCATCAGCAGGGTCGGTGCCAAATTCATACAGGACATCAAAGCTTGCGCCGCCGTTTTTTGAGAAGTAGATCTTATCTTCCTTACTTACATAAATATAGTTGTAACAGTACGGGTGAAACTCCACCTCACCGCTGCGCGTGTCGTAATAACTTTCGTTGGGGTATTCTTCCAAATTGCCTGCACATTGCGCGTCGTCATTAAAATCATCAGGCAGTTTAATCGTACATATATCAGAGAAGTAGCATAAGTTATTGCCGGGGTTTACATAGCCTGTTGAGGCTTCAGCGCCGCCTAAACGTAAATGGTCGCCTGTGGGGTAGGTATCCTGCTTATAACCGCTGTTGCCGTTGTGGTAACGCCCGCCAACAACAATGTCATCATTCCAACCCTGCCCAAAGCCCCAGTATTCACTGGCTATAATGCCGTTTTTGCGCGACTCATGCGATTGAAAGAAATCGGAGGAATAAGCTACACCGCCATCATTGCTTAACCATACATCATTGCCAAGGGCTTTCATATCCTGCTGGTCGGGGTGTACCCAATCAAGGCTGCCGCCATAGCCACCTATCTTTTCGTAGGTGGTTCCTCCATCGGTGCTTTTCCATAAACTTAAAAAGCCCACTAACAAATCATCGGCATTAGTATGCGATGCGGCAATAGATAAGTTGTAATAGCCCTGGTCAAAACCTGTAGTATCCTGGTACGTAGCAAGGTTTGGGTGATTGCTGGTGTAAGGGCCGCCGTCTTGTCCATAGGCATTTGCCCAATGGTCGCCGCCATCGTTACTGCGGTATATGCCAATAAAATCTTTATCGTTCGCCTTTGAGTTCCCAATCAACACACAGTAAATGCGGTTAGGGTCGGCAGGGGTTACTGTCATGCGCGCGCCAATATCGTTTCGGTTGGCATCGGTGCTGTTATACCAGCCGGTATCTTTCAAGGCAAAGGTGGAACCAAAATCTGTACTGCGGTAAAACTCGCAACGCTTGGCAGTAGGGTTGGTGCGCAACAGGTACACTACACTATCCACACCGGGTTTAATTTCTAAATCCCAACAGGTATAGTTCAATGTTTTAACCCAGGTGGCGCCTGCATCATCACTGTAATACAAACCTGCATCGCAGGCAGCCAGCACTACCGAGGTATTGCTTGGGTTAATTGAAATATCATTTACGCCCAAACTGCTGGCAGAATAAACCGTTGCCCATGTTTGACCGCCATCAGTGGTTTTATAAATGTGCTGTCCATCCCCTGCATATACAATGCTGGAATTTGTAGGATGTATTTTAATCGCATCAACCGTTTGAAATGTATACCCTAAAGAAACAGGCACCCAGTTCAAACCCTTGTCGGTTGTTTTGTAAATGCCACCCGCTTCGCTACCGCAATACAGAATATTGCCATTGGCTTTAAACACATCCAAACAATACACATTGGCCTGCCAACTTACGTAAGGATCGCCGGTGCTGCTGCCTTTAGTGTCGTAAGGGCCAATGGAGCTCCACACATTACTGCCGCGCGAAGCATCAGTATGCGCAGCTACATAATTTTGCCAGGCGGCATCTTCCGCCATTGTAGTGCTTACAGCAGGTATAACAATGCTGCCATCGGGCTGCACAAAGGGCTCCACCTGCTTGCGCCAAAACTGGTAGTTAACGGTATGCACGGTAATTTCATCTTCATGTTGCTCATGGTATTCGCGAAAAGCCTCATCCACCGCATATACATTGGGGTTGGGGGCATACATCATCTTTGCCCAAACAGGAGTTGAGGCATCAATTAAAGGCTGCGATTTAAAAAAACGGTTGTGTTGTGCTTTTGAAAACAGAGAGAGCAACACAAGAATAAACAGGGAGAAATTCCTCATCCTTCACATTTGTGTAAACGAAGATAATAGAAAGAGTGGTTGAAAACGTTCTGCGTTAACCCCGATAAGTCCGGGCCTACTCGTCCTCTTGTGGAAAGGGCAGTTTATTGACAAGCCCTTACTGCTTGTTTTTGATATTCAGGTTTTGGCCGCGGTAAAAGCCGAGGTCTTTGTTTTTGGCGGCTTTAACAGCAAACACAATTTG
>CAZUHU010000064.1:7369-8559 GCA_964620645.1 uncultured Chitinophaga sp.
ACCGCCAATGCCGCTTATAATATACTGGCGCATGTTGCCGCAGATATGCAGTATGAGGTTGGCGGCGCTGTTAGAATTTTCGTTTGTACGGTGCCATACATCTTCTTCTGTTAGTTCCTGCAAACATTTGTTTACGCGCTGCAGGCTTTGTTCAAAGCGCGCAATGCATTCGTTGATGGTTTCTGTGTAAAATGTGCTTGCCATTATGCTTTCAGTTTTTCTTCGCGTTCGGTAACCTGTAAGTTGCCGTAAAAAATGTCCCACACCATAATTTCTGTTGTGCCTATTTCATTCATAGGGGTACCGCTGCTTAATTCAATAGCTTCTTCAATGCTATCTGCTTTAATAAGAGTAAGTCCGCCGCTGTGGTTTTCAAAACCGCCGCCACCGCAGGCTACCAATTTACCTTTGGCGTGCAATTCCTTTAGCCATTGCATCAGCCTTGGTATGCGTGCTTCAAACTCCTTTGGATTAAATGTTGCGTCGGATTCGTTGGCCTTCCAAATGCAGGCATAAACTACGGGGAACGGTTGCTGGTTGCTCATGTAGCGAAGGTAAACAATATAAGCCTACCTCTTTTCCGCAACCCACAGGATATGATTAAAGAAGAACTCCTGCTTTAGCGTGTGCTGACTTGTGATGCGCAGGTTTCTTTTTTCTAAAAAGCTGCAGTATTCGTTAAGGTTGTATTGGTGCGGGTGCAGAATATCGCCGGGAATTAAACGGAAGAGGTGTTTAAAGAAGGAGTGATTATGCGCATCGATACTAAGCGCCACTATACCGCCTGGTTTAACAGCAGCAACCAGCACATCAAATGCTTTTTCAATATCGGTTACATGGTTAATGCAGTTAAGGCAAAATACCACATCAAATTTTTGGGCTGCGCTAAAATCTTCTAAGCGCGCATTTACAAATTGCACATTGGCAAAAGCCGAAGGCGTGAGAAATCCTTTTTCGATATAACTATTCAGTAAAGGGTCTACCGCAGTTACCTGATTTTGCGGTAAAGCAATGAATATGCCTGCAGGGCCACAGCCAAGGTCGGCAATTACATCAGCAGGTTTTACTGCTACATGCGCCAAAACGTTTTGCTGCCACCAGGCGGTTTTCCATTGGCGGTATTGCGCAGGGTTTTTGTTGCCCAGGTAATTTTGCCACCAGCGCAGTTCAAACCATTGGGCTATTTTCCA
>CAZUHU010000064.1:8659-18430 GCA_964620645.1 uncultured Chitinophaga sp.
TCAGCTATCCACAATTATGCTTAAAACTTTCAACAGTAGGCGGTTTGCTGAAAGAAAGATTTTGTCTACTAAAGCAAACGTCTATTTTCGCGTACGGCTACGGCTGCTCTATCGTTCCTTATTTTAAGAGGGAAAGGAAAGTCCGGACAACGCAGTGCACCGCACCAGCTAACGGCTGGCTTCTTCCGCAAGGGAGAAAGAGACAGTGCCGCAGAAAATAACCACCGGTGTTTTAAGTCCCCTTTAGGGGATTTAGGGGCCGGTAAGGGTGAAAATGTGGGGTAAGAGCCCACGTGTTGCTGTGGTAACGCAGCAGCAGGGTAAACCTTGCGGGTTGAAAGCCCACGTATATCAGTGCCCGAGCGCTGCACGCGCAAGTTCCTTCGCTTAGGCGGAGATGCATTGAGGGGTTGGGCGTAACAGGTGATGTGTGAACATTACCGCAGATAAATGATAGGGATTGCTGCCGGCAACGGCGGCAAGACAGAATCCGGCTTACAGGCAGTAGCTTATTTTAAAAGAAGAAATGGACATAGTAAACCACAACACGCAAACCAATAAAGAAGCACAGAACTTGTTTTTGTGCCCTTATTGCGGAATGGTTTCGAAGATGATTTGGGTGCATGGGCACGGGCAATGCGATAAGTGCAAGATTAATGTTGATGAATGTTGCCGTGGTGAAGATGCCACATGCCGGATAGCTGTTGACACACACTAATTTTTTATAACACATTAACCGCGCACTGCCTTGCGCTCGTTTGGCAGTACGCTTAAAACCGAGAGAATGGCAAACATCCTTATTGCGGATGATGAAAAGAGCATCCGTAAAACCCTGCGCGAAATTTTAGAATACGAAAGCTATAAAGTGGATGAAGCCGTTGACGGCGCCCAGGCTTTTGAGATGCTGAAGGAGGGGGATTACGATTGCGCCCTGCTGGACATTAAAATGCCCAAGATGGACGGCATGGAAGTGCTTGATAAAATTAAAGCTACAGACTGCGATACACCTATAATAATGATAAGCGGCCACGGCACAGTAGAAAATGCTGTGGAAGCAACTAAAAAAGGCGCTTACGATTTTATACAGAAGCCACCTGATTTAAACCGCCTGCTGGTTACTGTGCGCAATGCGCTGGAAAAAGCCACGCTGGTTACTGAAACAAAAGTGTTGCGACGTAAGGTGGGCAAAACAAGAGAGATAATCGGCGAATCGCCGGCTATACAAAAAATTAAAGACACCATTGACCGTGTTGCCCCAACCGAAGCCCGTGTTTTAGTTACCGGCGAAAACGGAACGGGTAAAGAACTGGTAGCCCGTTGGGTACACGAGAAGAGCAACCGCAGAGATGCACCTCTTGTTGAAGTAAACTGCGCTGCCATACCAACTGAGTTAATAGAAAGCGAACTGTTTGGCCACGAGAAAGGCGCTTTTACTTCGGCTATTAAACAACGCATTGGCAAGTTTGAGCAGGCTAACGGCGGCACCCTGTTTTTGGATGAGGTTGGTGATATGAGCCTTAGCGCACAGGCAAAAGTGCTGCGCGCCTTGCAGGAAAACCGCATTACCCGTGTTGGTGGCGACCGCGACATACTGGTTGATGTGCGCATTGTTGCGGCTACCAATAAAGATTTGCTGAAGGAAGTGGAAGAAGGCCGTTTCCGTGTTGACTTGTACCACCGCTTAAGTGTAATTATCATACACGTACCTTCGCTTAACGAACGTAGCGATGATGTGCCATTGCTTGCCGAAAAGTTTGTAAAAGAAGTTTGCGAAGATTACGGCATACCTAAAAAGGTAATTACACCTAAAGCTTTGGAGGAATTAAAGGTGATGAAGTGGGAAGGTAACATACGCGAATTACGCAACGTAATGGAGCGCTTAGTGATATTGGCCGACCAAAAGATTACTGAAACAGAAGTAAAGAACTTTGTAACCAATACACAGGCAAAGGACACCCCCACAGATTTGTTTGAGGCCTTTGATAAGTTTCAGGATTTTAAAGAACACATCGAAAAACTGTTTATTGAACATAAACTCCGAAAGTTTGGATGGAACGTATCAAAAACAGCAGGGGTGCTGGATATACAACGCAGCCACCTGTATAACAAAATAGAGAAATACGACCTGCGCCGTCAATAAAAATGAAAAAACCCCGCTTAAGGCAGGGTTTTTTTATTGGTTTATACATGGTATAAAATATAATATGGCTGTTTCCATAAAATCCGAATGCTGCTGTATTTAGCTATAGCGGCTTTTTCGCAGTAAAATTATTTTGCAATGCATTTGTGTGGTAAGAAAAAAATGCCGTTCCTTGTGATACTCAATTCAACTAAAAAAATTCAAAAAACTAAAATCAGAAACTATGGGATTCTTTGCTAAAGTAAAACAGTGGTTAGGCTTTGTTGGTATGGACGTAACATTGGAGTGTCCGCAATCATTAGCTAACGATGCACAGGAAATTAGCGGTAAAGTAACTTTTGTCGGCAAGTCCGATCAATTTGTTGAAGGTATAAATGTGGTATTCGAAGAGAAGTGGGAGAGAGGCAAAGGCGAAGACAAGAAAACCGAAGTAATAAAACTGGGCGAGGTTAAAATACCTGCTAAGTATGACCTTAAGGCCGGCGAAAGCAAAACAGTTGATTTTGCACTTGTATTTAAGCGTGCCCTTAGCACCAACCAAAGCATGGCACAGGCCGGCGGCGTAATTGGTGGCTTAGGTAAGTTAGGTTCAATGATGGATAGCGAGCGTTCAACTTATAAAGTAACTGCTACTATCGATCTTAAAGGCGTAGCGCTTGACCCAAGCGATAGCAAAGACGTAATCTTCAAATAATAAACACAAGTACCATACAAACCCGAAGGGAAGAAGTATTGCGCTTCTTCCCTTTTTAAATTCCATCCACTATGCAAAAAGCATCTTTCTCCCAACGCACCCGTTATTATTTTGAAAACACCATGAGCCAGGGCCCGCTTGCCATTATTAAATGGCTGGCGATTGTTTCCCTTGCTATTGTGTTGTTCTGCGGTGTGCTAATGTTAATCTTTAGTATTAAAGGCAGCCCCGATGCCGATGGCCCTCTTGGTTTTATAGAAGGCGCCTGGCAAAGCTTAATGGCCACTTTAGATAGCGGCACCATGGGCGGCGACGAAGGTTGGTCGTTCCGCGGTGTTCGTTTCATAGCTACGTTAAGCGGCATATTCATCATCTCTATCTTAATCGGTGCCATTTCATCGGGCATTGATGAGCAGATTGATGAATTGAAAAAGGGTAAATCAAAAGTGTTGGAATCGAACCACACGCTTATCCTTGGCTACAGCGAAAAGATTTTCTCTATAATTTCTGAATTGGTTATCGCCAACGAAAACCAGAAGAATCCAAGCATCGTAATCCTTAGTAATAAGGAGAAAACGGAAGTGGAAGATGAAATACGCTCTAAGGTAGAAGACACTAAAAACACGCGCATTATAGTAAGGCACGGCAGCCCGCTGGAGAGCAGCGATATTGCTGTAGTTAGCCCTAACGAAGCGCGCTCCATCATCATTTTAGCTAACGAGGGCGAAAATGCAGATACCTATACCATTAAATCTGTATTGGCCTTAACTAACGGCAAACGCCGCAAAAAGGAACCCTTCCATATTGTAGCGGAAATTAAGGACGTTAAAAACATGGAAGCCGCCGAGTTGGTTGGCAATGGCGAAACGGTTTTCGTGCTTTCATCTGACTTAATTTCGAGAGTAACGGCACAAACCTGCCGTCAATCGGGTTTAAGTATTGTATACTCTGAACTATTGCAGTTTGATGGTGATGAAATTTATTTCCACGGCGAAAAGAAACTGGCAGGCAAAACATTTAAGGATGCATTGTTTGACTACGAAACATCTTCAGTTATCGGCATTTTCACTACCGATGAGCAGGTATTGCTGAACCCGCCGATGGATACCGTAATTAACGATGGCGACGAGATAATTGCTATTTCGGAAGATGACGACACTGTTGTAATATCGGGCAAAACCAGCTTTGGTATTGATGAGAGCGCCATAAGCAATGGCAGCGCTAAGGAGACCCGACAGGAAAAAACCCTGATATTGGGTTGGAACGCTCGCGGTATCCGTATTATCGAAGAATTGGATAATTACGTATCGCCGGGTTCGGAAGTATTAGTGCTTAACGACCATATAAGTGAAGAACTGGAAGGCCTGGCCGCTGAACTGAAAAATCAAAAGCTGATTCTGCAGGTGGGTAATATTAACCATAAAGCAACGCTGGTTGGATTAAAACCTGAGGAATACGACCATATCATTTTGTTAAGCAATACAGAAATTGATGTGCAGGAAAGCGATGCTAAAACGCTGATAACCCTGCTGCACTTACGCAATATTTCTGAACAAACAGGCAAGGACTTCAGCATAGTTTCGGAAATGCTGGATATACGCAACCGCGAGTTAGCGGAGGTAGCCAAGGCGGACGACTTTATTGTGAGCGATAACCTGGTGAGTTTAATGCTGAGCCAGATGAGCGAGAACAAAAACCTGGAGAAAGTTTACGGCATTTTGTTTGAAGCGGACGGCTCGGAAATTTACCTGAAGCCTGCTGTTAACTACATTAAGCCCGGTGTGGAGGTTAACTTCTACACGGTGGTAGAAAGCGCAGCGCGCAAAAATGAAGTGGCAATAGGTTACCGCCTGTTGGCCCACGAGCGCGACTCTGATAAAAACTACGGCATAAAAATTAACCCTAACAAGGCCGATACAGTAACCTTTGGCCCTGATGATGTGGTTATAGTATTAGCTGAAGATTAGTAGTTGAAGCAGTTAATAAAAAAGCCTTCCGCCAATGCGGAGGGCTTTTTTGTTTGTAATGGCAAGGCTTTACTTCAAAATGAAGTATGATTGGTATTCCGGTTCGAGAACGGATTTTAGGTATTTGTAAAACTTGTTGTGCCCTTTGCTATTGAAATGGTCCCAGTCATTAACGCCATTAAAATCAGCGGCGTTAAAAGTTGCTTCAGAAGGAATGTAATAGGTAGTGCCTTCAAAAACGGGGCTGTATTTTTTATTCAAATTTCTTTTATGAATGATATCAGACGGTGTAGGAATTGCAACAAACACCACCTTTACCCCTTGCGATTGGCAATAGCGCTGAATAGCAAGAAGGCGTTCATTAGTGTATTGATTTCCAAAATGAATGTGCTGCAGGTTCAGAACGGCGCGCCAACCGTTTCTTATGAAAATATAGGATTTGCTCAGAACTACTGAGCGGGCGCAAAACTTTTGAAATAATGAACTGTTAGGCCCTAATAAGGTATAAGTACGTATGTTAAACTCATAAGCTTGTTGAGGGTTTTCAAAATACTGGCCGGGGTATTCGGCTAAAGCGCCGGGTGAAGAAGAAAGCCAACCACTGTTTAATGTTCTGTAAGTGCCGGGCACAAAAGGATGCAGGGTGTCTTCCACCATCAATTGGTCGTTGCCGGTGTAGTAGAAAACAGCGATGAGGCCCGGTTTTACAATAGGCAACCATTTATGAATAACTGCTTCGTATTGTAACAACCCTGTGGCACCTATGCCAAAGTTGAGTGCGAAATAGTTTGAATCTGCCTGTAGTAAAGCCGCAAAAGATTGTCCGGCTGAATCAACGCAACAACCTTCGGTATAGGAATCGCCTACAAGCATTAGGGGCAGCTTCTTTCGCGTTTTTGTTATGGAATCAATAATTGCAGGGGTGTAATCGAAGCCGGAAAGAAAACCTTGCTCATTAACAACATAGAAGTCAGGAATGCCTTTAGCACCTTTTATATAGATAGAAATACCGTTGCTATCCGCTTTTTCAACCAGCTCAATTTCTAAGCGGTCAACCGGTGCTATTTCTTCCGTAAATAACCCGGGTTGGAAACCGGATAATCTTAGAATTACTTCTGTTATTAGCAGCAGCACTACCAATAGAAGCAAAAATTTGAATACGGCCTTAACTCTGTTTTTAAACCTCATTTATGGCAGGCACAACTTTGAAAGCAATGTTAATGCATTTAACGGATTTAAATTATATCAGTCGATCTCGGTATTTAATTAGCTGTTCTCGCTACGGCGGTTATTTTTGCGCACTTCAAATTACCGGCCATGCTTCAACTACAAAACGGACAATACACTATAGGCGGCGTACCTGTGCAACAACTTTGCGAGAAATACGATACCCCCCTGTATGTTTACGACACTGCAACTATGGAGGCGCAATACAATAAGCTGAAGAATGCATTTAGCGGAGCTAACACCAAAATAAAATTTGCCTGCAAAGCGCTTAACAACATTAACGTGCTTAAGTTTTTTAGAACTATAGGCGCAGGGTTAGATACCGTTAGCATACAGGAAGTATGGACCGGCCTGCGCGCAGGTTTTAAGCCGGAGGATATTATTTACACGCCCAACTGCGTATCGATGGAAGAGATTGAACTGGCAGTTAAGGAAGGAGTGCAGATCAATATTGATAACATCTCTATACTGGAGCAGTTCGGCCACAAGTATGGCTCAAGCATACCGGTATGCGTACGCATAAACCCGCATGTAATGGCAGGTGGCAACATCAATATCAGCACGGGCCACATTGATTCAAAATTCGGGATAAGCATTTACCAGATGCGCCATGTGGAGCGTATTATAAAGGCGGAGAAAATACGCGTGAACGGCTTGCATATGCACACGGGATCCGACATACTGGATGTAGACGTGTTTTTACGTGCAGCTGATATTTTGTTTGAAGTAACGGAGCATTTCCCTGACCTGGAGTTTATTGATTTTGGCAGCGGTTTTAAAGTGCCGTACAAGCCTGATGATTATTATACTGATATTGATGAGGTAGGCGCAAAGCTTACGGAGAGCTTTAATAATTTCTGCAAAAAATACGGCCGCGACTTAGCCTTGTATTTTGAGCCGGGCAAATTTTTGGTAAGCCAAAGCGGAACCTTTTTGGCCAAGGTAAATGTGATAAAACAAACAACGGCTACGGTGTTTGTAGGTATTGATAGCGGTATGAACCACCTCATCCGCCCTATGTTCTACAACTCGTACCACCACATAACCAATGTATCTAACCCTACCGGCACCCAGCGCATTTATACTATTGTAGGTTACATATGCGAAACCGACACCTTTGGCTGGGACCGTAAACTATCTGAAGTAGGCGAGGGCGATATACTGGCCTTTCATAATGCGGGGGCTTATGGCTTTAGCATGGCCTCCAACTACAACTCGCGCTTTAGGCCCGCTGAAGTATTGGTGCACAAGGGTAAAGACTACCTGATACGCAAACGGGAAACCATGGAAGACCTGCTGCGCAACCAGGTAGAGGTGGAGTTATAAAGAAGGCGGCATTTCTTAATTTTTCTAATTCCTTTGCCGGGGTATTTATTAGCTGCTAATTTGTGCGCTTTCTAAACTTAGTGTATGAAAAACCTTATCCTGCTTGTAGTATTGCTTACCGCTGCGCTTAACGGTTATTCGCAAAAGCTGAAGCTTTACGTTGCCGACCGCAAATTAGATTGCCTGGAAAGCGTGAACGACGGCTGCCTGCAGGTTAAGGAAAGTAAGAAAGGCGCCTGGCACAACTTTACCGGTAAAATTGAAGGCTTTAATTACCAGGAAGGATTCGATTATAAACTTGTGGTGGAGCCCATACCTGTAGCAGCGGGCCAACCGGTTAGCTACCGCCTGGTAAAAATTGCTTCGCAAAAGAAAACCAGCTACAACCCTGCCGAGCGCCTTAGCGGTAAGAAGTGGTATTTGCTTACCATGTTTGCCGATACGCATTACCTGAAATTGCTGGACACCACTACCATTTATATTGAGGTGGACGTGGCGGGTAAAACGCTTAACGGCCATGGCGTGTGCAACAATATTAAAGGTGGTGTTAACGCTACTGCGGGCACCATTTCTTTTTTGCAGATAAGCCTTACTAAAATGGCCTGCCCCGGCAATATCATGGAAAAGATTGTGGTGGATATGCTGGAGGAAATGAAAAACTACAAGCTGGCGGGCAATATGTTAACACTTTCATCGCCCGAAAATTCCTTTATGATTTTCAGGCAGGGAACGGGGCATAATTAGCGCTGTTTCAGCCTGCTGTTAAGTATTTTCCTACTGCCTGTACTTTCTCTATATTCACGGGCTCAAATTAATTACCTAAACCAAATACATATGTCGGCAACTGTTGCAACCAACTATAAGGAGATTGTGGAGCGTGCTATAAAGGCCATTCACGAAAGAACATTTTTTGCGCAATACCCTGAACACCCCAAAGCCTATGGTGAAGAGGCCCCGGTTAAAGGACAGGAGGCTTACAATAACCAGTTAGGTAAACCCTTTACCGGCTTGTTACAGCAAAACCCAGCGGCTTGGGTAGGTGAGGAAGTGTCGCCTTATACGATGAAACCACTGGGTATTACTTACCCTTCGTTTGATACGGATACTTTGATTGTGCGCAGCGCGCGTGCTTTTGGCCAATGGAAAAAACTTAGCGCTGACCAACGTGCTGAAGTTTTAGTGGATGCACTGGAGCGCGTGAAGAACCGCTTTTTTGAAATGGCTTATGCCACGCAACACACCACCGGCCAAAGTTTTGTTATGAGTTTTCAGGCCAGCGGCCCTCATGCCAACGACCGTGCTTTAGAGGCCCTGGCTATGGGTTACGAGGAGTTGAACCGTTTTCCCGGTAATGTTACCTGGGAGAAGCCCATGGGCAAAGCAAGTGTGGTATTACAAAAAACATTTAAGGCCGTACCAAAAGGTATTGGTTTGGTTATCGGTTGTTCAACCTTCCCTACATGGAACACCGTGCCCGGTTTATTTGCTTCATTAATTACAGGCAACACCGCTATAGTTAAGCCGCATCCAAAATCAATTTATGCCATTGCCATTGTAGTGGCTGAAATACAGGCTGCTTTACAAGCTAAAGGTTACGACGTTAACGTGTGCCAGTTAGCGGTTGATTCTTCTTCAAAACTTATTACTAAGGAATTGGCGGAACATCCGTTGGTAAAATTGATTGATTACACCGGCGGTAGCGCCTTTGGTAATTATGTAGAAAGCATACCCGGCAAAGTAACCTTTACCGAAAAGGCGGGCGTTAACTCCGTAATTCTTGATTCAGTAAATGATTTGAAAGCTGTAGTGCAGAACCTTGGCTTCGCTGTATCTTTATACAGCGGCCAAATGTGTACTGCCCCGCAAAACTTCTTTATACCTGCAGGTGGTGTTAAGCAAGGCGATAGCGTTATTTCTTACGAAGAGGTGAAGAAGGCTTTAGTTGATTCTATTGCGGGTATTGCTAACCACCCGCAAATGGGCCCCGGCACTTTAGGCGCTATACAAAGTGATGTAACCGTTAAGCGCGTAAATTCTATTAAGGACCTTGACGCTGCTTTATTGTTAGAATCAAAAGCGGTAGCCAACA
Source organism: uncultured Chitinophaga sp. (assembly GCA_964620645.1). GTDB lineage: Bacteria > Bacteroidota > Bacteroidia > Chitinophagales > LD1 > Bog-950. The sequence goes on from CAZUHU010000064.1 coordinate 18,103, forward strand.
GCGAGTTTCCGGAAGCACGCACCTGCTCGCCGGTAGTAATTGAAGTAGATGCGCACGATGTAGGCGTTTACGAAAATGAATTGTTCGGCCCTATTGTATTAATTATTAAAACAAAAGATACCGCGCAGAGCATTGAAATAGCCAAGCACATGGCTGAGAAACATGGCGCTATTACCTTCAGCGCTTACACTACGAATGAAGATACCGCCAACACTATTTTTGAAGAACTGGAAAGTGTGTTTGCCCCTGTAAGTTTAAACCTTACCGGTATGATATGGGTAAACCAACATGCTACCTTCAGCGACTTCCACGTTACAGGCGGTAACCC
>CAZUHU010000065.1:0-18228 GCA_964620645.1 uncultured Chitinophaga sp.
GAGGCAAACAGGGTCAGGGTTATTTTTTTCATATTTAGTTTAAGCTTTTAACAGTTCTGCAAAAGTCGAAAATTGTGCCAAGCTTTAAAGTGATTTCACTCATTAACAAGGCTTTTGACAAAGTAATGACTATTCAGGTGCTTCCGGAGATACATCCGTTGCTCCTAAATCGCCATCTTCTTCGGCATTATAGTTCAGGTTACCCTTCTCAATTTTGGCAATTGCGGCTATGGCATCGTCCTCGTCAAGGCGTATTAAACGCACACCCTGGGCGGCACGGCCAATTACTCTCAACTGCTCAACCGCCATACGTATGGCAATACCGCTCTTGTTAATAATCATGACGTGGTCGTCATTAGTTACGTTCAGTATGCTTATCAGTCCGCCGGTTTTCTCGGTTACGTTAATGGTTTTAACGCCTTTGCCGCCGCGGTTGGTAATGCGGTATTCCGCTTCCCCGGTTTCAGGGTCGTCAATATAGCTGCGCTTACCAAAGCCTTTTTCGGAAAGTACCAGTACGGTTTCCTCCTTATTGTTAGGGTGAACGGCAATCATACCAACTACTTCATCTTCCTCATTTTCAAGCGTTACGCCTCTTACACCTGAAGCAACCCTTCCAACAGCACGCAGGGTGTCGTTATCGTTAGGGAAACGGATAGCCTTACCATTCTTGGTGGCTATAACTATATGGCTTTCAGCGTCTGTAAGGCAAACCTGCACCAGCTCATCCCCTTCGCGGATGTCGATAGCGTTAACACCACCGGCACGAACGTTAGAGTAAGCCTTTAAAGTAGTTTTCTTGATAGTGCCCTTCTTTGTGCAGAAAATCACGTAGTTATTATCTAAATATTCATCGTCCTCCAGGTTCTTAACCGGTATGTAGGCCATGATTTTATCTTACTTCGGAAGGTTCATCAGGTTCTGTATAGCACGGCCTTTACTGGTCTTCTCTCCTTCCGGTATCTCATACACTTTCAACCAGTAACAACGGCCCAACTCGGTAAAGAAGAGGATATAGTTGTGGTTAGTAGCTACAAATATGTGTTCAATAAAGTCCTCATCGCGGGCGGCGCTGCCTTTACTGCCGCGTCCACCGCGGTTTTGCGCTTTATACTCCGTTGAAGCTGTGCGTTTTATATAGCCTAAGTGAGAAATGGTTACAACCACTTCATCATCCGCTATCAGGTCCTCCATGTTGAAGTCGCCGGCAGCAAATTCAATCTGGGTTTTGCGCTCATCGCCGTACTTGGCCTTTATGTCAGCCAGTTCATCTTTAATGATTTGCATACGCAAAGGCTCTTCGGCCAATACACGCTTCAACCATTCAATGGTTTTCATCAATTCGTTGTATTCTTCGCGTATTTTGTCCCTTTCCAGTCCGGTTAAGCGCTGTAAACGCATTTCCAAAATGGCTTTTGCCTGAATTTCAGATAGTTGGAAGTTCTCCATCAAGCCGGTTTTGGCTATATCGGCATCGGCACTATTACGGATAAGCTTAATAACCTCGTCCAGGTGGTCTAAGGCAATCAGCAAACCTTCTAATATATGGGCGCGCTCTTCGGCTTTACGCAGCTCATAGCGGGTTCTTCTAACAATAACCTCGTGGCGGAACTCAACGAAATACTTAATTAAGTCCTTGAGGTTCAATATCTGCGGACGGCCATTCACCAGGGCCACGTTGTTAACCCCAAAGCTGGTTTGCAGCGGGGTAAGGGCAAACAACTGGTTCAGTATTACGTTGCTTATGGCATCGCGCTTTAGCTCGATAACCACTCGGATGCCGTTACGGTCACTTTCGTCGCGAACGTCGCTAATGCCTTCCAGCTTCTTCTCCTCGGCCAGTTCGGCTATCTTCTTAATAAGGTCGCTCTTAACAACCTGGTAAGGAATTTCAGTTATAATGATCTGTTCGCGGCCATTATCGGTGGTTTCAATCTCGGCTTTACCACGAAGCACCACGCGGCCACGGCCTGTCAAAAATGCCTGGCGCACACCTTCGTAACCGTAAATCATACCGGACGTAGGGAAATCAGGCGCCTTAATCACCTGCATTAACTCCTCTATGGTAACATCCTTATTATCAATGTATTTTATGGTGCCGTCAATTACCTCGCTAAGGTTGTGCGGAAGCATGTTGGTAGCCATACCCACGGCAATACCGCTGGCCCCGTTAACCAACAGGTTCGGAATTTTTGACGGCAGCACGGTTGGTTCCTCCAGGCTATCGTCAAAGTTCAGCTTCATGTCCACCGTTTCCTTATCTATATCGTTAAGGAACTCCTCGGTTATTTTGCGCATGCGCACCTCGGTGTAACGCATTGCCGCCGGCGGGTCATTATCTATACTGCCGAAGTTACCCTGGCCATCGACCAAAGGGTAACGCAGGCTCCAGTCCTGGGCCATACGCACCATGGCGTCGTAAACCGAGCCATCACCATGCGGGTGGTACTTACCAAGCACCTCACCTACTATACGGGCGCTCTTTTTATATGGCTTGCCGGGGCTAACACCCAGTTCGTTCATGCCGAACAATATGCGGCGGTGTACAGGCTTTAGGCCATCGCGCACATCGGGTATGGCGCGGCTAACAATTACCGACATCGAATAATCGATGTAGGCTGTCTTCATTTCCTCTTCAATGTTAATAGGGATTATACGGGGTTTTTCCTCGTTTTTCTCCGCAGGGTTTTTCGGTTCGTCGCTCATACTACTTTTTTTTGCCACTAAAGGCACGAACACCCTGAAAAAATGACAGGGGAAATCCCTGTTTATCTCAGCTTCGTGTCTTAGCTTCTTTGTGGCATTTTCACAAAATACGCTATTAGCTTAAAATTAAGCGCACGAATATACTATATCGTCACCCCCCGGACAAAGGGTGCCGACGGGGAATTTTCCACATTTAAGGATAATTTTCAAGATTTTGCACTTTATTCAAGAAGTGCAAGTGGGTATCGAATGAAGGTGGGTGGAACACTGGAACACCTGGAACGGTCGTTCCACTGTTCCAACTGTTCCAGGCTGGCACAACTGGCGCAAACAGGGGTGGCACTTGTGCCGGTGTGCCACCCGGCCGCAAACCAAAATTAGAAAAAGCTGGAAAGGGTGGAAGGGTTGGAAAAGCTTTCCAATTTTCCAGTAGGGCCAAATTCTTTGCGGACATAAAAGCTGGTGGAGTGTAACACAGCTATTGGCGGAATAGGTTGTTTATTATTGAACTCCCCTTATTACGATAAGCTGTTTTATAGCCTATCATTCATCGGATGAATTTTTGAGGTAAGTAAGTTACAGATAACAAATGAGGTATCCTTAGGCACATATTCATCCGATGAATAGCGCTAAGGGTGGAAAGGGTGGAAAGCCTGGAAAGCTGGAATGGCTTTCCAATTTTCCGGAAATGGTATTTCTTTAAAGTGTCAAACTTCTATACCGATATGAAACCCTACCTGCTTTTACTTACCGGTTTTTATTTATTGGTGCTGAACAGTTGTGCCGGGCCTTCGCCCAAAAACGGGCTTGCCGATACCTATACCCGTGCCCTTACAGATTTTATAAAAGCAGCTAACGAAAAGAACAAAACCACTTTTGATACACTTTATATTATTAAGCGTAAGAACGGCCTGCCCGATGACTTCCCTGATATTGAATTACCTAAAGTAATAGAGAACACACGCATAGTTTTGGTAAGTTCTGAAGTAGCGAATAAGGAAGCTCAACAATTTAAAAGCCGCACCTACATTAACCTTATGGGTTGGGTAGAAGCTGAAAAGGCTGAATTTATATTCGTAACCTTCTCCAACGGCTTTCAGCACCAGTACGACTACTATATTAATTACAAACTAAACACCACCACCAAACAATGGGTGTTAGATAAACTGGAGTTTAAAGGCCCTCCGTTTTAAGCTGATATGTTTGGGTGGAACAGTGTAACACCTGGAACGCTTGTTCCACTGTTCCACCTGTTCCACTTTAGCCGGTGGCACAACCGGCACTAGTGCCACCTCTGTTTGTGCCAATGTGCCAGGCTGTAAATGGAAAGGGTGGAAAGCCTTTCCAGCCCTTCCACCCTTTCCGGTAATTCCAGTATTTATAAAATATGTCTTAAAACTTAACCTCGCAAACCACGCCATAGTGGTCGCTCAGGTGTTTCTTGCCCTTCTTTAAAACGCTTATGTAGCGCTTAACGGCTTTTATTTTTGTGTTGTTGCGGCGCAGTAAAATGTAGTCGAGGTTGGTTTTCTTTTTACCCCATACGCTTTCGGCAATCTCATTATCTACCCCGTTATAGCTGCAGGTTTCAATGCCATCCAGTGTGCCGTTTTCAGCATCAAGGCATTCCAACATGCTGCAGTAGTATTCCTTCATTTCCTGCTCGGTATTCATATCGCCGCATACTATTTGCGGAACGCTGTCCTTCTTATATGGCAGCAGCAGGCTCATGTAAATATCGTCCATCTGCTTTTGGCGGATAAGGTCATAGCCATCGGCCTGCAGGTGCGTGCCCAATACCTGGAAAGTTCTACCCTTCCACTCCCCTTCTAACAACACAGCCCCCTTGCGCGACATGCAATCCCAGGTGGCGCAATCAGTAAACTCAATAGTGTTAAGCGGCTTCATCGGCATTTTGCTTAGCACCCATACACCACCGCTTATTTTTATACCCGGCTTACGGTTTATAGGTCCGTAGGCATAAGGGTAAACTTCTTTAAGGCCCTCGCCTATAATATTACGTGCAGCCGTTAAAAAAGCTTCCTGAAAAACGATTACATCGTACTCGCCTTTCTTTAACTCTTCAACAATGGCATGGGCACGCGGGCGCTTGCCTTTTTTAGCTACTACAGGTGGTAGCATGTATATATTCCACGAAAGTATCTTGAGGTCGGCCCCTTCAGCAAGGCTATCCGTTTGCTGAGTTTCGTTATTATGCGCAGGTGCAGCGTACGAGCTAAAGCCAATAAGCAGCGATAGCACAAAAAGAAAAAATCGTGATATGTTCATTTAAACAGTGCTGTTTTTTATCGCTGCAAACTTCTTGCGTAAAGATAATGCAATGTTTGGCGTACTATTATGCAAATGCTAACAATTATTTTTCTTGCATCAAATTAACTTAGCCTTGTGAACAAACGCGAACTTTCCGCTGCCATTAAAGCCAAAGCCCTGCAGTTAGGTTTTGACAGTTGCGGCATTGCCAAAGCGGAACGTTTAGACGAAGAAGCCCGCTACCTTGAAAGCTGGCTGAACCAGGACCGCCACGGTAAAATGGCCTACATGGCTAACCACTTCGATAAGCGGGTGGACCCTACCCTGCTGGTAGATGGCGCCCGCAGCGTTATCTCACTTAGTTACAACTACTATAACCCCCGCGCCGCTTTTACTGAAGGCGCCCCCAAAATTGCCATGTATGCCTGGGGTAAAGATTACCACGATGTAGTGCGGGAAAAACTTAACCGCTTGTTTGAAGAGATAAAGGCGCTGGCCGGCGATGTTAACGGACGCAGTTTTGTAGATAGCGCACCCGTTTTAGAAAAGACCTGGGCGCAGCGCAGTGGCCTGGGGTGGATTGGCAAGAACACCAACCTGCTTACCAAGCGCAGGGGGTCCTACTTCTTTTTAGCAGAAGTAATATTGGACCTTGAGCTGGAGTACGACAGCCCCGTTAAGGATTACTGCGGTAACTGCACTAAGTGTATTGATGCCTGCCCTACACAGGCCATTTATGAGCCCTACAAGCTGGATGCGAGCAAGTGTATTTCGTACTTTACTATTGAGTTAAAGGACGAACTGCTGCCCTCCGATTACAAGGGCAAGTTTGAAAACTGGATGTATGGCTGCGACATCTGCCAACAGGTTTGCCCAATTAACAGCCAGGCGCAAGCCCATAGCGAACCCGCTTTTGAACCTACACCCGATTTATTGAATATGGAGAATGAGGATTGGGAGCAGTTGAATGAGCACACTTTTGCCCAACTATTTAAGCACTCTGCCGTTAAGCGAACCAAGTATAAGGGCCTTAAACGCAACATCGCTTTTCTTAAAGGCCCGCAGCAGGGTTAAATGTTATTTGCTTCACCTTTTTTATTCTGTTGTAACGCTTAGTATAATTGACGCAAATAAAGAATATGAAATACTTCCTTACAGCCTTATTAATGGCGGCAGCGGTTTACCTTAATGCCCAGCAACAACAAAGCGGCTTTTGCTACACTATGCAGGTAGCCTTAGCCAGCGGACAAATCAACTTTCAGCCGTTTAAAGGGGTTATGGGTAAGGACACCTTTAACTACGCAGTTAAAGAAGAAATTTTGCAAGGAGGAACTTTTACCAAAGGCAGCATAACCATTGAGCCTGCCGGTTACCGTTTTTCTAAAGTGCTGGACAAAAAATTCCGCCTGAATACCATGGTCTTTAATACTACCGTTATGGGTTATAAAGCAAATGGTATTGCTGATACAATTATAGACGATGCTACCTATAAACGCTTTGATGATTTTACAAAAGCATTGGCTGCACAGTGCTTTGAAAACTATAAGCTGATTGAAGGGCCTAAAAGGCCGCGCTCAGGCACCTTTGGCACCTACTACTTAGCACCTGCCGAAATACCAATGGACGGCGATTATATTGACTTTAACCGAGTGGTAGATATGCCCTTTATTCAGTTACGCCTGCAAGGCTTTTTTACCAAAGCCATAACCATTGAGGTAACGTTTTACTATCCCACCTCTAAGTAGCATCACCGCAAGGTCAGTATTACCCGCTCTTTTCGCTTATTATCCTTTACAGGATGATAAATACGCTCTGCATTTTTGTATATCTCCTGTTTGTCCAGCGTCATTGGCTTTAATTTCTGGTCAACAAACAGCTTCATCTGGTCGGTATAATGCGGGCTATCCGGTTTAGCGGAGGCTCCGTAGGCATGCACGCTCTCAATTTCTACCTTATCCTTTGAGTAGCGCACCAATTGTATATACGATTCACCAACGTAGGTTCTCCGCTTGCCATCCTTGTAGGGTTGGGTTATGGTAGCTGCAAGCACCTCAGGCGCACCGCCAATAGGCAGGTCAACATCTCCCCTAACGTGGCGTTGTACATCGCCCAGGGGTAAAGTTAAGCTTCCGAAGTGCTTAAGCATATGGTGCCTGGCATGGCGCAGGGCTTCTACATATTGGCGTTCGGTAAAGTAATTCTCCTCGTAATTGGTGCCGCGGCTGGTTATTTTATCAATAAGGTTATACATAGTGTAAGCCATCAATGCCGTTTGCTTATTGTTTACATCGCTGCTGTAATTCCAGTTCTGCAAAACGTTAATGGCATCGGCTAATTCAGGATACTTAACCGGGCTTAGGTTCATTAAAACACAGATGTTGCTTAACCCGTAGTTGTATAAGCTATCGTTAAAGTCACGATTGAATTTTATGCGCTTCATATCCTCATAGCTTAGTTTGTTATGCCGGCTTATAAGGTAGTGCGCCATAATACTGCGGTTGTTTTTCTCCAGCCCATAGCCAAAGTTGGCGGGGTAGTTAGATGGTACGGGGTTATCGCCAGTGCCTGTTACATCAAAAGCGGAGTTGTTAGTGTTTAGTATATAACCGCTCCTTGGCTTTAATACCTGCGGCAACGAATCGAAACTATGAAACTTAGCAGGCCATAGCGTTTGGCTTGTATTGCCGGGCAGCACACCTAACCAGTTGTAACCTTCAGCGCGGTAAGGCATCTGCGCATTGCTTACATAGTAGATAGTATCAGTGCGGTCGGCATATATAAAGTTTACACCCGGCACACTCATCGTACGCATAACATTACGCCACTGTGTAAAGGTATTGGCTTTGTTAAGGCGGTAAAGCTGCTCCGGGCTGCGGATATCCATATTACTGGCAAAACGAATGCTGTAATAGCCGTCCTTATTTTTAATGGTAGTGCCATACTTGCTCCAGTAAAACGTTTTGGTGATGGGGATAAGCAACGCACCCAGTTTTACCTTCACCGTTTTTTTACGCACCTGAAGGGTTTCCCAATGATCGTTGAACCAATACTGCAATTTACTGCCGGGCTTCATGTCCAGCTTAAATACATCGCTCATATCAGGATGGTTAAGCGTGCATGCCCACCCTAAGTTGGTATTGGTGCCGAGGAAAACACTTATACCACCGGGAAACAGGCCTCCTAAAATGTTCATGCCCTCTTCGCTGTTAAGGTGTGCTTCGTACCAACTAAACAAGCCTTCTAAAGGCTGGTGCGAGTTTATGGCGAGATAGGTTTTACCATCCGTAGTGCGGCTGCTGTCAAAGGCAAAAGCGTTGGAGCCCGAAGGTGTGTTTACCTCATAGTTCTTCATAGTGCCGATAAATATCTTCTGCACATCAAGGTAGGCGCTGGTAAGCAGCATATTGGTAACTACATACTGGCTTATAATATCCTTACTGCTTACAGGAAACAAGCCCTTGCGCAAAACTTCCTTTGGGTTGGCAGCGGCGTAGGCATTAAGTCCATCGCGGTAAGCATCTACTACCTTCTTGTAAGCCGGGGTAAAAGCAGTATCGTAGGCGGCATCTACCACTTCATTAGCTGCTGAAATGTAACTAAGGAAATCAAGCACTGCTCCGCCCTTGCCATCCACTTCGCCTAAACGCCCTTTTACCGCAAGCAGCAGGCGCTGCACGGTAGCAAAATCATCTTCGCAGTTAGCCCATGCCAATCCATAAGCGGTTTCCGCATCCGTTTTACCATAAATATGAGGCACTCCCCATTTGTCTCTAACAATATCAATGTTATTGGGGTTTACCTGTGCCCAAATAGTGGCACCAAAACAAAGCAGGGCAATGATGAGAACTGCAAAGCGGTTAAACACCGCAGCTACAATGCGGTTTTTAAAAATGCGTAAAGGCATAGTTGGGTAGTACTATAAACAGGTTATAAAAATCAATTTGAGCAGCCCGGCAAAATCAAGTCACTAGTCCTGCGAAAAATTCACTGTTGCCGGTGGTATAATACGCTGGTTTTATGTCGTTTAACCAAACATTAAATTGTAGGGTTCTTCACTTTTTTTTCGCAGGTATGCAAAAGGCTTCTTTCGCTTGGTTGAGGTAATAAGGCAGCAGCCGTAAAGCATGCAGCCTTTTCACATTTGCGGCTGTCTGTTTAATGGGCGATAAGCAAAGATTTTTTACTTTCGACCTTTCAGCTAAACACAAAGTATTTTACAGGAATGAAACACTTCAACCAGCTTATCCTTTTGTGCACTTTTTTATTGTTGAACTCATTGTCAGCATGGTCTCAGCAGTGTAATGTAATTTACGTTACAACTACCGGCGGTTCAGGTGCGGGTGTGGGCACAAAGGCCAATCCTGCCAGCCTTACCTATGCTATAACTACACTGGCAACAGGCGCTAATAACAAAGTGTGGGTAGCCGCAGGCACCTATAATATAAGTGCGCCGCTGCAAATAAACAGCGGCATAACCGTTGAGGGTGGCTTTGACCCCGTTACCTGGGTAAAAAGCAATGCTACTCCTTCCATAATACACCGCGATAATACTAACCCCCTGCCGGCACCGGCAAATGCTTTAGGCGCTATAGCAGCAGGCCTTGCCTCTAACTTTCGCCTGCAGGATTTAACTATTCAGGTAGATAACTCCCCCGGCCCCGGTATTTCAGTATATGGCATTTATTTAAACGGCTGTAGCAACTACAACATTGTAAGATGTGCAGTAACAACCGGTGGCGGTGCACCGGGCGTAAACGGAGCACCGGGAGCGGCAGGCGCTGCAGGTAGCCCGGGCTCACCCGGCAATGCAGGTATGAACGAGCCGGGCCCCATACCTGGCGGTGCAGGTGGCGCAGGCGGCAATGCCGGAGGAAACGGAGCAAACGTTACCAGCTATAAAAACGTTAATGGTGGCCAGGCAGGCGCAGGAGGTTGTGGTGGTGCAGGTGGTGCAGGTGGCAGCGGCCCCGATTGTAATGCAGGTTGTTTCTTTGGGCCTCCGGGTTGTGGTAGCGTAACAGGCGGTCAGGCTGGTACAGCCGGCGGCAATGGCAACATAGGCGCACCAGGTGCATTAGGCCCCGGAGGTACAGTGGTAGCTCCCGGTTATTTTGCCCCGGGTGCAGCAGGCACTGCCGGCACAGCAGGTACACCCGGTTGCGGTGGTGGCGGCGGCGGTGGCGGTGGTGGCCGTCAACAAAACGGCTCCGATGATTGGGGCGGTAGCGGCGGCGGCGGCGGTGGCGGCGGCTTTGGTGGCCAGGGTGGCCAGGGCGGAACCGGTGGTTCGGGCTCCTTCGCTATATTTTTAGTAAACAACGGTGCAGGTGGAAATATTATTGATTGCAACCTACAGCCCGGCCCGGGTGGTGCCGGTGGAGTAGGCGGCGCAGGTGGTGCAGGTGGTTCAGGCGGTGCAGGTGGCGCAGGTGGCCCTGCAGGTGCTTGTGGCAATGGTGTTGGTGGTGCAGGTGGTGCAGGTGGCGCCGGTGGTGCGGGTGGAGTGGGCGGTAATGGCGCAGCAGGCCCAAGCGTAGCAGTTTCCGAAAATGGTGGAGTGCCTGTAACGCAATCCAACATTACATCAGTGCCGGGTAACCCTCCGGTTATTACTGTTGATAGCAAGGGCTGCACTAATGCAGAAATCATATTCTCCTCACCCACTTCAGCGGCATGGAGTTTTGGTTCAGGTGCGCAACCTGCCACCGGAAACGGAAGCGGCCCCGTTACTGTACTTTACGGTACAACAGGCCGCAAGTCAATAACCTTTGGAGGCACTGTGTTTACCGACTTTATAGACATTTTCAGCACTCCGCTTACGGGTAACAGCATTTCGCATACCTTGTCGCCGGCGGTTAATGGCTGTCCTGATACATTCAGTACAACTATCTCCGGCACTTTATACGAGTGGGATTTTGGGCCTAATGCCATACCGCAAACCTTAAGCGGCGCGCAGTATCAAAATGCGCCTATGGCGTTTACCGCCCCCGGCACTTATACCGTAGTTGTTTGGGTAACTACACCTTGCTGCGGCAGGGTTAAGGATAGCTTGCAGGTAACTATCGGTACAAATACTTTAAATATTGCACTTACAGCTTCTAACGATTCGGTTTGTACCGGTGGAAGCCTGACTTATTATGCTGCTCCTGTTCCGGCAGGCCCCCCTTACCAGAGTTATACCTTCCTGGTAAACGGTGTTCCGGCACAAACTTCTGCAGTAGATAGTTTTGTTGCTACTAACCTGCAACCCGGCGATAGCGTAACGGTGCTGGGCTTTGATGGCCTTTGTTATACCAACCCAAGTTCAACATTACACCCAACGGTATTGCCTATACCATCCATTACTATTGTAACATCGGATGCGGATAGCACCATTTGTGCAGGCGATAACATCAGCTTTACCGCTTCACCAAACGGGTACGATAGTTATACCTTTTATAATGGTGGTTCTTTACAAATAACCTCAGCTTCCAATACATGGAGCACTACCCAACTTGGCACCAATGCCAACGTTTGGGCTGTAGCTACAAATGGCGGTTGCGTTAGTGCGCCAAGCAATACCATTCCTGTTACGGTTAAGCCTATTCCGTTTATTAATATAACAGCGCAGCCGGGCACTACCGTTTGCCAGGGCACAGCTATTTCAGTGCATGTAAATCCGGCAGGCCTAACATCATACAACTTTAGCCTTAACGGCACCAGTGTTCAAAATACTTCTGATAGTATTTATACATCAAGCACACTGGTTACCGGCGATGCCATAAGTGTTGTTGCAGACTTAAATGGCTGCCCAAGCCCTGTAAGCAATACCTTAAACTTTACCGTTAACCCCATACCAAGCGTAACGCTAACAAGCAGCGATGCAGATAACGCAATTTGCCAGGGAGACCAGGTGGTGTTTACCGCTACCCCGGCAGGTTACGATACATTTACTTTTTATTTAAACGGTGCGGTAATACAGGCAGGCCCGTCTAACACCTATACCACTAACTTGCTTGCCAGCGGCGATGCGGTTTCTGTTATGGCAACCGATAACGGTTGTAGTAGCCCGGTTAGTACTGCAATAGCAACCACAGTGCAACCCGCCCCGGCTGTTGATGCAGGAAACAACGCAAGCAGTTGTGTTGATGCCGGTGCCCAAAACTTAACGGGCTTCTCGCCTGCAGGCGGTGTATGGACAGGTACAGGTATTACCAATGCTTCCGGAACTTTTGATCCTGCTACTGCAGGCCCGGGCAATTTCTCCTTAGTTTATGCTTATACCGATGCGGTTAGCGGCTGCGCAGGGCTTGATAGTATTGTTTATACCGTGTTTGCCTTACCGGTAGTAAATGTGCAGGCCAGTTATGATATCTGTGATGGCCAAAGCGCACAACTTTCAGCCAGTGGTGGCACTACTTATGCTTGGAGCCCGGGCGGAAGCCTTGATGACCCGAATATTGCCAACCCGGTTGCAACACCGGCCAGCACTACGGCTTACACCGTAACAGTAACTGATAACAACAACTGCAGCAATACGGCAACGTCAACGGTTAATGTTAACCCTAACCCGGTGGCCGACTTTAGCGTGCAGGATGTTTGCCAGGGCTTGGCCAGCCTGTTTACCAATAACAGCACCCCTGCCAATGCCACTTACATTTGGGATTTTGGCGATGGCACAACCTCCACCTTGAGCAACCCAAGCCATGTTTATGCTACCGAAGGCACGTACAGCATATTGCTTACAGCACAGTTAGGTAATTGTGTTGACACCATTTCAAACTCTACCACCGTGCAGCCATCAGCAGTTGCTGACTTTACAGTAAACTCAACGGTTGGTTATAACGACCCAACCACGCCAATAGTATTTACTGATGCCTCGGTTAATGCCGATAATTATGTATGGGATTTTGGTGATTTGAATACTTCAACTATCCCTTCGCCTTCGCATGTGTATCAAGAACCCGGTATTTATACGGTTACTTTAACGGTAAGCAATCAGTATGGCTGTAACGATACGCTGCAACGCGTTAACTACATACAGATATTTGAATTGCCACGTGTATTTATACCGAATGCCTTCTCCCCTAACGGCGACGGCAATAACGATATACTATATGTAATACTTAACAGCGCCAAGGTGTTCGATTGGAAGATATTTGACCGTTGGGGCGAGAAGGTGTTTGAAAGCACCAGCTCTACAATCGGTTGGGATGGAACCTTCCGCGGAAAATCGCTGGTTCCGGGAGTATACACTTATGTGCTGGATGTTGTTTTTGATGATAACAGTAACCGCAAGCTAAAGGGCACTGTAACTATGATAAAATAAGCCGGCCAGCCTGCTTAACAAACTGCTGAACTACATGAATACTAAATTTCTGTTTGCAATGCTGGCGGCAGTATTGTTGTCTGCCAATGCCGGTTCGCAAACTATTCCAACGTTTAAGGTAAACGTATATACGCCTGCATCGCAGGGCTATTACTTTCTTACACCTACCAAGTTTGGCGGGCCTGCGGCTAATTACCCACCTACACATTTAATTCTTGACGACAGGGGTAACATTGTTTACTACAAACAGTTTAGCGGCAATCTTACCGCGGCCGACTTTAAGTTGCTGCCCAATGGTTTAATGTCTTATGCGGGTTCCGGCAAGTTTATGTTAATGGATAGCACCTTTACGGTTGTGGACTCCGTAGGCTGCGTAGATAGCATTAACACCGATCCCCATGATATGAAGTTGTTGCCTAACGGCCATTACCTGTTACTTGGGTCAGATTTGGTAAAAATGGATTTAAGCAGCTATAACTACTTTTCGCATAACGGCAGCCCCGGCAGCAGTAATGCTACTGTACGCTGCGGTGTGGTGCAGGAGTTAGATGCCAATAAAAACCTGCTGTTTCAATGGAACAGTAAGGACCATTACCAGTTTTCAGATGTAGATACTGTATTCCTAAACGGCCCTAACGTGGTGGACTGGACCCACTTTAATGCAGTTGAAATGGATGATGACGGCAATATACTGGTTAGCAGCCGTCACTTTAACGAGATTACGAAAATTGACCACACTACCGGAAACATCATCTGGCGTTTAGGCGGTAAGCAGAACTACTTCAATTTCATTAACGATTCGGCAATGTTCCGCGGGCAGCATGATATACGCAGCCTTGGCAATGGTAATTACACCTTGTTTGATGATGGCAACCCAAAACCACCGTTTAAACCGGCCCGTGGTAAAGAATACCACCTTAACACTACGAACATGCAGGCCGATCTTGTTTGGAGTTTTATGGAAAACGCAAACACCGCCAGCCAGGCAACCGGTGGCCTGCAACGCCTGCCTAATGGCAATACGCTTATTGATTGGGGCGTGCTAAACAATTACAACCTGGTATTTAATGTGGTTGATAACAGCGGCAACAAGGTATTTGAAATAGCTTTTGATGACACGCTCTATTCCTACCGCAGCTACAACTTTGCAAGTCTTCCGTGGTCGTTTAAGCGCCCTTCGTTAACCTGTGGTGTAGATAGCGATGGTTATTATCTTGAAACTGCAGTTGACTACGATTCCTACCTGTGGTCGAATGGTGAAACCACAAGGCGCGTTTATATTTCTAAGCCTGATACGCTTACTGTGTTTGTTCCTTATGGCCAGGGAGGTTTTATTGGCTCAGAACCGTTTAAAGTTTATAGCATAACAGAACCCTGCGGGCCATCTTCGCTACAGGAAGAAACTGACTTTGCTTTTGGTATTGCACCTAACCCTGCTACGGCAGAGGTTGTGGTAAACTTTACCGCTGCAAAGCAGGCATCCTTGCTATCATTAGTTGATGTTACCGGTAAAGTGGTGAAAGCCGTTGAGGTTAATACAGGCCAGCAAAATGTTGTGTTGCTTGTAGATGATCTTGCAGCGGGACTCTACCTGCTATACTACAACGGTAAAGTAGTAAAGCTGGTTAAGGAATAGCGTTATTCTGAAGGAGCGCAGATCCAGCCGTTCTCTTTACGGGTAAGTAGCTCGCCGTTGTTTTGCGAATTGGTGCCGCAGAAGGTTTCCTGTTTGGTGCTGCTTGTATCGTTACACGTCCAACCTAAAGAGTTCAGGGAGTCCAGGTATTCAACAAAGTATTGTTCAGTAAGCACGTCAGATTTAACAATGATGGTAAGGGTAGTATCCTGGTGCACTTCTCTGCAAACTTTACAGTAATTGTGGCATTGGTAGCACTTTTCGCAGGCATACAGGTTAAACACCACTAAAGCTGCTATGGCTATTCGAAATATATTTCTCATGGAGGCGTCTAATATAAAGCAATATTAGTTTCCTAAAAAAGCCATGTTCTGATTACCATTGCCCATGCATGAAATTGAACCGTTTTACAATTGGCGCGATTATTACGTAGCCTCTGAGGACGAAAACTCGCCCTTTTACGGCACGGAGTACAGCGAACTGCATTTTCATAACAAGATTTACAATTACTACATACACCCCCAGTGGGACAACTTCGGTTCATCTACCCTTTACTGCAAAATTCTGTTTGCTGACTACGAAACAGGCTTTGCAGTTATAGAACTGATTGGGGAGTGGAACGATGCCGTGCATAATGATATAATGGAAATGAAACGGGGCCTTATAGACCCTTTGGTAGATGCCGGCATTTCAAAGTTTGTAATTATAGGCGAGAATGTTTTGAACTTTCATGCATCTGATGATTTATATTACGAAGAATGGTACGATGATATTAAAGATGAGGATGGCTGGATTGTAGCCGTAAATTTCCGTGAACATGTTATTGATGAAATGCGTTCGGCACGTATTCATTACTTCATTCACATGGGCGATGCTTATAATAATTTGGAGTGGCGCAAGTTTAAACCGCGCAATATGCTGGATTTGATGGAAGGCCTGATAATCAAAGGGCTTAACTAGAAATAAATACGCCTCGTTTACGTTTTCAACCATCATGAATTAGTGTATGCAGGCAGACTTAATGTTATTTATACATTTGCGTCACTTAAAATTAACCGAGTGTCGGAAACCTCTAGTTTGAAACGTAATATATCAAGTGACGAAGCCGCTATACAGCGCGATAGAAAAAGAACTAACCTCTTTAGAGGTTTAGAACAGCCTATTCTTGCCTTTTTGTGCCGTATTATGCCATCCTGGGTTAGCCCCGATATGTTAACTGTGGTGGGCCTTATCGGTAGCCTGGGTGTATCGCTTGGCTTTTATATGGCTAAGGACGACCACCGTTACCTGTTTATTTCCATTATTGCTTTTGCTGTGCAATGGTTTGGCGATTCATTGGATGGCCGTATTGCAGTTTACCGCAATGCAGCGCGTAAATGGTATGGCTTTTCGTTAGATCTAAGTGTGGATTGGGTATCTACTGCGTTAATGGGTGTTGGTTTCTACTTCTTTCTTGACGACCGTTACAAAATCCTTTCGTTCGTATTTGTATGCTCCTATGCATGGACCATGCTTTTAGCCATCATTAAGTTTAAACTTACTGATGAGTACAATATTGACAGTGGTTTATTTGGCCCAACAGAATTTCGTTTAGCTATTTGCAGCGCACTGTTTACTGAGATCGTGTTCCCCGGTTCTCTACTGGTGTTTGCGCTGGTGGTTGTAGGTGTGGTGTCCATCATCAACTTTGTAGAATTGGGCAAGGTGTTAAAGCTGGGCAACGAACGCGACGCTAAAGAACGCAATGCCGCAAAACACTAAAGTTTCCCGCTTTCGCTTATTGGTAAATTGGGTTACGGTTTTTATTAAGGCCCAGTTTTCTGCCTTTGTAGGCGGCATTTCCGATTACATCATCATGATTTTTTTAACGGAGGTTGCGGGACTGTTCTACGTAGTTTCTATTGGCATAAGCGGCTCCCTTGGCGCTGTTATCAATTACTCCTTAAACCGGTATTGGACCTTTAAGCGAACCGATATACCCATGCAAACGCAGCTAAAAAAGTTTGTGGTGGTGGTTATAGGCAGCATTACATTAAAAAGTTCAGGCACGTACATACTTACCGAATGGGTGCATATTGATTATAAAATAAGCCGCCTGATGGTTGATGCAGTAGTTTCTCTCGGCTTTAACTTTATGCTGCAGAAGTATTGGGTATTTCGTAAGCCCGCTGAAACCCAACCTTAGTTGGCAAGGTGCTTAAGCATTTCCTTGCGCACCATTTCTTTTAAGCGCGGCATATCTTCCATGGTCATTCCTTTTGTTTCAATAGGCTTGCTCCAATACACCGTTACCGTTCCGGGGCAAAGGTGAATGCTCCGCGGATCGTTTAGTTCACGGGTATTAACCAGGGTTTGCACCGCAACCGGAACCTGTGCCAGTATAGCCACTTTAAATGCACCGTCTTTAAACTCCTTAAGGGGTTGATCGGTACGGTTACGGGTACCTTCAGGGTAAATCATAAGGCTCTCGCCCTTCTTCAGGGTTTCTATCATGTAACGGTACGATTTTTCCCTACTCTCCTTGCTCTTACGATCTACCATAATGGCCAGCATTCGCGTCATATAACCGAAAATGGGAATCTTTCTTATCTCCCACTTTGCTAAAAAGCGGGCAGGTTGCGGGCAACTTGCCGCCCCGGTTGTTATATCTATCTGCGCACGGTGGTTAGCTACAATTACGTACGATTTTGACCAATCCACATTCTCCTTACCAAAAACCTTTACCCTAATACCCATAACGGCATTGGCAAGCGGGGCCAGTATGCTAAAGTTTATCCAAACCAGTTTAAGGCTGTACTTTTTACCAAATATGGCAAGGATAAGAGCATATACAGGCGTGGGTATGGCAATAATGGCCATAAACCAAAAGCTGCCCCAAACGGCCCATAAAAAGCATAATACTTTTTTAATTGCCTTCCACATTATGGTGAATATAACATTTACCACAATAGGCTCATAAGCCTATAAGCTGGTTATGTGAACTGAAGAGCTATCTAAATTATTCCAGTTCTCTTAGGTAGAGTTGTATGGTATTCTCAAGCCCGTAGTAAAGACAATCGCGCACCAGGGCGTGGCCTATGGAAACCTCCAGTAAGCCGGGTATGTTATCCCTAAAAAAACGAAGGTTGTCCAGATTCAAATCATGGCCGGCATTTATACCGATACCCAATTGGTTGCAAAAGGTGGCAGCACTTATAAATTCTGTAATGGCCTTGTTTTTATCATGCGCGTAATTGTGCGCATAAGGGCCGGTGTAAAACTCTATGCGGTCGGTACCTGTTGTTTTTGCCGCTTCAATTTTGCTGTT
>CAZUHU010000066.1:0-17663 GCA_964620645.1 uncultured Chitinophaga sp.
AAAATCCTCGCGGATATATTTTGAATCGATGTCGGAGGAGAAATTGGAGTAACCACGAGAAAAAAACGTATCCCGCTTCGATGGGGAGTAGAGCTCAGTGGACATGTGCTTGAACCCGCATAGCTTATTTTGAAGTTGAGTTATTATATTTTGCTGCGCAGAAGCAGAAAGCGGAAAAGCCAGGAACAAAAATGATACGCTGAGCTGGAGCTTCAAGGGACAATTGTTTCAGTTACAGGGTTTATCCCTCTAAAATTTGTTTCAGCAACATTAAATCATTGTTGTTTGCCTTACGCATCATGATGGCCATAAAGGGAGAAAGTAATTTCGAGAAGCCCGTGGGTTTTCCGGCATTGCGCAAGGTCATTTTAGTTTTATCATCTGAAATTTTTTCAAAGGTGTAGGTGGTTTGCATCGGAAATGGGCCTTCGGAAGTTTGCATTACTAGTTTGCTTCCAGGAACTAGCTGGGTAACCTCATAGGTATATGCAAGCGCTCTTCCCATAAACTCTGCTTTGAATGCTATTTGAGTGCCAACAGACAATGGCGGTTGTGTTTTCCATTCAACAGATTTGATGTTGACATACCACAACGGAGTATTATCAGGGCTCATCGCGTATAAAGCAACTTCTTGAATGGCCTTGTTAATTTGTATTTGTGTAACTACGTCTATCATAAGGAGAACAACTATGCTGTCGCAGAAAGTTTTGCAATCACTTTTTCAACTCGTTTTCGCTTCGTTTCTTTTTCAAAGTCGTTTAACCTTAATTGAAGTGACTTGATGAATTGACCCTTGTTTTTATCGTTAATAACAACCATCGCGTTTTCTGCATACATAGGTAACTGGTTGGTAGCGGCCTTCAACAAAAACTCATTTAAAAACGGAAAAACTTTAGGATTGTATTTCTCCTTTTTCGCAAGCTCAATAATGATGCTTACTGCGTAATCTTTTGTAATTACTGAGCCCTTTTCGGCAGCGTTCAAAATTTTTGGCAGTAGTTTATAAATGGTTTCAGGAATTTCAGAAGTAATGGAATGTAAAGCTGTCATAGCGCCCCATTGCATGCGGTTATTTTTGCTCTGCAACTGCTCAATAAATACCTTATGATAATCCGCAATAAGGTTCGGCGCAGTTGCTCCGGTTTCATACAGCACTTTAATGCAATCATTTTGAATATCCTTGCTTTTGCTGGAGAGACCATCAACTAGCTCTTTTACTGCTTTTCTATCTTTGGATTTGGTGATGGATTTAGCCAAAGCAATATTGGGTTCTTCGTCTCGGCGGTTTAACGCTGATGCTAATTTCAGGAGTATGCTCATGTGCTTATTTTTTTATCCAACAAGTAACCAATGGGAATAGTGATAAACGGAATTGCAAGGTACATGAAACCGATGTCTTTGAAATAACTCCAAAGCGTTTGTTTCATTGCAAGGGTGAAAATAGGCATGTCAATCGTTAAATTGACAATTGCCCAAACAAGCCCGATCTTAAATCCTTCATTGAGAAAACCAGATTTAACCTTTTTGAAGTATAAAACAGAATAGAACATTACGCAGAAAACAAATATGACACTAATGAGGGTTTCAAAAAAAATTCTGTCGGTGGCATGCAGTTTAAAAATGAACATGGCACCGATGAAAATCGAGGTCCAAATAAGGATGCCGAACAAGATAATTCTTAGAGTTGCTTTCATGTGCTGATTAATTTCCAAATTGCTTTAAGTGATGGTCCAGATGCTTGTAAAAACTTTGCCCCCATTGCTCATTGGTCAACTTTCCAAAGGTAGGGTGGATTCCCCAATTTCCGTTTGCCCCACGTTTGTAAGCCCGATCTATGGCACTCAATAAGTTTTCCTTTTCAGTTTCAAAATCTTTATCTCCTGAAACTATAAAGTGTTTGTTTGTAGGGGAGCTTTTGCCGTAGGGTTTGTCGCTGTAAAGAACAGATTTGAAAAACAGTTTAAGGAGAAAACTTCCTTTACCCGGAATTTTTCTTTCGCCTAAAGCGCCCTCAATAGGAATGGCGGCATGTGCCAACATTTGCGCCACAGTCATTTTACCCCACTGTGCTTTTGTGTCAGGGGCTAGTCTTTCAATTCGCTGTAAAATATTTTGAAGCGTTGTTGCTGAAAATAAGGATTGCATGCTATGGTGGGGGTGTTTTACTGTATTTTAATAAATAGTGGCTTCCGGGGCAAGTTAAAGCACTCTTGTCAAGATTGACCTTGCTTGCCTTAAACATGAACCCCCAACGGGGTTATGCTTAATACGAAACACTATCATTACTTTTTAGGTACCTGTGAGCGTTTATCTCTCCTGATGCCGGAATGATCACAAGAGGTAAAATTCTTTACCTTCGGTGGAATTAAATTGTATGAAAACGAAATGCGGTTTAAAAAAGTAACACCTTCCGAGGAATTGCGGCCGTACGTGAGAAATTTTTGGCTGTTTGATGTCGATAAAGAGGACGTTCCTTTTTCTCAGCTCCTCTTTCCTTTTGGCTCGTTTGAACTCATTATTAACCTTCATAATGCTCCAGAAATGGAGATGGTAGGAGGACAAGGGAAGTTCATTCAGCCGGAAAGCTTGTTTCCCGGCCAGTTTACGAAGCCGTTTACACTTTGCTTTGTCCAGAGAACCAAGTGCATCGGAATAAGCCTACATCCGTGGATGGGAAAGGTTCTGTTCGATGTACCGGCCAATGAGTTTACAGATAGTATTACGACGGTTCAGAACATTGAGCCTGGCCTGCGATTGCGGGAAAAACTACTTGAGGCTAAGAATGAAGCCGATCAGCTAATGATAATGGAGGCGTATCTGCTAAAAAAGTTGAGCGGTGTTCAATTTGCTTTGGATTCGTGTTATATAGCTCAATCAGTTCTGAGGCAGCCTTCACCACAGCGGCTAAAAGAGGTGGTCTCGTCCATAGGTTTAACACGAAGAAGAATTGAGCAGAGATTTTTGGAGAGTACGGGCTTATCTATGGGGGCTTTTGTTCGCAAGGTGCGATTTCAGAAGGCTGTGACACTGGTTCACCAAAACCACGACTCCTCCCTTACCCAAATAGGCCTAGAAGCCGGGTATTACGACCAGTCACATTTTATTCGTGAGTTTAAGGAGTTTGCGGGAATTACCCCTTCAGATTTCGCAAAACAACCAACTAAGATGCGAAATTTTGTAAGTGAATTACTGGTTGTTAGTAGCTAAAAAGTAATGATACTAGCCCAAGAGAGTTATGTGGTATCAACGTCTGATTTTCATTTAATACTTTTTATTCTTTAAGGACCTTACCACTTTTTACAATACGCTCATTTTCTATAATAGTCCAAAAATACAAACCAGAAGACCATAAGTTTGTTGGGATGGTTATAAGCTCCCCTTCCAATTTTTGAGCGACAACCCTTCTGCCCAGTAAATCGGCAACTAAAATGGAAGCGGTGTTTAACTGCGCATTAGTAATTTGAACTTGAAGAATTTCGTTAACGGGATTGGGAAAAACTTTTACCGAAACGGCATGTGGGTAATAGGTTATGCTATTATAGAAAACCGCTTCACAGGTATCATTACTAAAGCAGCCGTTGCTATCTATACACATAATAAAAGCAACCTGACGGTTGATTGAATCTACTGTGCTACCGCTTAATACATAACCGCCATTGGGTATGGTATCAATACCGGAAATGTAAAAGGAATGACCAGCAGGCCAATTAACCCCGGGTAAGTCTTTATAGGTTGCTTCCCAAATCATATCGCCAGTATCAGTTATTTTAAAAACCCAACCTTCGGAAGCGGATGTCTTATTACCGCAAAAAACATGACCATCAGCAACGCGAACATTATTCCAAAGTCCGTATCGGTCAGTGGGGCCAAAAGTGTCGTAGATTATCCATGATTTTTTCCATTGCAGGTGAAGTCCTGTATCCGTTTGCAGAACTTCCATGGTTTGAGTTTGATTATTATTTGTATAATAGAATTTATTAAACAAATAGTAGCCCTTTTCATAATTGTAATCCATTAAGTGCAACTCGCCTAATCCCAACGAGAATGGATCATAACGGTCAAAGGCTAGGTTGCCATCTTTATCCACTTTCATTATGTGTCCTGCCCATTGCCAAACCGGACCGGTGCTTGCAGCAAAAACTACTCCGCTATCGCTTGTGGAAAATATACCTCTGCATAAATCAGATTCAGCAGTAATGAATTTACGTTCCCAAATTTGGTTGAATCCCGTATCATATTTTACAATCAATAAATTACTACGGTCAGCAAATGAGTCTACAATTTCTCCTACCACATAAATAAAATCACCCTGCTTAGTAATGCCTTCATAGTAAACCGAAGAATCTTGCTTGTTTACTGCAAGATTAAATGAACCCGTTGTATCAAATGAGTACATGCATCCTGCCGCCATGTAAGGGGCGTACGAATTACTTCCAGTTGCGTATATCTTTCCATCGACCCCTAAATGCATTGCGTTGGGTAAGGCAGGGTAGTACGAAACACTGTCACCTAAAGTGTCTGCCTTTTGAAGCAAAAGTTGATTTCCTTCTAAATCATGCTTTGTAAGATAAACCTTATAGCTGCCTACAGTTGTTTCCCGTATATAACCGCCAAATACATAGAATTTACCTTCACTATATTTTACTTCCTTACCCCACGAGTATTTAAGCGTGTCAAAATTAGCCCGATGGAAAAAGTTTACCTGTGCATGAGAGATACTCGTGCACAGGTAAAGAAATCCTGTTATGAAAAAAAATTTTTTCACGGCAGAGGTGATTAATGCATGACATTAAACTTGCGGAAGTATTTCTGCCCAATGTCGTCCGTTCCCCGAATAATGTAAACTCCACTTTGCCAAGCAGAAACATCTATTTCGGATTTTGTAGCAAGTATTATAGCGGTATAAACCACAGCACCTGAAATATCTGAAATGGTAACATTTACGGACGTAGCGTCTTTAGATTCAAAAGAAACATTCAAATTGCGCGATACCGGATTTGGTGAAACAGAAAATGCAGTGTTGTTTACTGTTTTCATCAGCTTCCATTTATTAACAGGCACCTCTTCAGTTTTAGCACTTATAATTTCTTCATCGGGTATGTAAGGCAATAAGGCAGTATCAGCAACCTCCGCCAACACCGAAGAGGCATAGATAGCTGCTCTACCCCCTTTGGCGTAAATGCCCCAAAGAGCATTTTTTACGGTTTCATCGGTTTGTTTCCAATCTTTACCCTGCGCTTTCATTTCCTCAACTATAGTTACAAAGTCCACCATATTTGCATCGCCTAGTTTTTGTAGAGCGGTTTTAGCTTCGGTGGTTTTGCCAGAGCGCAAACTTATGGCAGCTAAGTGGTTGAGGGTGCTTTGATTTTCGAAAATTTTCAGCATCAGCAGAGCCGAATCAGCATCACCCTTTTCTAGATATTGGTGCGACCATTCAAGCATTTTTTCGCTCATGGCTTCTTCCTGCACCGCTATAGCCTGTTTGATTTCATCTTCAGGCGAAATTTGGTTTTGGGCTGCTTCCATTTCGGCAATTTCGCTGGCAGAGAAAGGAAGTTGGGCTTCTACCAAATCATCAATTTGCTTTTCTTCTAAGCCGCTGTTTTTAATGATTAGTTCTTTTAGTTCTTCTAATCCGTATTCGGCCACTGGACTTTCAATTGCTTTTTCCATTACTTCATCACTAATGGCCTCTTTTTCTTTAAGCGTTTGGTAAACGTCTTCAATATTATATGCTGTCGCAGTATTCAACATGTCTTTCAACTCAGCAGTATTACCGCCATCAATATTGCTCTTCATCGCAATCATTTGTCCGTTCCACTGATTAATTAAAAGCGGAGAGTAATCTCCTCCATCAGATTCATCAGGACAAATAGCGGGGAAATTTGAGTAGTTAAATCCACATGCAGTAACAGCGATAGTATTAGTAGTTTGGGTACGAGCAGGATAAAAAGTATTATTAGAACTGTTTGTTAGGGAGTAGTAGGTATATGAAAGCGTATTGGCATTGCGCGCTAGCTGAAAAGTGGGTACTGTTGCAGATTGCTGATAAAAGAGGTTGTTAGCAGGAGATTGTGCATTGGCGCAACTTCCCTGATTCAATTTCATGGAACCTTGAGTTGTTCCATCTTCAGTAACCCAAGTGTCGTAGGCTTTGCTTTGGTTAAGGGTGTTGCATCGAAACTCTAAGCCGTTTAGCGAAGGTTGGTTACTGTTTACACCTACCGCTACAAGCCCGTAACGCAGACCGGTGAGAGTGTTGCTTCTTATTTTTTCGTCGTTGGCGGCAGCATTGTTTACCAATACACCGTAGGTTTTGGCAAAAGACATTGTATAACCCGAAATATTGAAGATGTTTTCCTGTACCTTATATGCTGTGGAGGCAGCAAGATAAAGCCCATAACTTTTGCAATCTCCACCGCCAACGCCATTAAGGCAATCGTCTAAGCCTGGCACAGTGAATGTGTTGTTGGTAATACGAGCATAAGTGCCGCTTGCCATGTAAATGCCGTATTTATTGTTCGTAAAAACTGCATCGTTTATCTTGGTGCCTATGGTGTTTCCTGGTGGAAATGAAAGACCGCCAACGTCTATTCTGATGCCGTATGTAAGATTGTTGAAATTGTTTTTCCTGAGGCTTTGGGCATTGGTTAATGCGATAAACTCACCTTGTAAAGCATGAATTCCGTAACCACGATTACTATATGGTTGAGTAGCCACTGGGACATGGTTGTCGAAAATGCAGCCCTCGATACTAAAGCCGCGTACGCCAGAAAGGATAACATGCTTAAACAGGTTAACGGTTGTGTTATCGAAATCGGTGTCTTTGATTTTTGATTTGTAGGCCCCCAATGGATTTGCAGGGTCAGATGGAGGTGTATAAGCTGTGGTAGAAATAGACCGTACGTTATTTTTAAACAAACAGCCATCAGAGATTAGCTGGCCGCCAGCATCGTTGTAGTTACCCGGCCACACGTGCTTTCCTAATTTAAGACCGTAATCCATAAACTCAAACGTGGACGTCCTTACAACGCAAGCACCTTGGATGTTTGTGTATGGACTGCTTTCCAGTAAATCAATTGCTATTTGAGCTTGCGTGTTATCGCCTAATACTTCGATACCTGCCCATAACTCGCCGCAGGAGTTAGTGATCTTCGCATTGGTCACCAAAAGACGAGCGTTTTTCTCAACCACTATTTTGCAGTTCTTACACATATTTACTATGGTTCCATTTGTGGTTCCGTTTATAGTTAGAGTGTTACCTGATTTTACAACTACATTTGAACCAATGTCGTAATAACCACTGCTCCAGGTAGTGTTAGAGTTAATGTCTAATGATTGAGCAGTGTGAGGAATATATGTATTGAGGTCAAGATAGTAGACTCCTCTACCGAAAGTAGCCACGTATAGACGCTTAGTACAATAGTTGATTTCTAACTTACTAATGGCGGTATGAGGTAGATTAACATCAACCTCCTGCCATGAAGACAGCCCTGCGTTTTTGTAAAAGATTCTTCCGTTTGCAGTTGCACAAAACATTGCATCATTACTGCCGTCAACATACACCAAACTCGTAATGCCATAATCAGGCAGGCCAGCATCATCTGCAACCCAATCCGATGGATTAACACCACCGTTTACCGTTTTCCGTATTTTATAATGGGTGGAGCCGCAACTTACAGGGTATTGGGAAGCAGTTAGATAACGCAACTGCCAATCTATTGCAACCCATATTTTATCTTTATTGGAAGAGCTAACCGCTACAGCTGTTGCAGGAAAAAAATTCCTGCATGCATCATCTAAATACTTTAACTCCGTGAAACATCCATTGGGATTGTTACACGTCATTTCGGTAGCACAGTTAGCATCGGGAGACAATGTAAATTCATTTAATCTAAACTTCAGGAGCTTGGCATCATTCCAAAACCCAAAAGCATTAGTGGTGGTGTACATAACATTAGGGTCTGATTTAGGAATGTTAAAATTCTTTATTGAGTGTACCCCAGGGAAATTGGTGTTTTCTAATAAATCGTATCCCGTGGAATGATTTGCGGAATTGGTGAAATACAATTTTTGATTAGCTCCTTGTAAGGCAAAAAAACGATCGCCAAATTGGGGTAATGGGTGCTGGTATAACTGGCCTATCGGGTAGCCGCAGTCAATGCTGCTATTTACTGTTGATTTTGTATTTGCAACAACATCACGAACTTTTAAATTGCCATTGTACGAGCCATAGAACTTGGAGTCCTGAGTTAAATCCCACCATGCGGGAGCATATCCATCACAGTATTCTCCATCTTGCGTCCAGGAATTACCATTAAACCAGTCATAATTTGTGTCTTGCTTGCCAATGGCAAGAAAATTCTTCTTTGAAGGAGACACTGACATATCAGTTATGGTGCTAACACTCAAACCTATATTAACTTCTTCTAATAGTCCTGACGCTTCGGTATACTTATATATGCCACCATCATTACCTATCAAAAGAAACGTCCCGTTTGGCTCATACTTTAGTTCATGTATATCTGGATGGCCTGAACTATAATATTGTGTTAAAGCATTCCAAGTGGAACCTGAGTTTGTGCTTCTTAAAACTTGAGTTGAGCCAGCGACTACAGTGCTAACATTAGCTGGTCTAACATCTAATTTTAGTCTATCAACAGTAGGGATATGCCAAGTTTCACTCCATTGGTTATTGTCGGTAGCTATCGTAGACCAGGCGGTGTTATTGTGAAGATACATTCCAAAGTGGCTAACGTTTCGAGAAAAGGTGATAGTACCTGAAACTGTACCTGAATTAACCTTACTTAGTGTGATTACATTTCCTAAGACAGATGACACAACAGCATTATCTCCAATACCTGTCCCAGAAACATTCATACCACTAACCACCCCATTGGGGGCGGTAGTTGTGGTAATGGTATTTTGTCCTAGCACCCCACTAGCCGTGTAGGTGTATGCTTCTTTGTAAATGGCAAAAGCTGTACAATATATATTATCAACGCTACTGTTATTTACCACCTTAAAATTCATATTGCGTTGTTGAACAGTAAAGGCACTCGTAGGGAAAAAATTATCAAAAGCGGTATTGGTTAGAATGCTGAAGGTGCCGCTATTGCCACTTGATGTTGAGCGATAAACATTCTGACCCGATGCATAAACAGTGTTAGGGTCGTTAGGGCTAAACTGAACTGCCCAAATACCAGGAACTTCTGGATCTAACCAATTAGAGCTCCAGTTAGCCGGCGGTTCATTTTCAGTTAAAACTAGCTGCCATGAGGCAGAGGCAGAGGTTGCGTTTGTCGATTTATATAAACCATCGGATGTTGCAACAAAAACGATGTCGGGATTGGTAGGATGGACTGCAACTTTCGTAACTAACTTTCTCTTGTGAAATGTAAATCCTGTACCCAATGTGTTGAAGTTTGGTACAGGCGTGAATGTGTTCCCTAAATCCGTTGACTTATATAAACCGCAAGATGGAATGTAAGGAGAATGTGTGTTAGAACTACCGGTTGCTATATAAATGGTTGTGGTTGTTCCTATGTAAGAAATGGTAATTTCGTTTACACTATTTGTTTCCAAATGCTGAACAGCATCAACAACTGACCAAGTACTACCCCCATCAGTCGACTTCCAAAGACCACCAAATGGAGATCCTGCGAGAATAAAATTTGTGGTGGGAAAGTTGGGATGAAAAGCAATGCAATGTATTTGACCAGTACCGTTTGCATGACTGTTGTTTGCGTTGTAGGTTGAACTCCCTGTTGGGCCTATTGAAACAAATTGTGAATTTAAACAACTCACTTGAATAATGAGACACAGGGTTAATAGATGGTTTTTCATAGTGTTCATTTTTGATTGGTGAACTTATGAATCTGAAATTAATCTATTATATATTAGTACGCAAGAGAAGCTAACCAAAATCATAAATTATATTATTTAAACAAATAATGTCCGTATGTAAGATTTTTGCAACGGCGGCAGTAGTGCATCTATCTGCTTGCTTCTGAGTTCGGATAGACCATTGAAGTTGAGGAGCATACATCGCCTTCATCGCGCTTGTGTTAATGATGACTAAGGATAAATTAGAGAGAGAATTTAGAAGCCAACAAAGTGTTACTTTAGGATATTCTAAAGACATTGGACGAAGCAGGCCTTGTTCTGCAGGGGCACAACCAAGGAAGAAAGTGTCTAACATGGTTAGAGTAGGTAACCCCTCCTCTTCATTCAGTTCATCTGTGCTTGGTGCCCGCCGTTGCTACTGCCCTAAACCTTTTATGGCTCAAAGTCTACCTTAATTCTGTACCCTTTGATCACAGTCTCCTGGGCAGAGTTTTTGGCACGTTGAGCATCTAAATATTGGAAAAACGTATGCGCTTCCATGACCAAGACTTTCGTTTGCAACTTTTTATCGATAGCAGTAGACACCTGCTGCTGCATGGCCTCCATTGTTTTCGCGTCTGAGGCAATAGCCGCTACCAGTTCATAACCAGCTTCCACACATTTCTGAATATTATGAACTTCCCACTGCTTAGTAGTGGTAACGCCAATTTCACATGCAATATGCTTGCCATCCCGTTCTAGTAACCAGTCCTAACATCCTCTTCAAGTCCTAAATTCTCTTCAAGTAATTTACGCAACTTTCCATATCTCAGTGTTGTTGAAAAGGTCTCGCTTCCAAATTCAATGTTTGTGCATTTCGAAAAACAATTGGACTTAATGATTTTGCTTATCACTGTTTGAAATGCACTCCGGGCATCATCTTTAGCCTCAATAACATTTGGTGCATACTAGTATAGATTTAGTAGCGTTAAAAAAATAAGCACTCGCAGCTGCCGGCCACTGTAGTTTTAATGCTTGTCTGTAGCTTTTTTGGAGAGGTGGGAGTGGCTAGGTTGCTTGTGTCAAAAACCTTTTTACCTTCGCTCGCGTATAGAAACTACATGGAATGGAGAGGGGCTATGCCCCTCTGCAAACAAAACTAGATGTCCATTCCAAAAAGCCGCTGAGGTCCGTCAAAACTTTCAGCGGCTTCTTTTTTTATCAAAAATTGTACCTATATTTCTAATAACGTCATATTGTCACATTGCGTTTAAAAACCAAATTATAATCTATTTCATCTCCGATATTGGCGGTTTCTAGCCAAGGCGGGTCATCGTGCGAAAGTTCGCTAATAGCAGTAGCGTTCAAATGTGCATAGTTGCTCAACACCTCATTAATTACGTCTATCTCTTGTTGCAATAGACAGGTCATTTCTGGCTTTACCATTGGTACATATCGAATGGAAGGATAACCATAGTAATCTACCGGAACCTCTTTAATCTCCATATTGATTTTCATTTGTTCAATGAAGGACTCAATTCCTGGCACCGGTCCCATTGGTAGTTTTGAATAACGCAGCCCAGTTAAATAATCTCTATACTTATAGAAGTAGTTAAAATCAGAAAAATAAAGCAACTTGTTCAAAACTACCTTACCTATGTTCGGCTTATCCTTACACTGTTGTAAGATGTACAAGAGAACACTTTTAAATTTCTGGAAGTTAAACATCCGACGCTTTTCGAAAATTACAGCCGAATCGGCAGGGTTTACAGTCGTGCCATATATCTGAGAAAGAATTACCGGTATCGAAAAGGAATACAAAGCCGAAAGAGCAAATAGCTCACGGGTCGCCACATGCCGTTTCCCCAGCTCTATAAGTGCATAGGCAGACCGTTGAATTCCGGTTTGTTGTGCCACCTGATCCTGTGTCATTTCCTTGTCTTTTCTAAACCTAAACATCATCCTCCCAAACTCTTCCAAATAGTTGATTTCCTGTGTCATTTTTAATCCCCCTTTTAGTTCGAAATTCTCACAAAACGATTTGTCCTAACCGAAAACAGTGGACTTTTGTTAAAAAGATGTTGGTAAACTTATTTTGGTTGCATTTCAACATGAGTAAAACTAAGAATTTACCGATTATTGCAAAAATTATTATCAAAATAAATATAATAAATTGATTTTCAATTTATTATATAATCTGAAAATCATGGCGCTCAAAACCTTGTTTTTCCACGACAAAAACATGATCAGGCAGACTTGATGATACTTCAGAAAAACAGACTTCTTGTAATCTTGATTTAGGAAGCTAAACCAATTTGTGACTCACGAAAATCATACTTTCCAGACTGTGCTTCAATATCTATAAAATGTGGCCTATGCTAGGCATAGTTTTTCGAAAAGTACCTGCTCGCTAGAGTAAAGAAACCCTCCGGATTTATTAGGCAAGACCAAGAGAATTCTGCCATCATTAAATCGGTACGGGGTATAAGACAATTGTGCAATTCTTAGTAACTCTTGAATGTGTGGGTCTACTCGACCTTTATACTTTTCTATCCCCATTTCAATGTGTTTCCCGGCAACAGAAATTACGCTATTGTTTCTCATAGAAGCGAAGATAAAGAATCATAAAAGCACCTTGGAAAACTTTAAAGATGACGTAAAAATCATTAAGAAATTCCGAAAAATGCTTTACTGCCTTTGGGAAACTGTTTTGGGATTAGTCAATATGATTCTTCCACATATAAGGCGTTTTTACAAGGATTTTGAATTATGTTCTCTGACTGTGTGAGAGATTGACCTGAGCAAACAGTTGGAGCAGCTGTTGCTATGCGCACAAATGTTACATGAAGGAGGCTAACCTTTATTGTTTCATACGACCACCACTTCTTACGAAGTTCTTTGCCGAAACTTTCACCTCTTAGTTAGCACCAGAACCGTCTGTCAATAGATTCACCGCGCTTGTTGTTAAAGTATGGACCTTGCCAAGAATCCGAGGTGCTCAGTCCTTTGAATGCATTCTTACCTGTGTTTTTACTTAAGTAATATCTCCACCTGTAGTGATCGTAGACATCTAAAATGTGCGTTGCGTAACTTGTTGCAAGGTTTTGGTCGCCCTTGATGATTAGTAAGTTTTCGTCATTATTATATGAGGCCCGGTATCCCAAATTGTGGCTGCCGGTGATTACTACACAATCCTTGGTGAAGGCATCAATAACCATTACCTTATCATGAATAATTGCGTGGGCTGAGGGGGAGGATTTTAATAGTTCGGACATCCAAAATGAAAAATCGTCTTTTAATTCCTGTGCCCCCACAATCACCGGATCACTTATCCCTCTATGGAAAAGAGTGACGCTTGACGCTTCAACTGCGCCCAAATCTGTTGCGGCCCCTCGTATAAACAGATTGCGTTTTTTGATTTGAACTTCGGCTGCTTTATCAATAATGCTTGGTGTACCTGGTTGAAAAGCAAGAAAAAGAATCGATTTTTTAGCTTTGTTCATTGCATCAAAAACCTGTTTCACATCATTAGGCATCGGAGAGCCGGCCGTCTTGTTCTGCGCTTTGGTGTTAGGTGAAAACCACAGCGAAATTTTGGTGCTGCCAATCTTTGCAGTTCGCTTCTTGTCGTTTTTACTTCTAAAACCTTTTCCTTGTGCAGCATCGTCAGTTTTCATCCTTTTCCAATAATCAAGATAATGACTCGCAAGCTCAGTTGATTCAATTAAAATTGCGTTGTTTGATTGGGAGCATAAACCAGAGTACGTCCAATTAGTACTGCCGGTTAGTACCGTGGTAGCTTGCCCTTTTTTATTCACGTAAACCACAAATTTGTTGTGTCCGATATGTCCACTTGAGACCATGCGATCGGTGATATCCATGCCAGCGTCATGTAATGATTCTCTTGCAACCTCATTTGTCTTATCGTCGGGACCGGTGTTGGATAGAATGAGGCGCACATTATTCTTTGCCTCCAAAATCTTTTCAATTAGCTCCGGGTCATTTAACTCATACAGCGCACAATAGCATGTGCCTCCATCCCTTATTGCTTTGTTAAGTAAACACATCAGGGCATCTTTAAGTTCATCTGCTAATTTATTTCGCAATGTGTCGCCAGGCTGTTTGATTCTATCCAAAAGTAATTTGAAATTAGGCGTTCCTTTTTTGGATTTAGGAATTTGACTCGACACATATTGCGTAGACAAAATCCCTCGATTGAAAAAGGCTTTTATCTCACCAGAACCGGGCGAAAGAGTAACCTGATTGGTAGGCAGGCTGTCACTCTTTTTTTCTTTAAGGGTTGTTGCCGACCCCACCATTGGAATGATCGTGTATTGGTAGGTTGCGCCACTTTCAGCCCTAAAGTCCCGCCAGTTAAACTTTTGAATGGGCCAGATGGATGTTGATTTAAAGGTGTGGAGTCCGGAATTTCCTGGTTTGAAGCCAACCATACTTTCGAGCGTTACCTCATCTCCAGTCATGACATTTGTCCGCTTAATACAAAACCCCAAGCAACTTTTAATAGGTTTATCATAGCTCCAAACAATGAGTACTACATCGTTATTTGCAAATGCTTTTGCTTGATTCATAGAGTTAATTTTTTGTTTCATAAAATCATTAACCAATTTTTCATTTTATGTTTTCCGGACGATATATTTCTTGAATAACCATTTGATCCGTATGTTCTTTATGAAGAACAGGGTTTTATCTTGCCTAAAACGCCGTCGTTGCTGGGGACTGCGATGCCCGCGATAGGTAAGAAAGCAGTGGTTGTGTTTTGTGAGACAGCGAAAAGTTTCATATAAATAATAAATAAAGATGTTGAAATAAGTGGCGTAAAGAAAAAAGCTTTTCTTGTTGATGTCAATACCCGAATTCGGGTACACGAATGAATTTTTATAATACATCATGTGACTGCTAACAATTATCGACCTGAAGTTCGGTGCAGTGCCTTGCAAGCGAGCGTTAAAACATTGCGAGAAACACAATTGCAGTTTGCCTTTTTAAATAGAGCAAAGTCTTCTAGCTTTTCTTAGGCGAATTACCTGCGCAAATAGGCTGCGCAATCGGCACTTTACTTTGTCTTCATGTTTCCCAAGGAAGAGGATAACAAAAAAATGACATAAAAAATTTGTTTAATTGTTTTTCCGTTTTTACATTTAGGTTTATAAGCCATTGGTGCTGCTACCCCCTTAAGCATTAAGGCTGGAACTACCCAAAGTTCGTGAACTGACTTTGGAAACACGGATTTGTGATTTGATTTCTCTGAGTATTACTTTCTAACGTTTAATGACATGCCATGAAAACTATTTACGCCCTTCTTTGGGGATGCGCCCTTCTTTTGCTATCCCATAACGTCTCTGCCCAAGGCTGCGATAGCCTGAGCGACTTTGAATTTGAGAGCAGCAGTCTGGGAATAACCCAAGGGTTTGCCTCCTCAGATATCCTGACCTGCGTCACAGTAGGACAGCCATCAGAACTCCTCATTCCCTTTGTGGCCTATAGCACTATTAGTAGTGCAACTGGAACGGATACTGTTACGCAGATAAGTTTTGGAACGCCAACCAACATACCCTGCGGCATGTGCTGGGGCATGAACAAGACCTCGCATACCTATGGTCCTGGCGAAAGCGGCTGCTTTCTGATTCGGGGTACGAGTACTGGAACGGTAGGACAGTATGTGCTCAACATTCCGGTAACCCTTACCCTCGCTAGCGGTGCTACCCAGCAGACTACGGTTCAAACCTTAGGGGGAACCAATGGCAAAATAGTCCTTCGCCTCATTGACAGTGATGGCTCCATTCAGCCGGTAAACTACAACGCTACCGGTAATTCTTCACCCTGCAACCAATAACCTATGAAAAAGATTTACCTCATCCTCATACTAGCGTTTAACGCACTAGTTCAGATGACATATGGACAATGTAACACAACTCCAGCAGGTCGGGTAATGGCAGGAACCCCAACCTTTACTTATGCGGGAACGCAGCTTGTTGGAAATTCCTGGGGTCATGCCACCATCCTCCCTACGGGGTTTAAGTATGTAATACTGAAGGATACAGATTACGTGACCGGCTCTGGGTCTATCGATAATATTTACTACGAGATTTACACCTGTGGAAGAAAGAATGTTCAAATATGGGTTGAAAACTTTAACTACGGTACGCTTCCAACCACAAACTATAAATACGACTTAAACAACTATTCGTGCGGTGGGTCAGACTCTAATGAGTATGTGATGCACGTGGGAGTGGTTGAAGGGGTAAAAGTTTATTTTTTAGGTGATAGCGCTTCCTCCATCAGTGATACTGTTACCGTTTATTACCGCCGCTTATGCAAAAGTCCGGACCTACAGTTTAGCTGGGGTAATAAAGAATGGATCGGGAATGTATGGAAGTGGACCAGTTCAAGTAACTACTTCAAAGAAAACCTTGGCACCACCGCCAACCAAAACATGAACTTTACGATGAATCTGGATAGTGCCGCGCCAACTTTAACTAATGCATGTCAGATATGTCCTTCTAGAATAAGTAAAGATTCATTTGCACTCTCATTTAGGATGGACACTATCTTCCCTCGCAAATTTTATAAGATTGTTTGTAATACGCCTGGTGACTTAAAACTTACCAATGGCACTAACACCGCCCTTCTAGACTATTGGACAAATGGGTCATCAGTGAACACTAAGCAGACCACACGATTGTTTATACCCACAACAACTACAGACCAACCTTCGGATTTATACAAAGTGCCCGAGTCGGGCCATTGGAGATTAGACCTCAAAAAATCTACCGGCACGCTTAAAGCTGATTTCAGCATTTGTCAGATGGACGGCGATTATACCTGGGGTATAGATAAATGGAACGCATATGTGTATGACTGGAATAACCCCAGTTACTATGGTAACGTTTATCAGGGCACTTTTTCGTCAGACAGTTCCACTTTTGCTTACGACTGGGGAACGGCCCAACCAACTATAAATAGCTCTACCTGCGGAGTTACAATGGATGACAGTAGTTACTTCACCACCTTCTTGATGAAAAAAAACTTTCAACAGGGCAGATATAAGATACGGATAAGAAGTAAGCAGGGAGGAAATTGTTCTTTAACGGATCGGACTGGCGTGATTAAATATCTTGTTTCCAACGTAGCAGTTGCAAGCACGTATGACATCACAAGTCCTTATATCACGTTCTCAGGAGATACCTTTTTGAGCCTTACAGTATATAAATACAATAATGGCACCTCGCGCCTTAGCTTTGTAAGCTGCCGCGAACCAAAGGATCCTGGCCATATCACGGTTAGCCGGGATACCGCTTGCGTGGGAGACCAAGTAACCTTGACGGCAGATACCGCAGACGGAACAGAAACACAGTGGTATAAGAAATCCTGTGCCGGAGCGGGAGGACTATATATAGGTAGTGGAGCCAGTATCACGGTAACGATGGATACCAGCACCACCTTTTATGTAAGGAATAGAAACCGAGCCTACGCTAGTGGAGATACAACGAATAGCCTTGACCTTTACTCTACGAACTGCAGCAGTAAGCGTATCATAGCAGTTCCTTACCCAAGCGCACCAACGGCACCAACGGCTCAATCCCGCTGCAGTAGCGGTTCAGAAATATTTACCTTTTCTGGAGTCAATGCCGGAACTAATGGCAACCAAGTGCAGTGGGCTACGAGCAGCAGCTTTACAAACGGCAAAACTATAATAAGTGGAGGTAGCTTCAATGATACCGTTGCTAATGGCCACATTGACACCATTTGGATCAGAAGCAAGAGAAGTGACGGAGGTTGCGTAAGCAGTGCTGTAACAACAACCGCAACAAATC
>CAZUHU010000067.1:0-17645 GCA_964620645.1 uncultured Chitinophaga sp.
CTACACTGGTAATAACTGACTGCTCTGCTGATGGGGTGACTTATCTGTGGGATTTTGGAGACGGCGAAACCAGCAGCCAGAAAGGCGATGTAACCCACGTTTACGATAATCCGGGAACATATACTATAACATTGAACATAACCAACAGTGGTGGAACCAGAGTAAAAACGGCAACCGTGGTAGTTAGCAATAGCGGCCTTACCAGTGCCGATTATGTAGGAAGCTTTGGCTGCACTGATATTTGCGGTGCAGGCAATTATTCGTACAATATTACTATAACCACCAATGGCCCGAATGGTATTATCATCCATAATTTTGGTGGGTTTACACCTTCCATTAATGTAAGTGCCACTATAAGCGATAACCTGATTACTATACCTGCGCAAACGCCAAGCGGGGCAGTTTACTCGGTTAGCGGTTCGGGCACAGCAACTAACGGTGGCGCTACTTTAACTATCAGCCATACCGAGCAGGATGGTATTAATACTTTTAACTGCACAACAACAGCTCAGAAGCAATAATCTATTAGACATGCCGGTAGCAGAACAGTTGCCGGCATTTTTATGTACGGTTTAGCGAACCGCCATTTTACGTAGCATAACGGAGAATATACCGGGGAAGAAGCGTTTCATCCAAACACCAAAGCTTTCCTTTATACCGGCAACTACTATTTCCTCTTTCTCGCTTTTAATAGCCGAAACTATTTGCTGCGCACATTCTTTGGCAGTTAAACCTTTAGCGGTGGCTGCATCCATAGTGCCCAATTTTTCGCCGCTACCCGTCAAAGCATTTATTGAAACGTTGGTTTGAATAAAGCCGGGGCACACCAGCAACACTTTAATATTATCGGTATAATGCTCTGCTCTTAATGAGTCGAAAAAGCCGTGCAAAGCATGTTTACTGGCCGAATAACCACTACGCCAGGGCGAGCCGAATTTGCCCACTGCGCTTGTTACCGTCACAAACACACCGTTACGCTGCTTAATGAACTGTGGTAGTAATGTTTTGGTAAGCGCAACAGTGCCGAAGTAGTTTACCTCCATAATCTTACGGTCAACATCTACCGGTGTGTCTTTTGCCAGTGAACGCTGACTAACGCCGCCGTTATTGATCAACACATCAACGCGGCCAAACTTTTGAATTACCTCATTCTTCTTCGCTTCAAAGTTGCTTTGGTCGACAAGATCAAGCGGCAGAAGCAGACAGTTGGAATCAGCAAGGTTTGCCGCGCGCGCCACCCGTTCCAGTTCATCCTTCCTTCTGGCAGAAAGAACCAACTTCGCGCCTTGTTTTGCAAGCGCATAAGCTAGTGCCTCACCTATACCCGATGATGCGCCGGTTAACCAAACTACTTTATCGTTTAGCTGCATCGCTTATTTATCAGGCGATAAAAACGGATAACGGTAATCAACCGGTGGTGCAAAGGTTTCCTTTATGCTACGCGGAGAAACCCAACGCATAAGGTTAACCATGCTGCCGGCTTTATCATTAGTGCCTGAACCACGGCTGCCGCCAAAGGGCTGTTGGCCAACCACGGCACCGGTAGGTTTATCGTTAACGTAAAAGTTACCCGCTGCATTGCTAAGACGTTTGGTTGCTAATTCAATAGCATAACGGTCCTGCGAAATGATTGAACCTGTTAATGCATAAATAGAAGTAGAATCCACCAGTTTTATAACGTCTTCAAATCTGTTCTCGTCGTAAACGTAAACTGTAAGTACGGGGCCGAACAGTTCTTCGCACATAGTAACATATTTAGGATTTGTTACCTGTATAATGGTAGGCTCAATAAACCAGCCTTTGCTCTTATCGCATTTGCCACCGGCAATAATCTTCGCCTCGCCCTTGCTCTTTTTTACATTGGCTATATAGGCAGCCAGTTTATCAAAGCTCTTTTCGTCAATAACGGCATTTATGAAGTTGCTGAAGTCCTCAACGCCACCCATTTTCATGCTTGCCAAATCAGCCAATACCTGTTTTTTAACGGCAGGCCATAAGTTGGCCGGCACATAAGCACGTGAGGCAGCAGAACACTTCTGCCCCTGGTATTCAAATGCACCGCGGGAAATAGCAGTAGCTAATACCTTAGCATCGGCACTGCTATGAGCCAGTATAAAATCCTTACCGCCGGTTTCGCCCACTATACGCGGGTAGGTTTTGTAAACGTGAATATGGTCGCCAATGTTTTTCCAAATGTTCTGGAACACTTCTGTAGAACCGGTGAAGTGAATACCGGCAAAATCAGGATGAGCAAAAACTACATCAGCAGCATCAGGGCCCGAAGGGTAGATTAAGTTAATCACACCATCCGGCACACCCGCCTCGCGGAAAATTTTCATCAACACATAAGCAGAATAAACCTGTGTATTGGATGGCTTCCACACCACAACGTTACCCATCATAGCACAACTGGTGGGCAGGTTACCTGCAATAGCGGTAAAATTGAAAGGTGTAAGGGCATAAACGAAGCCCTCCAGCGGACGCCATTCCAAACGGTTCCAAATGCCCGGTGAGCTTTCGGGTTGAATGGAATATATCTCCGTCATATACTGCACGTTAAAGCGCAGAAAGTCGATTATCTCGCAAGCCGAATCAATTTCTGCCTGGAAAGCATTCTTTGATTGGCCCAGCATAGTTGCTGCATTTAACTCAGCACGGTAAGGGCCGGCTATTAAATCAGCAGCTTTTAAAAAGATTGCAGCGCGTTGCTCCCACTCCATTGCAGTCCATTTTTTACGGGCGGCAAGGGCTGCATCAATAGCCTGCTTTATATGCTTTTTTTCGCTCTTGTAATAGTAACCCAACAGGTGTTTGTGGTCGTGCGGTGGATTAAGAGGCAGTTTCTTGCCCTCCTTCACCAGCTTGTTGCCGATAAACATGGGTATATCGCGCACTTCTGCACGCATTTCGGCCAGTTTCTTTTTCAGTTCAATTCGTTCTGCCGAGCCGGGCGCATAACTTTTAACCGGTTCGTTCTTCGCAATGGGTACTTTAAAAAATCCTGTTGCCATATGTAAGTATATTATTATCTATTAAAGAAGTTCTGAATAAAATCGTTGCCAAGGGCAAAAATCATCAGTGCGAATATGATTATCATACCCACCACCTGCGCGCGCTCTAAAAACTTATCGCTAGGCGCACGGCCGGTTATCATTTCAACTAATGTAAACAGGGCATGCCCGCCATCTAAGGCAGGTATTGGTAAAAGGTTTACAAACGCCAGCGCTATGGAAAGAAAGGCAGTAAGCGTCCAGAAGCGCATCCAATCCCACTTAGGCGAGAATTGTTTGGCTATAGTTATAAAGCTTCCTACTTTTTTGTAGCCTTTTAAATCGCGGTTAAACACCAGGCGGAACTGCTTGATGTATTTAACCAAAGTATTGTAAGACTTACCTATACCTGCAGGAATAGACGCAAAAAAGCCATACTCCTTATGCACTATGTTAAAGTGCTTTTCTTCATCAGGGGCAAAGCCAACCTTTGCTGAATCAGGTATGGTTAAGGCAATAGCCACTGTATCTGTACCACGCAGCACGGTAATGGTAGTAGCCTTATTTTTAAAGGCCGGCAGGTTTCGTTTAAATTCATGGAAATAGCGGATAGGAATAGTATCAAGCCCAATTATCTGATCGCCCTGCTTGCCCCCTGCTTTGTAAAGCGCATAGGTAGGAAAGATGGTATCAACAAAACAAGGTATAATGGGTTGAACGAACCCTTCGCCCATACCGGCAAATATTTCGCGGTAAACCGCTGTTGGTATAGTAAGCGATTTCTTTTCGCCGTTACGTTCAATTTCAATCGTCTTTGCATTGTCCAACAACAAATCAATAGCTATGGTAGCCTCATTGGTAAACTTCTTACCACCATCATAACTCACAATCTTATCTCCATCCTGCAAGCCGATTTTGGTAGCTGTTGAATCTACTGAGAAACCGTAAGTAACATTTTCAACCGGCAGATAGCTTTCGCCCCACCAGTATAACATCTGGCCATAAATAACAAAGGCCAAAAGAATATTCATGATAATGCCGCCTAACATAATTATAAGGCGCTGGTAAGGCCTTTTGCTGCGGAACTCATCAGGCTGCGGAGGAAGTTTCAACTGCTCTTCATCCATGCTTTCATCCACCATGCCGGCAATCTTAACATAGCCCCCCAGTGGAAACCAACCCAGGCCATATTCTGTTTCGCCAATCTTCTTTTTGAAAAGGGCAAAATTCAACAGGTTAGGAAATGGAAAAAGAAAGTCGAAAAAGAGGTAGAACTTCTCAACCCTGGTTTTAAACATACGGGCGGTTATATAGTGCCCGAACTCGTGCAAAGTTACCAGTATAGAAAGGCTAAGAATAAATTGCGCTACCTTAATAAGAGTCTCCATCCATAAAATTTGAGCGGCAAATGTAGGAAAAAACCACCGCTAAACAGGGGAACAATAGTTCCCGAAAGAAGGGCCACAAAGCACTGGCAGGCAATGGCTTAAAGAAATTAAAGAAACTTAACCAATTCGTTGGCTATGCTGCGGTCGTTTGTAAGGCGCGGTACCTTGTTCTGCCCTCCTAATTTGCCTCTGCTTTTCATATACTCCACAAAAGTACCGGGCTTAAGGCTGTGTAACTTCAGCGGTTGTATAATGTGGCCTTTACGCAAATCATCGTAGTACGAGTTTTTGCCCCACATGTATTCATCTACCAGGCCCGCAAAAGCATTAATACTAACCGGCAACCTGCTGAACTCAACAAACCATTCGTGGTAGGGCAAGCCCTCTGAGGGGGCTACTTGCGGAGCAACCGTAAATTCTGTAACGCCGCAGTTTAAATCGCGCATGGCGCGTAAAATGGCAAACTCAACTTCCTCACCTATCACGTGTTCTCCAAAAGCAGAGATAAAGTGCTTTGTGCGGCCCGTTACTACTATGCGGTAAGGGTTTTTAGAAACAAACTTTATAGTATCGCCAATATTATAACCCCACAGCCCGGAATTGGTATTGAGAATAAGTGCATAGTTTACTCCCAACTCAACATCCTGCAGACTGATACGCTCGGGGTTTTCGTTAAAAATATCCTGGGCCTTTACAAACTCATAAAACAGGCCGCCGTCAACATTCAACAACAGGCCGTCCTGCTTTTGGCTGTCCTGGTAGGCTATAAATCCCTCGCTTGCGGGGTAGGTTTCAACCGAATCAATTTTAAAGCCAATCAGGTTTTCAATTTTATGGCGGTAGGGCTCGTAGTTAACGCCGCCATACATAAACACTTTAAAGTCCGGAAAAACATCCTTTACCGTTTGTTTGCCACTTAGCTCCAGCAACTTTTCAAAATACATTACACACCAAGGCGGTATGCCGCTTATCAGGCTCATGCGCTGTTTAAGGGTTTCGTTAGCTATGGCCTCCACCTTCTCTTCCCAATCTTCAATACAGTTTACAGCGTAAGATGGCATGCGGTTAGCCTGCGCATAGGAAGGCACATGGTGATAAACAATACCGCTTAAACGGCCTGCGGCTATTTTGCCGTATTTGTCCAACTCGGGTGAGCCCTGCAGAAAAATCATCTTCTTATCAAAAATGGCAGCGCTGTTGGTTTCATTTACGTAAAGCATGGTGGCATTACGGGCAGCGGTAATCATGTCCCCTATCTGCGCCTTGCTTACGGGTATATACTTGGTACCGCTGGTGGTGCCGCTGCTTTTGCAAAAGTAGAGGGGCAGGCCGGGCCACAGCACATTTTCCTTTCCGTCAGATATTAATTCAATGTCATCTCTAAGCCCCTCATAATCCAGAACGGGTACTTCCTGCTTAAAATCTTCATAATTCTTAACCTTAGAAAAATTGTGGCGCCTGCCAAAATCAGTTTGTTCAGCAGTTTTAATAAGATGCACCAAAAGCTGCTGTTGTAGCTGCACCGCCTTTTGTTGCCCGGCATAAACACGCGAACTGATAAAACCTGCCGCCAAACCGGCCCCAAAGGATTTCAATGACATACAGGGGCGAATATAGGGATTGAACTTAAGCGGTTGAATCACCCTTACGGGGGATTTGCTTCCGAGAAAGATTCTGCTTATCTGGTAGAAATGAGTTAGTTACCAACATTCAAGTGCCAGATAAATTAACAGGGTTTTAATATTCGCTTAAATTAGCGCGCAATTCAAACAATACATATGTCCCTAGGAAATTTCTTCTCCTTTCTGATACCCAAAGACAAGCAATTCTTTAAGCTTTTCGCCCAGTCATCCGATAACCTTGTAGAAATATCAAAAGTGTTTTCGGAATTGGTTAATGCCCCTGCTGACAAAAGACAGGAACTGGTTAAGAAAATTTCGGACCTGGAGCATGTAGGCGACGAATTAACCCACCAGATTTTCACCGAGCTTTCCACCAATTTTATTACCCCTTTTGATCGCGAGGATATTTCTTACCTGGCTTCGGCCCTTGATGATATTGTTGATTACATACACGGCTCGTCAAAGCGCTTTGACATGTATAAGATTGAAGAAACATCGCAGGCAATGAAAAAGCTGGCAGAAATCATTGAACACTCTGCCAAGGAAATTCATGTTGCTGTTACCGGCATGAAGGATATGGGTAACGCAGTGCGCATACGCGAAGCCATCGTGCGCATCAACAGCCTTGAAAACCACGCCGATGATATTTTTGACGGCGCAATTGCTGACCTGTTTAACAACGAAAAAGACGCAGTACGCATATTGAAAATAAAAGAGATACTTGCGAACATGGAAACCGCTACCGACAAGTGCGAAGACGTTGCCAATGTTATTGAAACCATTATCGTGAAGAACTCATAAACCCGTAATGACTACTGTTTTAATTCTAGTTATTGTTGTTGCATTGCTGTTTGATTTCATCAACGGCTTTCACGATTCTGCCAACTCTATTGCTACGGTAGTTTCTACACGGGTATTAACTCCCTTCCAGGCCGTTATATGGGCAGCCTTCTTCAACTTTGTAGCCTTCTTCTTTTTTAAAGAGCACGGCGTAGCGGACACCGTTAAAAAGATGGTAGCCGAAGATGTTATAAGCCAATCGGTATTAATGGGTGGCCTGTTAGGCGCTATAGTATGGAATTTGCTAACCTGGTTTTGGGGTTTGCCAAGCAGTTCATCACATGC
Organism: uncultured Chitinophaga sp.; assembly: GCA_964620645.1. Taxonomy (GTDB): domain Bacteria; phylum Bacteroidota; class Bacteroidia; order Chitinophagales; family LD1; genus Bog-950. The sequence goes on from CAZUHU010000067.1 coordinate 7,126, forward strand.
GCTGCTCGGCGGTTTTGCAGGTGCTGCTTACGCTAAGGCAGGGCTTAACGCTATTGTGCTGGGCAAAATTACGCAAACCCTCATCTTCATCCCTTTGGCCCCTATTATTGGTATGGTAACGGCTTACATCATATCGGTTATTGTTATCAATATCTGTAAGAACTTTGCATCCTCAAAAGTTGACCGTTATTTCCGCAGGCTACAGTTGCTTTCTTCTGCTCTGTTTTCTATTGGCCACGGCGGCAACGATGCGCAAAAAACAATGGGCATTATTTGGGCTGCGCTACTGGTAGCCGGCAGCGTTAAGAAAGGAGACAGCTTACCTGTTTGGACCCCTTTTGCCTGCTACAGCGCTATGGGCCTTGGCACTATCTTCGGTGGGTGGAGGATTGTAAAAACAATGGGACAGAAAATTACCCAATTAAAACCTTTTGAAGGTTTTTGTGCTGAAACCTCCGGCGCCATTACACTGTTTGCAGTTACCTTCCTTAAAATACCGGTATCAACCACACATACCATTACCGGAAGTATAATGGGTGTAGGTATGACCAAGCGCCTTAGCGCGGTACGGTGGGGTGTTGCAGGCAACATTGTTATAGCCTGGATTTTAACTATCCCCGCCAGCGCTTTAGTAGGCGGTATATCATACCTCATTCTTAAGAACCTTATCGGGTCTTAATAAAAAGCCCCCTTTCCTTGTGGAAAGAGGGCACATAAAACCAAGCGACAACCTATACCTACCTGTTTATAATGGGAGCAAGCTTTAAACCTCTTGCTGTTCTTTCACCTGTTTTTTCTTTAATGCGTATATCCTGTTCATAAAAATTCACCACTCCGCTTTCAACATTATAAAGGGCGCCTACAATGCCCAACTGCCCCTTATCAACCATTTCTTTTAAAATAGGGCTCTTCTCCAAAATCAGATCTATAGAAAGGTGAACATTGTTTTCAGCAACGGCGTCTACAAAATTGCTGCCCGCCTCAGTGCCGCGTTCAACTGTTTTATCAAGGGCGGGCTGCAATTTTTTCAGCAAACCCGTTAAGTGGCCCATTTCAACGTGTTCGCAAACACCTTTTACAGCGCCGCAATTGGTGTGGCCTAACACCACTATAATTTTTGAGCCTGCTACCTTGCAGGCAAACTCCATACTGCCAAGTATATCTTCGTTTACCACGTTACCGGCAATACGCACGCTAAATATATCGCCAAGGCCAAGGTCGAAAATCAATTCGGCAGATGTGCGCGAATCAATACAACTAAGCACGGTGGCAAAGGGATACTGCCCCTCCTTGGTTTCGTTTACCTGCTGTAACAGGTTACGGTTAACCTTCAGGTTATTTACAAAGCGGTAATTGCCCTGCTTTAAAATTTCAAGCGCCTTTAAAGGCGTCATAGTCTTTTGTATTTCTTTATTGGTAAGTGTCATTTTGCTTGGTTTTTTGTTGTTATAAAATACTTTACCCTACTAAAGGGGCACTCAACGTTCCGGAAGATTGCCTGGCCTTATTCTTTAATTCAACCAACATATCCTTCACCTCTTCCGATATAACATGTTCGTTGTTCTCTATCTGATAGGCCTCTTTAAAGCCCGTAGTGTATAACTCAATGCCCTTATCAGGCGCCTGCACATCTTTAAACTCCTTTATAAGTTCCAACACATCATGGTCAATATAACTTGTACGGCTGGCGTCAATCCATACCAGGCTTTTCTCAGGTAGGTGTGTAAGGGTATTCTTAATATTTACTTTGTTTAAAAAGCTAACCTCCTGGGCAAGCTCAATATGTATCAATTCGCCATCGTGGTGTTTTTCCTTATGGAAAAAGTAAGGAGCGCGCAAATTGCCCCATAAAATTGCTATGGCGCTAACTGCCATACCTATACCTACACCTTTAAGCAGGTCGGTTAAAACAATGGCTACCACAGTTACTAAAAACGGTACCCACTGGTACTTTCCCTTGCGGAACATTTCAATAAAAATGGTTGGCTTAGCCAGTTTGTAACCTGTTGCTATTAATACCGCCGCCAGGGCAGCAAGTGGTACTTTATTAAGCAGGGCCGGTATGGCCAGGGTGCACACCAACAGCAAAACACCATGGAATATGGCAGAGGTTTTAGACCTTGCACCGGCATTAACATTAGCAGAGCTACGCACAATTACTGAAGTGATCGGTAACCCGCCAATAAGACCTGAAATGATGTTACCGATACCCTGTGCCTTCAATTCGCGGTTAGCAGAAGTAGTTCTCTTGTTGGGGTCAAGCTTATCTACTGCTTCTACACACAACAGCGTTTCTATACTGGCTACTGCTGCTATGGTAAACGCCGTAATAATTACCGCCTTATTGGTTATTGCGCTGAAATCAGGAAAAACAAAGGCGCTCTTAATGGCGTTAAAGTCATTAAACACAGGTATTTTAACCAGGTGCTCCTGCCCTATTGCCAGTTGGATACCGCCTGCACGCCAAACCTCATTGATGATAAGGCCGGCCAACACTGCCACTAATGCGCCCGGCACAACGGCCAGTTTGCGCATAAACTTCTGTTCCCATAAAATGATAAGGCCAAGGCTTATAAGCGCTACGATGGTTGCGCCGGCATCAATATGCTTAAGGGGCTCAATAAGTGAAGCGATAGGGTGGTTATCATCAACCTGAATAAAGGCCAGATCGCCATCAGCATTTTTATCGTAACCAAGTGCGTGGGGTATCTGGTTCATGATAATTATAATACCAATAGCACTTAACATGCCCTTGATAACGTTGCCGGGGAAATATCCGGCCACGGTACCTGCTTTTGCCAGGCCCAGCAATAGTTGTATTACACCTGCAATTACCACGGCGGTCAGGAATACAGGAAAACTACCTAACTGATGAATTGCTATTAAAACAATGGCTGTTAAGCCCGCAGCAGGGCCGCTAACACTAAGGGATGAACCGCTTAAGGAGCCAATAACAATACCGCCTACTATACCCGCTATTAGCCCGGCCAACAAAGGGGCTCCCGAAGCTAATGCTACACCTAAACACAATGGCAATGCAACTAAAAATACTACAAGGCCTGCCGGCAAATCATATTTCAGATTTGCCACAAAATTTCTTTTCATGACATGATTTTGAATTCCAACAAATGCAATGGAAACAGGCCAAAGCCCGTTAATACCTGATTAAAAATCTAGGCGTTGAAATCCGGAGGCGGAGTGGAGCTTTCGCCTATAAACTGGTGTTGTATTTCATCTTCAGCTATTACAAATCCGAAATTGCTGTGATGATATGCGTGCTCAATATGAGCTAAAACATAACCGTGGCCGGTTAACTTACTTTCATCGTCGTCTTTTTCATCTTTCTCGTCCTTCTCCTTTTTATTCTCCTCTTCAGTCATATTAAGCATGCTTACAAAGGCCCCCTGGTCTCTCATTACAGAGGAAACCAACTGGGTAACCCCTGCGAAGTGCAGCAGTATAACCGGGAGGATTAAAAATTTAAAAAGGCTTTTAGACATACTTGACTGCCGCGAAAATAATGAATTTAAAGATTAGACGGTCTATTAAACCGTTTATTGCCCCTGTTTAACTTTATATTACACTAAATTTTTGTTACTAAGCTTAATAGAGGTTGTAAACAAAATATTAAGCCTCCTTCACGTATCAAAAATGTTGAAAAGCTGTGCAGAACGGGGTTTAAGCCCGCGGATTAATACAACATTAAGTACCGCTTAACATTGGCTTAATATCAACAAACTTCTTTTGCTGTATCAATTAACGAAGAGTTAAAACAGCATATGAAGAAAACATTACCAATCCTTTTCTTAATCATGGTTTTAGGCCAGTTTGCCCAGGCGCAAACTAAAACCGATAGCCTTGCTGCCGAAGTAACAGAGATAAAGAAAAAGGTTAGCGCCCTGGACTGGCTCAGAAAATTTAAAATTTCAGGTTATGCCCAAATGCAGTTTCAGCACATTGATACTGTAGGGGCAAAAAGTTTTGAAGGGGGAGATTTCCCAAGCACATCAGCTAACCGCTTTGCTTTAAGGCGCGGCCGAATCAAATTTGAGTTTGCCAACGAAAACAAAAAAGGGGTAGTAAACTACTACGCCACAGTGCAGTTTAACATTAATGAAACGGGCATTACCCCTATCGAGTTTTACGGCAAGGTAGTTGACCCATGGACCAACTGGCTGGCCTTTACCGGCGGTATGATGAACCGGCCTTTCGGTTACGAGGTAATTTATTCATCCCGTTCGCGCGAAACACCTGAAAGGGGCCGCATGTCGCAATCATTATTCCCCCGCGAGCGCGACCTTGGCTTTATGTTTACCATTGAGCCACCTAAAACAAGCAAGCTGAACTTTTTTAAGATAAACGCCGGTATGTATAACGGCACAGGCCTTGGTAATGCTGAAATAGATAACAGAAAGGACTTTATAGGCCAAATAGTATTAAACAGAGGGTTTGCTGATAACCACTTTAAACTATCGGGTGGTGCAAGTTACTACCACGGTTATGTAATGCAGTCCACACCTGCGTATTATACCATCGGGAAAGATACCACAGATGGCGCCCTGCGGTATATAAAGACAGTAGATTCCACAAGCCAGGGCAAAAGATTCTTTAAAAGACAATACATAGGCTTCGACCTTCAAATGACTGGCGAATACAAATGGGGCCGCACTACAGTACGTGGCGAATACATCTTCGGAACTCAGCCCGGAACTTCAAGCAGCGATTTAAACCCTGTGGCCAACGGTAGCGATATTTACAACCGCAATTTTAACGGCGCCTATTTTTACTTAATACAGGGTTTACATGACACTAAGCACAACATGTGGCACGAATTGGTTTTTAAATATGACTGGTTTGACCCTAACAGCCGCATTGCAGGTAAAGACCTATCAAGCGTAAATGATGCACGCGTTAGCGGCGCCGACGTTAAATACCAAACTTTTGAGGTTGGCTATAACTTTCAGCCTAATGAATGGTTTAAGGTAATGGCTCATTACGCCATAGTTTTAAACGAAAAAACGAACATAAACGGCTTTAACCGCGATTTAAAGGATAATGTATTTACCCTGCGCACTCAATTTATGTTCAAATAACCCCCAATTAACATTCACCAAACATTCAGGAAACAATTTTGCAATCACTTAAAACACATATAAAATGAAAAAATTAGTATTTGCACTTACAGTATTATTTCTGGCAAGTTGCGGAAACAACCAACAGCAAACAAAGGAAGAGAACAAAGGATTAAGCGGAGAAATTAAACTTGACGGCTCTTCAACCGTTTACCCGCTGGCTGAGGCAGTAGCAGAAGATTTCGGAAAAGATAATACCGGCGTAAAAGTGTCAGTAGGCGAATCGGGCACCGGTGGCGGTTTTAAAAAATTCGGCAGAGGTGAAACAGATATTTCCAACGCATCCCGCCCTATTAAAGCTTCTGAAGATTCTATTTGCAAAGCATCGGCAGTAGAATACATTGAATTACCGGTAGCTTATGACGGCCTTGCCATAGTAGTAAACAAAGAGAACACCTGGCTGGATAAGATTACTGTAGCAGAATTGAAAAAAATGTGGGAACCCGCTGCACAAGGTAAAATTACCAAGTGGAACCAGGTTAACCCTAAATGGCCTAATACGGAGATTCACCTGTTTGGTGCCGGAACCCAATCAGGCACTTTTGATTACTTTACTGAAGCCATTGTTGGCAAAGCTAAAGATTGCCGTGGTGACTATACCGCCAGTGAAGATGACAACGTATTAGTACAAGGCATAGCCGGCGACAAAAATGCGTTGGGCTTCTTCGGCCTGGCTTACTTTGAAAACAACAAAGACAAGCTGAAACTGGTAGCTGTTGATGATGAGAAGAAAGAAAACGGCGATGGCGCTATTGCTCCTTCGGCTGAAACCGTGCAAAATGGCACCTATGAGCCTCTTTCCCGTCCACTGTTTATTTACATAAACAAAAAGAGCGCAGAAAAACCGGAGGTAAAAGCATTTGTAGAATATTTTATTGCCAATGCAGGCGCTTTATCAAAAGAAGTTGGTTATGTTTCGTTACCGAACGAGGTTTACGAATTAGTGAAAAAGAGATTTGCGGCAGGCACCACAGGTTCGGCTTTTGCGGGTAAAAACACTGTAGGTGTTAAAATGGAAGAGTTGCTGAAAGGAGAAGAAACACCGGCAACCGCAGAAGGCACAACAGGACAGAAATAGGAATTGGATTAATTAAGTTGACTCAATGACCCTGCTGCCCCAAAAGGCGGCAGGGTTTTACTGCAAAATGAACATTAAGGAAAAAATAATAGAAGGTTTTTTGTTTGCCTGTAGTGCAGTATGCGTACTTACTACTTTAGGCATTATAGCCGTGCTGTTAGTGCAATCGGTACAGTTCTTCAGCGAAGTGCCCATTAGTTCCTTTCTTACCGATACACAATGGACCCCTCTTTTTGCCGACAAACACTTCGGCATCCTGCCCCTGTTAAGCGGCACACTGCTAACAACGGTGATAGCTATAGTAATCGCACTACCTTTGGGTTTATCAATCGCTATTTACTTAAGCGAATACGCCTCAAAAGGTTTCCGCTCTACCGTAAAACCTATGCTTGAAATTTTAGCAGCCGTACCAACCGTGGTATATGGCTTTTTTGCTTTAACGGTGGTAACACCATTTATACAAAAGTTTTTCCCCGGTGTAGCAGGCTTTAATGCTATATCGCCCGGTATTGTAATGGGGCTTATGATTGTGCCGCTTATCTCCTCTTTAAGTGAGGATGCTTTGTATGCCGTGCCCCGCCACTTACGCGAAGGCGCTTACGCGCTTGGTTCTACCACCCTGCAAACATCGCTGCGCGTGGTTATGCCGGCCGCATCTTCAGGCATTATAGTTTCAGTAATACTTGCCATTAGCCGCGCCATGGGCGAAACCATGATTGTAGCCATTGCCGCCGGCCAACAACCACGCTTAACGCTTGACCCAACCGTACCTATTGAAACCGTAACCACCTACATAGTGCAGGTAAGCTTGGGTGACGTACCCCACGGCTCGCTGGAGTATAAAACCATTTTTGCTGCAGGCCTCTCCCTGTTTGTAATTACCTTTTTATTGAACAACATCAGTTTTTACATAAAGAAAAAATACCGCGAGGCGTATGAATAACGAGCAGGTAAAAACGATAAAGAACAGCGCGTTCCGTGTATGGGCCATTGTGGCTACTTCTGTAGGCCTGGTTATGCTGGGTATTTTATTAATTAAAATCGGCATGGATGGCCTCCACCGTATTTCGATGGCTTTTTTTACAAGCCTGCCCAGCAGAAGGGCTGAAAACGCAGGCATACTAACCGCGTGGGTAGGCACCCTTTGGATTATGGTTACTACCGCAGTTATAGCTATACCTATTGGCGTTGGAGCCGGTATTTACCTTGAAGAGTACAGCAAAAAAGGAGCATGGGCAAATTTTTTAGAGATTAACATATCTAACCTGGCAGGTGTGCCGTCTATTATCTATGGTTTGCTGGGCCTGGAATTTTTTGTGCGCTTTCTGCACATGGGCGAAAGCATTTTGGCCGGTAGCTTTACATTGGCATTGCTCGTTTTACCCATCGTAATTGTATCAACGCGTGAATCGCTAAAAGCGGTGCCCAAAACCATACGCGAAGCCTCTTACGCTTTGGGTGCCAGCAAATGGCAAACCACCTGGATGCAGGTTTTACCTGCTGCGGCAGGCGGTATTATGACGGGCATCATACTTGCCTTATCGCGCGCCATTGGCGAAACCGCACCATTGATTGTTGTTGGTGCATTAACCTACGTGCCCTTTACACCAAAATCAGTTTTCGATTCGTTTACGGTTTTACCCATACAAATATTTAACTGGGTTAGCAGGCCACAAGCCGAATTTTTAGTGAATGCAGCAGCAGGCATTATTGTATTACTGCTGATAACAATAGCCATGAACGGCGCTGCGGTAATACTGCGTAACCGTTGGCAGAAACATGTAAAATGGTAAAACCACAGCCATAGAAAATGGAAATAAAAATGAGTAGTATTGAAAAGAAGAGCGATGAAAACAGTGTACAAACCATACAGGGTGCAGAATTTATGCCTGAACAAAACGCGAAGAACACCGGCAGTATGAATAAGATTGAAACAAACAATGTGCATTGCTGGTATGGTGATTTTCACGTACTGCGCAATGTAAGTATGGAGGTTAAAGCCAACACCGTAACGGCCCTTATAGGCCCTTCCGGCTGCGGTAAATCAACCTACCTGCGCATATTTAACCGTATGAACGACCTTATTGAAGGCTTTCGCCTGGAAGGCAGCGTGCTGATCGACAATAAGGACGTGTTTAGTAAAGAAATACGCGTAAATGAACTGCGCAAAAAAGTGGGAATGGTTTTTCAAAAGCCTAACCCTTTTCCGAAAAGCATATTTGAAAACGTTGCCTATGGACTGCGCGTTAATGGCGTTACCCACAAAAAATTTATTGAAGAAACCGTTGAGAAAGCGCTGAAACAAGCTGCCGTATGGGATGAAGTAAAAGACAAGCTGCATAAAAACGCACTTGGCTTATCAGGTGGCCAGCAGCAGCGTTTGTGTATTGCACGTGCTATCGCTGTTGAACCTTCGGTTATATTGATGGATGAACCAACATCTGCGCTAGACCCTATATCCAATTCAAAGATTGAGGAATTGATTTGGGAATTGAAACAGAAATATACCATACTGATTGTTACACACAACATGCAACAGGCAGCACGGGTTAGCGATAAAACAGCTTTCTTTTACCTGGGCGATCTGGTGGAGTATGATGATACCAAAACCATTTTCACCAACCCTAAACAGGAGAAAACCCAGAATTACATAACCGGACGATTTGGATAGATTATATGGGACATTTAGATAATGAACTGACACAACTGCGGGGCAACCTGATAGAAATGTTTTTGCTGGTGCAAAAACAATTGCGCAAAAGCATGAAAGCGCTAACCACACTGGATAAAGACCTGGCAAGGGAAGTGCTTTTTAATGAAAGGCGCGTTAATGCCGAGGAGCTGAAAATCGATAAGGATTGCGAAAACCTGGTAGCACTTTTTAGTCCGGTGGCCGTTGACCTGCGTTTTATTTTCGCGGCCTTTAAAATCAACTCTCACCTGGAAAGTATAGGTGATAGCGCCAAAGGCATATCGAAGTTTGTGCTTGAAATGGAGCAGAAATTTGATGAGCAATTTTTAAAGGATATTGAAATTGCACGCATGTACGATGTAGTGGATGCGATGATTGAAAACAACATTGCGGCGCTGCGTAATGATGATACCGCCGAAGCGCGCGTGGTATTTAATAAGGACGAAGAGGTAGATACCATCAATAAAAGAGCTACTAAAGTAGTGGCCGATTACATTGCTAAAGGCCAGGGGAATTTAGTGCCTCTGCTGAACATGATTTCCGTTATCCGCCGTTTGGAGCGCGTAGGCGACCTCAGTTCAAACATTGCTGAGGAAATTATCTTTCATGTTGAAGCCAAGGTGCTAAAGCATGAAAAAGAAAAAATGTAGCACTTAATGGCCCAACGCATCTTAACCGAACTTACTGATAATAAAAACTTAAAGCCACGCTCCATAGCCCTGGTGGTTGCAACTGCGCTTGCCGTGGTGGTAAGTCTGCTGGACCTGCTTTTTTACAGCACCCTTTTCCACTTTTTTGTGCTGTTTGCTATAGTTTTTCTGGTAGGCTATTTTTTAACCTACTATGCTCTGGAGGTATTTATTTACCGAAAGATAAAGCTGATATATAAGCGCATACACAACCTTAAGCTGGGTCGCGATGAAAAGGATACGCTGGGTGAAAACGTTAACGAAGACACTATTGAAGAAGTGGAAAGCGAGGTAGAAAAATGGGCCGCGAATAAAAAACAGGAGATAGATGACCTGAAAAGTCTTGAGAAATTCAGGAAAGAATTTTTGGCAAATCTATCACACGAGTTAAAAACACCTTTGTTCAACATACAGGGCTATGTACACACCCTGCTTGATGGCGCTATGGATGACCCGGAAGTGCTAAAACATTTTTTAGAGCGTACGTCCAAAAGCATTGAACGGTTGAGCAACCTGGTTGATGACCTGGACGAGATATCGAGGATAGAGCGCGGAGAAGAATCCATCATCAAAGAGATATTTGACATTAACCAGATGGTGAAGGACGTGTTTGAAAGCATGGAGTTAAAAGCGAAATCGAAAAGCATAAAGTTCAGTATTAAGAAGGGTTGCGACCGCCAGTTTTACGTTAATGCCGACAAAGAGAAAATGAGGCAGGTAATAACTAACCTGTTGGATAATTCCATTAAGTACGGAAAGGAGAACGGCGAAACAGTTGCCGGATTCTACGATATGGATGAGAATATACTGGTAGAAATAACCGATAACGGCATAGGCATAGATGAAAAACACCTGCCGCGCCTTTTTGAACGCTTTTACCGGGTTGATAAGCACCGCTCGCGCGAACAAGGCGGCACCGGCCTTGGCCT
>CAZUHU010000068.1:0-17626 GCA_964620645.1 uncultured Chitinophaga sp.
AAGCAGGGAGAAAGCTGGCGGCCGAATGGCAATTACAAAATGCATAATGCCCACGTTTCTTTAGGCTACCAGTGTACAGAGCGCCTTTCTGTAAATGCAGAATACACCTACTCGCACTACCTTGCTAAACAACCGGGCGGCCTTACGGATGCGCAGTTTAATAATAATGCTCGCAGTTCTTTACGCAGCCGAAATTGGTTTGCCACTAACTGGAATATACTTGCCCTAACGCTTAACTATAAACACAATGCTTTCCACCAGTTCAATATACGCGCATGGGGATTCTTAGGCAGCCGCAATGCTATGGGCTATCTTGCACCTGCCAACAGAATTGACGACCTAACGCAAAACCGCGACCTGATAAAGGATGATTACAAGAATGGTGGTATTGAAGGACGCTATGTTTGGAAATACTACATCAAAAAGTATGTGTCATCCTTGCTTGTAGGGGCCCGCTTTTATGGTGGCGTTACCCGCAAGGCGCAGGGCTCGGCCGATAGTACAGCCAGTGCGCAGTTCAGGTTTTTAAATCCAGATTCGCTGGAAGGTTCTGATTACGATTTCCCCGGTATGAATGTGGCGCTGTTTGCTGAAAACGTTTTTAATATCAGCAACAAGGTAAAGATAACCCCCGGCATACGTTACGAGCACGTTGATACCCGCGCCAAAGGTTATTATCACCAACAGATTAATGATTTTATTGATAGCATAGGCAGGCCTGAAACCCGCACCTTTAAAAGAGATTTTGTGCTACTGGGTTTAGGTATTAGTTACAATGTTTGGCGCAACACGGAGCTATATGCCAACTTTTCGCAAAACTACCGTGGCATAACGTTTACAGATATGCGCGTGCTGCGCACCAGCCAAAGGATAGACCCCAACCTTAGAGACGAGAAAGGGTTTAATGTTGATTTATGGTACCGGGGCGCGGTGGTCAAGTGGTTCAACTTTGATGTTAGCGGCTTTTGGCTGCAGTATAATAACCGCATTGGCGAGATACAGATGGTGGATAGTTTCTACAATATTTACCGCTACACCACCAATATTGGCAGTAGCCGCAGTTTGGGGGCCGAAGTTTTTGCCGAGGCTGATCTATTGGAAGCAGCCGGTGTTTCGCAAAAAGCCGGGCATTTGGGTATTTATGTTTCTACAGGTTTTACCAATGCCGTGTATACTAAGTCGGCCTATAACATAGTAGTGGGCAAGTTTTTGGAGTTTGCCCCGCAACTTACTTTGCATGCCGGCATCACTTACCGTTATAAAAAATTCAGCACTTCCATACAGGCGTCCTATACAAGCCAGCAGTTTACTGATGCCAGTAACGCCAAGTTTACCCCCACAGGCGTTAACGGATTAATACCTGCCTATTATGTAGTGGACTGGAACGCAAAGTATTCGGTTAAATGCCTGCAGTTTATGGCAGGTATAAGTAACCTTACAAACAACATCTACTTTACCCGCAGGGCAGTAAGCTACCCCGGCCCCGGCATCATACCTGCTGAACCGTTAACTTTTTATATAACGCTGGGTGTAAAATTGAATGAGAAGGTGAAAGAGCTTAAATTCGTAACCTTTTAGCAGCGAGTTGTATGAGCGACGAGTTAAAAAAAATGTTGGACGGCCCTTTGGTTCTTAAGCCTGCCCTTGTGCTGCAGGGCTGTTGCAAACGCAAAAAGTGCTGCAAAAGTTATAAAGAGGGTAAACGGTGTAAAAAATGCCCTAAACGCTAAATAATCCGTTTTCAGTATTCATATGCTTGAAGGATAAGCGGTTTTGGCTCTGTTAATTTTTTTGTCCACAGGCCGTTTTTTGTTGATTTCTCTCACAATTCTACATTCGCGCGCGCTCTATTTTCACGGTGCAATTTTTCAGGACGCAAATCCATTGCGCACTTCATAAACAGTTTTGATACATGGCTAAGCAACAAGAAGAAGCAAGATATACCGAGGATGAGGTGAAAACCCTCGACTGGCTGGAACATATACGCATACGCCCGGGTATGTATATCGGTAAAACCGGTGATGGCTCCAGTATGGATGACGGTATTTACATCCTGCTAAAGGAGGTGGTGGATAACTGCATAGACGAATACCAGATGGGCTATGGTAAAAAGGTGGATGTAACCGTTACAAAAGAAAAGGTTACCGTTCGCGATTATGGCCGGGGTATTCCCTTAGGCAAACTGGTTGATTGTGTATCGCAAATTAATACCGGTGCCAAATACGATTCTAAGGCGTTTAAAAAATCGGTGGGCTTAAACGGGGTAGGTACAAAGGCGGTGAATGCGCTGTCCACTTACTTTAAGGCATATGCCGTTCGCGAAGGCCAGAAGAAGCAGGCCGAGTTTGAAATGGGTAAACTGGTTAAGGAGCATAAGGTAGAAAAAACCGATGAGCCGAACGGAACCTACATTGAATACGCGCCCGACAATAAAATTTTTAAGAACTACCACTACCTGCACGAGTATGTGGAACAGATGATTCAGAACTACACGTATCTGAACACCGGTTTGGCGTTTTACCTTAACGGGCAAAAGTATGTTTCTAACCAGGGCCTTTATGATTTGCTGAGCCGCAAAAAAGATCCTGAAACACTGTGCTACCCCATTATACACCTGGTAGGCGAGGAGATTGAGATTGCCATGACGCATGATCGCCACTATGGCGAGGAATACTACAGCTTTGTAAACGGGCAGTATACCATACAAGGGGGCACGCACTTACAGGCGTTTAAAGAAGCGGTGGTTAAAACCGTGCGCGATTTCTACAAAAAGGACTTTGATACTGTTGATATACGCGAGGCCATTTGCGCTGCTGTATCAGTAAGAATTCAGGAGCCGGTTTTTGAATCGCAGACCAAAACCAAATTGGGCACTGAAAAGCTGCATGGTGAAGAAAGAACCATGAAACAGTTTTTGCTGGAGTTTGTAAAGGAGAACCTGGATAACTACCTGCATAAAAACCCGCAAACTGCCGATGCCCTTTTAAAGCGCATATTACAGAGCGAGCGCGAGCGTAAAGAAATAGCCGGTATTAAAAAGCTGGCGAACGAGCGTGCTAAAAAGGCAAACATCCACAACAAAAAATTGCGCGATTGCCGTGTGCACCTAAACGATGACAAGAAAACTACCGATGAGGATAAGCTGCGCACCACGCTGTTTATTACGGAAGGTGATTCGGCCAGCGGTTCAATCACTAAATCGCGCAACCCCGATTTACAGGCGGTGTTCAGCTTACGCGGTAAACCGCTAAACTGTTTTGGCCTAACCAAAAAGGTGGTATACGAAAACGAGGAGTTTAACCTGCTGCAGCATGCCCTTAACATTGAGGACATGATGGAAGACCTGCGCTACCATAATATTGTAATTGCTACCGATGCCGATGTGGATGGTATGCACATCCGTTTGCTGCTGCTTACCTTCTTCCTGCAGTTTTTTCCTGACCTGGTGCGCAACGGCCATGTGAAGATCCTTGAAACACCTTTGTTCCGCGTGCGCAACAAACAAAAAACCATTTACTGCTATAACGAAAATGAAAAGCAGGATGCAATAAGGGAATTGAAAGGCAAGGCGGAGATTACCCGATTCAAAGGCTTAGGTGAGATTTCGCCGGATGAGTTTGGCGGTTTTATTGGAGAAGATATGCGTGTTAGCCCCGTGATTATAGAAGACAGGATTAAGATTGAAAAACTGTTGGAATACTACATGGGCAAAAACACCGAGGACCGTCAGAAGTTTATTATAGATAACCTGCGTGTTGAAAAAGATACGGTAGATAATGCCACGGAAGTTGAACTTGAACTGGCAGATTAAAAAGTAAGTAATGGCTAAGGAAACAGAAATTACAAATACAGAAGGTGGAGATGGTTCCGTTCACGTGGACGGGATGTTCAAGAACTGGTTTTTAGATTACGCCAGCTATGTAATATTAGAGCGTGCAGTGCCGGCTATCGAGGATGGCTTAAAGCCCGTGCAGCGCAGAATTTTACATGCACTGAATGAAATGGATGACGGCCGCTTTAATAAAGTGGCAAACGTTATAGGCCAAAGTATGCAGTATCACCCGCATGGCGATGCCAGTATTGGCGATGCGCTGGTAAACATGGGCCAGAAAGAGTTGTTGTTTGACACGCAAGGTAACTGGGGCGATGTGCGCACAGGAGATAGCGCAGCTGCGCCGCGTTATATTGAGGTTCGCCTAAGCAAGTTTGCCAAGGAAGTGGCGTTTAACAGCGATACTACGCAATGGCAGCTAAGCTACGATGGAAGGAAGAAAGAGCCGGTAACCCTGCCGATGAAATTCCCATTGCTGCTATCGCAGGGTGCTGATGGTATTGCCGTAGGCCTTTCAACCAAGATTTTACCACACAACTTTATTGAGCTTTGCGAAGCAAGCATCAACTACCTGGAGGGCAAACGTTTTCGTTTACTGCCCGATTTTTTAACCGGTGGTTATGTGGATGTAAGCGAATACAACAAAGGCGAGCGCGGTGGTAAAGTTAAAGTGCGTGCTAAAATTGAAGCCGTAGATAAGAAGACACTGGCCATCCGCGAAATACCGTACGGCACCACAACGGTAAGCCTTATCGAGAGCATATTGAAAGCGCAGGACAAAGGCAAAATAAAAATCAAGAAGGTAATTGATAACACAGCCAAAGATGTTGAGATACTGATTGAGTTAGCACCGGGTGCCGATGCCGATGTAACTATAGATGCCCTTTACGCCTTTACTGATTGCCAGCTTTCTATTTCGGCTAATGCCTGTGTTATTGTGGATGAGAAGCCCATGTTCTTATCCGTTAATGAAATACTGGAACGTTCAACCGAAAGAACCAAGGACCTGCTAAAACAGGAGTTGGAAATAAAGCAGGCCGCCCTGAATGAAAAGTGGCACTTCAGTTCTTTGGAAAAGATATTCATCGAAAAGCGTATCTACCGCAATATTGAAGAGGCTGAAACATGGGAGGAGGTAATATCAACTATCGATAAAGGGCTTAAGCCTTATAAGAAGTTGTTCCGTCGCGAAATTACTGAGGAAGATATTGTTCGCCTTACGGAGATTAAGATCAAGAGGATTTCAAAATTCGACTCCTTTAAGGCTGACGAGGAAATTAAGGGAATTGAAAGTGATTTGAAGCAGGTAGCGCATGATTTAAAACATCTAACTGAGTTCAGTGTTGCTTATTTCCAAAACCTGATAAAGAAATACGGCAAAGGCCGTGAGCGCCGCACAGAGGTTAAGGGCTTTGAAGAAATTGAGATTAAACAGGTAGCCGCTACTAATGCCAAGCTTTATGTTAACCGCGAAGAAGGTTTCATAGGCACAGGTTTAAAGAAGGATGAGTTTGTTTGCGAGTGCAGCGACCTTGATGACATTATTGCCTTTACCCGTGGCGGTAAAATGATGGTAGTGCGCATTGGCGATAAGAAGTTCGTCGGTAAGGACATTATCCATATAGCAGTATGGAAGAAGAACGACGAGCGCACCGCCTATAACATGGCTTATTACGATGGTGGCAGTAAGCGCGCCTTTGTAAAACGCTTTAACGTAACGGGCGTTACCCGCGATAAGGAATATGACCTTACGCAAGGGGCAGCCGGCAGCAAAGTGCTATACTTTACCGCTAATGAAAACAGCGAAAGCGAATTAGTAAAGGTGCAGTTACACCCTAACAGCACTGCGCGTATTAAGGAATTTGAATTCGACTTCGGTACTATTGATATTAAAGGCCGGGCCTCGGTTGGTAATATCCTTACAAAGTTTCCTGTACGCAAAATGGAACTGATCGAAAAAGGTAAATCATCCATCGGCGGTATGAAGGTATGGTTGGATGAGAAATTCGGCCGACTGGTAAACGAGGAAAAGGACAAGAGCAAGTACCTTGGCGAGTTTAATACCGGCGACCAGGTTATTGTGGCTTACAAGGACGGCAATATTGAGTTAACCAGCTTTGAGTTAACCAATAAGTACGAAATGGACGACATACTGAACGTTGAGAAATTTGCACCCGAGCAGATTTATACTGCCGTTTATTATGATGGTAACAGTAAGGAGTTTTATGTAAAGCGCTTTGTTATTGAACTGAAAACGGAAAAACATAAAACGCCAATAGTTACAGAGCATAAGGATAGCAAACTGCACGTGTTCTCTTCTCAGCCTGAAGTGTGGGTGAAGTTTAATGTAGAGAAAGGAAAGAATAAGGAGAAGGTGGAGGAAGAAGTGAAGGTAAATGATCTTATAGAT
Source organism: uncultured Chitinophaga sp. (assembly GCA_964620645.1). Lineage (GTDB taxonomy): Bacteria > Bacteroidota > Bacteroidia > Chitinophagales > LD1 > Bog-950. The sequence goes on from CAZUHU010000068.1 coordinate 6,243, forward strand.
GTAAAAGGCTGGAAGGTGTTAGGCAACCGCCTTTCGCAATACCCTGTAAAAGGTAAAGTTACTGAGGCAGAAAAAGCCGTGCCGGTAAACAAAGTAAAAGGCAAAGGTACGGCGGAGGTTGAAATGGGCACTACTATAGAGTTTGAAGTAAACCCTAAAGCCAAGAAAAAAGGAAGCCAGGGCGATTTATTCTAATTGTTCGCCTTTCGATTTTATACTTTAGCAGGGATGAGAATCCCTGCTTTTGTTTTTTAGTGATTACCACCTTGTCGCTAAATGCGAAGAACGATAGCACTGCAGTGATTAATAATGCAGAGGATTACTATGCCGCCGTCAGCCTTGATTCAACCCTGCAACGTAAAGAGAAGGCCTACGATAACAGCGAAGCAGGTATAACGGAAGGTAAGCTTGTTGCCTTTTATAAAAAGGGCAAGTTGGTGCTGCTGGTAAACAGCTATACAGATGGGCCGCATTGTTACGAGGATGTAGCCTTTGCTATAAAAAACAACTTGCCGGTTTTCAGGGAGGTGTTCAGGCAGTGCACTTTTGAAGCGGAAGAAGGGCCGGTAGAGACTTACACTGACGAGCGTGATTATTTTAAAAAAGGCAAACTGCTGTACGTGCAAACCGGTATTGGGCCGGATGAAGAAGGGGATGTAAAGTTTTACACCGCTCCCGTAGAGGAGGGCAGCGAACAGAAGATGGTGGCGGACCTTGCGTTTTGGAAAGCATTTCTGGAAACAACTTTGTCCTTTGCCGACTTTTCAAAAGGCTGGCATTTTACATTCTAAACCGCATAATTTTTTACTTTCAGACCGATGATAAAAGCCACCTGCCTTTTACTTACCTGCTACCTGGCTGTTTTTAATACTACCCCCGGCAATGAGGATGCTATACTTATTGATAAGGTGGAAGCTTATTACAATGAGGTAATGAGCAATACGAAGCTTACACAAAAGGTAAAGGTTTATGACGACCCCGAAAGAGGTGTAACAGAAGGTCAATTAAAAGGATATTATAGAAAGGGCAAATTGGTGTTGCTCGTAAACACCTATGCTGATGGTGCTAACTGCCACCAAACAGTTAGTTACGTTATACAAAACGAAATACTTGTGTTGGTTGACACTTACCGGCAATGTGTATTTACCATTGATAAAAAGGAGTTGGCAGAATACCGCCAGGATAAAAGCTACTTTAATGAGCAGAACCTGAAGCTTTGCATAACCCGCGAAGGACAAGGCGAGGATAATGCTGAGAAGATTCAATTTAAAGGTCAGGCATTTACCATTGATGATGAAAAGCGCCTGCTGGATAACCTGGCTTTTTGGCGCAGGTTTTTGGATTCGGAATTGACGTACAAGCAATTCGCCAGAATAAGGCCCTACAAATTTTAACATTCCTTTCATCCATACTGTAGCAATAGATAATCTACCGGGCTTTTATAAGCAATAAAAGGCTGATGGCGGGGTTATTTATATAAGCGATTTCAGTATTTAATTTTTAACCGAAAATCTGGCAGTATGGATAATGTACAAAGGATGACCGCCCCCATTAATATTCCTAAAACACTTATTGCGGGGGTAGTGGCTACAGCTGCTATGACGGTATTTATACTGGTGGCCCCGCTGGTGGGTTTACCGCATATGCAGGTGGGTTCTCTGTTAGGTGGAGAACACAAAATAGTTGGATGGATAGTGCATTTTGATATAGGTATAATATTTGCGTTTTTATATGCGCGGCTGGCTAACAACAGCTTACCCGTTGAGAATAACATAGCACGTGGAGCAATTTATGGTATCATCGTTTTTGTTTTTGCGCAAATAGTAATTTACACTTTTGCTATAACAGGTATGTTGGACTGGGACTCTAAGGAAAATTGGGGATTAGCGGTATTTACAAGTTCTCTGGGGCACTTAATATATGGCTCCGTACTGGGGACGTTTTACAAAAAGACGCGTAAAGGAGACTTTTTTCAACCCGTAAAAGATCATCGCTGATACTGCAGTTGTATAAATATTTAGAGATTTGCGGCTACTAAAACAAGGTGCATGAACCGGATTTTACTAGCCGTGATTTTTTTGTCCTCACTTCTAGCATGCAATCAACAAAACAAGGTTGCAAAAACTGAAGGCGCTGACCAAAGCTTTGAAACGTTTAAACAGCAATTTGTAGAGAAGCTGTGGGAGATGAACCCGGGCTGGGCCACCTCGCAGGGCTATCATAAATACGATTCAGTGTTGTTGGTACCGGGCCCTGAAGAAGATAGGTTAGTGCTGGCATTTACCGATTCGATTGATGCCTGGTTACAACAATGGAAACCTGAAACTTTAAGCGCTGCCAATAAAACGGATTGGCAGTTGATAAAGAATTATGCCGATGGTACCCGCTTTTATATAAATGAGTTTAAAGGAGGTGAATGGAACCCTTCTAATTATAATGTAGGGGGAGCCATTTTCGATGTGATAGATAATCGCAATGCCGCTTTAGATGTAAAGTTGAGAGCTATAAATGCGAAGCTGAAAAATGTGCCTGCCTTTTTCGAAGCTGCGAGGAAGATTATCCATAACCCCACCAGGGAACATACGCAACTTGCCATTGACCAAAACAAGGGCTCTCTTTATTTCTTCAATACTGTGTTACCGGATTCGCTTGGTGTTTCAAACTTAAGCGCTGAAGAGAAACTGGAGATGCAAAAAAATATCGCCGCGGCAAAAACTGCAGTGGATGGTTATGTAAGCTGGCTGGAGAAAGAGGTTCAGCCTGCATTGAAGGATTCAGCCAGAAGTTTCAGAATAGGCAAAGAACTTTATGAGAAAAAGTTTAGGCTGGATGTAAACTCGCAATACAGTGCTTCTGAAATGTATAAGAAGGCTGAAGAACGGAAAGCTTTTCTAACGGCTGAGATGGCGAAGTTAACCGAGCAACTATGGCCTAAGTATTTTGCTAAAACGCCAATGCCGGCAGATAAGCCCATCGCTATTCGTATGATGATAGACGAAATATCCAAACAACATTGCCACCGCGATTCTTTTCTACAAACTATAGAATGGCAATTACCGCAACTAACTACATTCATTAATGCTCATCACATCATCGACCTGGACTCCACCAAGCCACTTAAGGTTCGTAAAACGCCGGAGTATATGGAGGGCGGCGGCGCGGGGGCTTCCATTAATTCGCCAGGTCCGTACGATAAAGATGCTGCAACTTATTACAACGTATCGCTGCTTACTGATTATACTAAGGAAGATGCCGAAAGCTATTTAAGGGAGTATAATGATTATGTGTTGCAGATACTGAATATACATGAGGCTATCCCCGGTCACTACACGCAACTCATCTATGCTAATCGCTCACCCAGCATCATCAAATCCATTTTTGGAAACGGAGCCATGATAGAAGGTTGGGCATGTTATGTGGAGCGTATGATGATGGAGGAAGGGTACAATGATTCGCCGGAGATGTGGCTGTTTTATTACAAATGGAACATGCGTGAGGCCTGTAATTTTATTTTGGACTATAACATACACTGCAACAATTGGAGCGAACAGCAGGTAAAAGACCTTTTGGTTAAGGAGGCCTTTCAGCAGGAAGCCGAAGCTAAAGGCAAATACAAGCGCGCTACATTAACGCAGGTGCAACTTACCAGCTACTTTACAGGCTTAACTGAGATATATGAGCTACGGGAGGAAATAAAAAAGAAACAGGCCGATAAATTCGACCTGAAGAAATTTCATGAGCAGTTTTTAAGCTATGGCAGCGCCCCTGTTAAAGATATAAGAGCGCTGATGTTAAGCGGCAACTAAGGGTTAACGTTAAATTGCGTAGAGATGCTGCGCTCAATACCTGCTTCGTTATGGGCGGATATTGAAACGGTTATTGCTGCTGTTTTGTGCGGAAGGTAAACTCCGGCTCTTACCGTATCGCGAAAGGTATATTCAGTTTTACCGGATAGGTCAAATGTTTTATCGTATAACATTGAATCCGGAACCAGCCTTCTAACCTTTACCGTTAAATCCTTTAGGCCGTTTATATCCTTGGCGTAAACTTCTACCGGTATAGGCTTGTTAGACTTAAACTCATCGTAATATTCGGGTTTTACCAAATACAATTTAGGCGGTACCTTGGAGGTATCCGTTGAGTCGCAAGATGTAAGGAGTGCGAAAAAAGACACCGGTAATGCTAAAATCAACCACTTATAGATTTTCATGCGTCAGGGTATTTTACTGCAAGATAGTGATTTTTAAAGTCTTGTCAATTCTTTTTTTTATTAAGTGATGATGAGGCATTTGCGATTAACGGCTGCCTAAAATGCCATAAAGAATGAGAAAATGCTTGTGTTATGCTCCTTTAAGCGCGCATAGGGATCCAGCGCTATGCCGGTATAGCGGGCACCATCCAACAGGCTTTTTAAGACATATACGTAGGCCATAAAATAAAAAAGCCACCTTGCGGTGGCTTTTGCTTTGTAGCTCGTAGGGGAATCCCTGCCTGACTGCTGGCGCAGCCACGCAGGCAGGGAACCCCTCAGCGCAAATGTTTGTCAAGCCATTTTCTACCTGCAGCAGACTTTAGATAAACCTCTCTTTCCCTTGCTGCTTTCCAATCCGGAAGTTCTTCTGTGTAAACTATTTGCCAGGGAAGGTGCCCTTTGGTATACCTGTTCTTACCATTGTTATGCTCCTTTAAGCGCGCATAGGGATCCAGCGCTATGCCGGTATAGCGGGCACCATCCAACAGGCTTTTTAAGACATATACGTAGGCCATAAAATAAAAAAGCCACCTTGCAGTGGCTTTTGCTTTGTAGCTCGTAGGGGAATCGAACCCCTCTTCCCTCCGTGAAAGGGAGATGTCCTAGCCGATAGACGAACGAGCCGTTTTAAAGCGGAGCGCAAATGTAGAATTTTTTTTAAAGCTGAAAAATGTCAGGGCAATTTTCTGCATCAAACTTTTACTTTTACTAAAATGAGCAAGGAATACGACTATGTGATACTGGGCGCCGGCTTTGCGGGCATGTGCATGGCTATTAAGCTAAAAGAGGCAGGTTTCCACAATTTTGTGATTTTGGAGCGGGACAAAGACCTTGGCGGCACCTGGCTTGCCAACTCCTACCCCGGCGCAGCCTGCGATGTACAATCACACCTGTACTCGTATTCATTTGAACCCAAACCCGACTGGAGCCGGATGTTTGGTCCGCAGCAGGAAATATGGCAGTACATGGTGCATTGTGCCCGGAAATACGGCCTATACCCTCATTTTCACTTTGAAACTGCTGTTAACGGGGCCAACTTTAATGAACAAAACGGCAAGTGGACCATAACTACCAACAAGGGGGATTTTACGGCAGGAATATTTATTTCTTGCTCTGGCGGGTTGAGCCAGCCTGCTATGCCAGACATTAAAGGTCTTGAGGATTTTAAGGGCAAACTGTTTCACAGTGCCCGTTGGGACCACAGCTATGACCTTAAAGATAAAACTGTTGCTGTTATTGGAACGGGCGCCAGCGCCATACAAATAGTGCCAACCATAGCGCCAATGGTTAAGCACCTCTTTCTCTATCAACGTACACCGGCCTGGATACTACCTAAACCCGACCGTGCGATGAAGGGCTTTGAGAAAAAAATGTTTGCCACCATGCCTTTTATGCAAAAGCTACTGCGGGGTATGTTGTATTGGCGAAACGAGCTATTTGCCATTGGCTTTGTTTCGAAGCCGGGTATTATGAAACTGGCGCAAAAAATGGCAACCCGCCATATAAACACTGTTATTAAAGATGAAACTCTGCGCAAAAAAGTAACACCTTCTTACAAAGTGGGCTGTAAACGCATACTGCTATCTAACGAGTATTATCAGGCGCTTACCCGGAGCAATGTAGAGGTTATAACGGACGGCATAAATGAGGTTACTGCAAATGGCATTGTAACTGCTAACGGAGATGAAAAAAAGATGGATGCTATAATATTAGCTACCGGCTTTCATGCTGCAGATGGTGTTGTACCATTTGCTATTAAGGGTACAAACGGCCATGATTTAAACGACGCCTGGAAGAACGGGGCAGAGGCTTATTTAGGCACCAGCGTAAGTGGTTTCCCTAACCTGTTTTTAATTGTTGGGCCTAATACCGGCTTAGGGCATAGCTCCATGATATTGATGATAGAAGCCCAGGTGCATTATGCTATGGAGGCTATCCGTCAAATGAAGTTAAACAAGTGGAAGGCAGTAGATGTTAAGCCGGAAGTGCAGAAGAGTTACAATGAGGATATACAGGAGCAACTAAGCCATACCATATGGCAAACCGGAGGTTGTGTTAGTTGGTACCAAGATAAAAACGGTAAAAACGTAACCTTATGGCCGGGTCACACCTTCACTTTTATGAAGCGTACAAAAACTTTTGAACCCGATAAGTACATTTTGGATAAGCAGTAGCCCGTATCTCTTAACCCGCTATGGCCTTTATGCCGGGTAGTTCCTTGCCTTCAAAGTATTCCAGCATGGCGCCCCCGCCGGTGCTTACGTAGCTAACTTTATCGGCCAGGCCAAATTTGTTTACCGCAGCCACGCTGTCGCCACCTCCTACTAAAGAGAAAGCGCCATTGGCTGTTGCTTCGGCCACTGCTTTTGCAATTGCTTCGGTGCCTTTCTGAAACTTCTCCATTTCAAACACGCCCATAGGGCCGTTCCACAAAATGGTTTTTGAAGCCAGTATTACTTTGCTGAAATCGGTTACGGCATTGGCGGCTATGTCAAGGCCCATCCAGCCATCCGGTATATTATTGCTTGGTGCGTTATCTGTATTTGCAGCAGCATCAAATTTATCGGCTATTACGCTGTCAACCGGCAATAGCAGGTTAACGCCTTTCTGTTTTGCTTTTTCAATTAGTTGAAGAGCCAGCTCCAGCTTATCATCCTCTACCAGGGAGTTGCCAATTTTGCCCCCCAACGCCTTAAAGAAAGTATAGGCCATGCCGCCACCTATAACAATGTTGTTGGCCTTGCCCAGCAGGTTTTCTATAATCAATATCTTATCGGAAACCTTGGCACCGCCTAATATGGCAGTGAAAGGAGCTTCAGCGCTTTTTAAAACACGCTCGGCGTTTTTTACCTCGTTAGCCATTACGTAGCCAAACATTTTGTTGCCTTCGGTATAGTAGTTTGCCACAATGGTAGTGGAGGCGTGTGCGCGGTGGGCCGTACCAAACGCATCATTTACATAAACATCCCCATGTTTAGAAAGCTTTTCGGCAAAGCCGGCATCGCCTTTTTCTTCTTCTTTATAAAAGCGCAGGTTTTCCAGTAACAATACCTCGCCTGCCTTTAAATTGCTGCTGGCAGTAAAAGCTTCCTCACCAACGCAATCGCTTACAAATTTTACGTCGCGGCCAAGTAACTCAGCCGTTTTGGCCACAGCGTGTTTTAAACTGTGCTTTTCGTAATCAACAGTGCCGTCTTCCTTCAGCTTTTTAAGCGGGCGCCCCAGGTGACTCATCAGTACCACACTACCACCATCGGCTAAAATTTTATTAATCGTCGGCACGGCAGCCTTAATACGGGTGTCGTCCGTAACGGCTAACGTTTTCTTGTCTAAAGGTACGTTGAAATCTACACGGATCAATGCACGTTTGCCGGCAAAGTTGAGGTTGTCTACAGTTTTCATTTTAGAGAAGTTGAATCGGGCGCGAAAATAATTTTTCGCGAAAACTCCTCAATATTTTGTTTTGTCGGCCTTTTTAAGCCAGGCTGAAAAAACTTTCATGGCTTGTTCGCGCATTAATGGTTTAGCCGGCACAAGGCGCTCATTTATGGCTTTAGGTATTTCGCGGTAAATAAGGTCGTCGTCAAATCCTATTTCGGCAGCATCTTTACGGGTATTAGCAAAGTAGATAGCTGATATGCGAGCCCAATAAATAGCGGCAAGGCACATGGGGCAGGGCTCGCAACTACAATATATCTCTGCACCGCTAAGATCAAAAGTGTTCAGGTTTTTGCAGGCATCGCGTATGGCTACTACCTCGGCATGGGCCGTGGGGTCGTTAGTGGATGTTACGTGGTTATTGCCCCGCCCAACCACCTTACCATCCTTTACTACTACGGCACCAAAAGGCCCACCGTTATTGCTGTTCATGCCTTCTTCCGATAGCTCAATGGCCATCTTCATAAAAAAGTCGGGGGTATTCATTCCTACAATATTAAATACTTATGGCTAATGTCTTCGATTGCTTACTAAAGCCAAATATTATCTTCGTCCGCTAATGAAGTTTAACTTACTAGCAGAAGATAAGGAAAGCAAGGCCAGGGCCGGCGAGTTTTTTACCGCCCACGGAAAGGTAGAAACCCCTGTGTTTATGCCCGTTGGCACCCTGGGCGCCGTAAAGGCCGTACAGGTTTACGAACTGCGCAACCTTTTAAATGCCCAGATAATGTTGGGTAATACCTATCATTTGTATTTGCGCCCCGGCACTAATGTGCTGGAAAAAGCAGGAGGCCTGCATAAGTTTAACGGGTGGGACAGGCCCATACTAACCGATAGCGGAGGTTACCAGGTACACTCTCTGTCAGATATCCGCAAGATAAAAGAGGAAGGAGTAGAGTTTCGCTCGCATATAGACGGGTCCAAGCATTTCTTTTCGCCGGAGGGTGTAATAGACGTGCAGCGCAAAATTGGAGCCGATATAATTATGGCATTTGATGAATGTACCAGCTACCCATGCGAGTTTCAGTATGCTAAACAGAGCATGCACTTAACACACCGTTGGCTACAGAAGTGTATTGCGCGGTTTAAAGAAACACCGGCACTTTATGGCTATGAGCAAACGCTGTTTCCTATTGTACAAGGCAGTGTTTACAGCGACTTGCGCAAACAGTCGGCAGAATTTATTGCTGAACAAGGTGCGGATGGTAATGCGATAGGTGGCCTTTCCGTAGGCGAGCCGGATGACGAGTTATACTCCATGACTGAATTGGTATGCGGCATTTTACCTAAGGATAAGCCTCGTTACCTTATGGGTGTGGGCACACCTGCCAACATACTGGAGGGAATAGCCTTAGGTGTAGATATGTTTGACTGTGTAATGCCTACCCGCAATGCGCGCAACGGTATGCTTTTTACGCGCCAGGGTATTATCAATATCAAAAACGAAAAGTGGAAGGATGACTTTTCGCCTATTGATGCTGAAAGCGATTGCGAACCGATGCGTACGCATACCAAGGCCTTTTTACGCCACCTGGTGCATACCGGCGAAATGCTGGGCGCGCAGTTAGCCACTGTAAATAATCTAAGCCTTTATTTATGGCTTACACGCGAGGCACGCAAGAAAATTGTAGAAGGCACGTTTAACAGCTGGAAAAAAGAAATGCTTCCGCGATTAATGCAACGATTATAAAAGCCTGCCGTGAAAAAGCTGGATTGGTACATACTGCAAAAATTCCTGGGCACTTTCGTGTTCATTATGGCGCTTTTGCTGGGTATTACCATAGTAATAGACCTAAGTGAAAAGATTGATAACCTGATAGAAAACCATGCGCCGGTAATGGCCGTGGTTTTTGGCTATTACACCTATTTCATCCCCTTTATTACTTCGCTCATAGGGCCCTTCTTTGTGTTGGTATCGGTTATCTTTTTTACCTCTCAACTGGCCGGCCGCTCTGAAATTATTGCCATACTAAACAGTGGTACCAGTTTTTACCGCATGTTGTATCCCTACTTTGTGGGGGCTACAATACTGGCGGCCATGTTTTTTATGGGCAATAACTACCTTATACCGGTCGCCAATACCAAGCGCAATGCTTTTGAAAAGCAGTATGTAAGCAAGCCGTGGGAAGGGCTTCGCTACAACTTTCACCGCACTGTAGCGCCGGGCACCATTATTTACATTGAGAATTACACCCCCACGAAAGGAGAAGGATTTAAGTTTTCTATTGATAAGTTTGATAGCGGGCAATTGGTGTTTAAGCTGCGTTCAGAAAAAATTGAATGGATAAAGGAAACCAAGCGCTGGCGTATAAGTAATTACTACACCCGTGAACTGCGTAAGGGCGGCGATTATATTAAAACGGGTACCGTGGTTGATACGGTATTCCCTTTTAAGCCGGAAGATTTTTCGTTTACGGAGCACTCTAAAGAAGAGATGACTACCCCGCAATTGAAGGAATACATTGCTTACATGTATGCCTCGGGCCAGCCGGATATTGAATTTTATGAGGTGGAGAAATTCAGAAGGACAGCCTCCGCTTTCAGTATTTACATCTTAACCCTGATAGGCGTAAGCGTGGCCTCGCGCAAAATGCGCGGTGGTTTGGGCTGGCACCTGGTGTTAGGTATAGCGCTTAGTGCTATCTACGAAGTTATCATGAAGTTCTCCATCACCTTTGCAACCAATTCATCCTTGCCCCCGCTAATTGCCGTATGGATACCCAATGTGTTGTTTGCCGGGCTTGCACTATACCTGCTTAAAAAAGCACCCAAGTAAAGCTTAGTAGCCGCCAAGGTATTTGCGTATACCCCATTCCAGCGAAATGAGAAGAAGCACCAAAGCAAAAATCCATTTCAGATTTATGGCACTTTCTGTAAGGAAAGTATCGTAGAGGATAGGCTTTAACTGGTTCTTAGCGTCTATCTCCTCCGCAATTTTTTCCATGTCGGCTATGTAATGCATGCTGCCGTTGTGCTGCGATGCCAGTTGATATAATACCTGGTGGTCTGCACGGGTGCGCATTTCTTCTAACTGTAAAGGGCTTACTGAAAATTTGCCATTGGCAGTGTATGAACTGTTACCGAATTTCACTGAGGCGGTATAACTATAATTACTTACCGGTAAAAAACCTGCATTAAGGTTGTAAGCGTTTTCCGTTTTGTTGAATTGAAAGTTATAGTCCTTGCCATCCTCCCCTTTAATTTTGATTTCGGCATCAGGCGTGTTAATCAACTCGTAATTGGCATTGTATAACTGCGCATCAAAAGTTATAGCTTCATTATCCTCAAAAATGTTTTTAGGCAGGTTAACTCTAAAGGGGCGTTTATCTGTTTTAACCGAAAGGTATTGAACGGTTTTATCAATCAACTCATTAGTAGCATCCTGGTTTTTGTTCATCAGGTAATCATACAAACGCCAGCGCCAAATGCCTTCGCCAACAATTACACCGAATTTTACCTCACCGGTTTCGTTAAACAGCCAAAGCGGAAAATCAGTAGTAACAGTATTTATCTTCTGCTGCAACAAAACCTTTGAAGAAGGATTAACGGTGTACTCGCCAAAAAAATTGCTTAATGGCGGCAGTTTGGGAATGGTTTGTGCGGTTTTATCAGAAAGTGTAAAGAGGGAAAAATCTTTTACCACCAGCGCGGTTACATCATTAAACCTATCCTGGCTTCCGCGGAAGGTGAGGCC
>CAZUHU010000069.1:0-17365 GCA_964620645.1 uncultured Chitinophaga sp.
TGGTAAGCATCAAAACCTGTAGAGTTAATATTGCCGCTGGTGTCTTCTACATTCCAGCCATTTACATCATCAATGTACCCGTTACCGTCATCGTCAATACCATTAGACGGAACCTCGTTATAATTGGTCCAGTAGTTAATATCCTCGTGCGCCAAATCAAAGTTGCCGTCAACAATGGCAATTACAATTGTATCGCCGTTAACCGTTACATTTTCATGGTTCATTTCCCACGCATCCGGGGCTTGTATATCCGCACCCGGCACACCACTTTGCTGGCCGGTGTTCCACATGCCCCATTGGTCGCCAAAGTAGGTATCATCAGGTATAAGTGCGCGCTGTTTAACGTGGTGGTTAAACTGTGCCAATTTGATATGCTTATCTGTTGCCAGGGTATGCAGCCACTCTTCTGCAGCCGCAGTGGTATTTCTTTCCACCAGCCAGATATTCATGCTGGCCGAAAGGCACTTTTTGGTGTTCAATTCCCGGTGGTTTTCCAATAGTTGTTCAATACGCGAACCGGGTTTAAGCATTACAATAAACTGGTTATAAATGCGCGTTTCGGTTTCCTCAAATTGAGCGAAAACCGGTAGCGCTAAAAAGCAGGCAAGCAGAATTACTAAAGGCCTCATGACAATTCAGAATATAGATGAACGGTAAATATACGTTTAATGGCAAGATGCTATTTATCCGTTGGCGGCAATCCATCCGGCAGCTATCTGCATTACTTCCTCGCTTTCCCACTTAGTGGCAATACCGGGCATGGCCATAATGCGGTCAAGCAATTCGCTCTGTTTTTCGCCGCGGCGTTTTGCCTCCGAATATGACAAATCGCTGAACGTTACCATAGAATAGTGTGTCATAAATTTGTCAGGAAAACGGTCGGCAATTTTGCGCTCAATTTTCAAACGCAACTGAAAATCCTCGCGACCGCTTAAATCACGCATTTCTAAGTAGTTATACAGGGCAAGATCGGCAATAGCATCGCCGTTTGGCTTGCGCTGGTGTTGAAATTTGTCCAGCGCTTCCTCCCAATTTTCAGAGGTGGCATCCAGTATTTCATCCAGTTCGCGCACATCCTCAAAACCGCAAATCATACCCTGGCCATAAAAAGGCACTATGGCATGTGCGGCATCGCCTATCAGGCAGGCGTTCTTATACTTCCAGGGGAAACATTTGATAGTAACCAGAGAAGATGTTGGGTTCTCGAAAAATGTTTTGGTAAGGTCAGGCATCAGCGGAACGGCATCGGGGAAATGCTTATTAAAATAAGCGGTTACCGCTTCGTTAGTAGTTAAATGGTCGAAACCGTTTTCGCCTTTAAAGGGCGCAAAAAGTGTAACGGTAAAACTGCCGTCAATATTTGGCAGGGCAATCATCATAAAGCTGCCGCGTGGCCAAATGTGCAGGGCATTTTTTTCAATTTGATGCACGCCGCCGGCGCCTTCAGGTATATGTAATTCCTTATAGCCAAACGCCTCGTGCTGCTGGCTGATATTAAAGTTGGGGGTTTTCTGCATTTCGTAACGCACTTCGCTAAAGGCGCCATCGGCCCCGAACAAAATGTCGTATGCTGTTTGCGTGCTGCCGCCCTGCGCCACGTTTTCAAATTCCACTTTTTGCTTTTCAAAATCTATATGGGCTGCACGCTCATCAAAATGGAATTTTACATCCGGAAATTTTTCAGCCTCTTCTACCATTATGCGGTTCAGCTCTCCACGGCTAACCGAATAAATGGCTTGTCCATCCTTACCATAAGGCAGCAATTGGGTGTTGCCCTGCAGGTCGTGTATCATACGCCCACGCATGGGTATGGCAATTTTTTCAATTACGGGATCAAGCCCTATTTTTTTTAGGGTCTTCCAGCCGCGATGGCTAAGCGCCAGGTTAATACTGCGACCGCCTATATAGCCCGCCTTGCGCATATCGGGGCGGCGTTCAAATACATCAACTTTATGACCCCGGCGGCTTAAATAGCACGCCAGCATACTGCCCACTAAACCACCTCCTACAATTGCTATGTTTTTTCCCATACAAGGTAATTTTAAACGCCCGAAACTATGAACATTATTTCTTTTTGAGGGTGAAATTTGTCATGCTTTAGTTTTACTACATTCACCTTATAATTTATAGCTATATGGCAAAGAAAAAACCCAATGATGAGGAGTTGGCGAAAGAAGCCGAATTACTATATGAAAATGAGAATTTTAATGGGGTAATAGAATTACTCAGTGATAACGTATTAGAGAAGTTCCACAGCGCCACTCTTTGGGCCTGGCGCGCCAGAGCACATGGAAGATTATCGGACCGGGAAAAAGAATTTCAATTTGCTGAAAAGGCTATTGAAATAGACGCTAATTATTTTATGGGATATCTGGCAAGGGGAAACGCTCAAACCGAACACGAAAAAGCAATCGCCGATTACGATAAAGCAACTGAACTTAAACCCCATTATGCAGATACATACTTCAATCGCGGAAACGCCTATTTCAATAAAGGCGATTACGACAAAGCAATCGCCGACTACAACAATGCCATTGAGTTTAAGCCTGATTTTGCAAAGGCATATATCAACCGCGGACTCGCCTACCACGAGAAACGTGAATACGATAAAGAAATCACCGATTACGATAAAGCCACTGAACTTAAACCCGACTATGCAGATGCATACTTCAATCGCGGAAACTTCCATTTCGATAAAGGTGATTACGATAAAGCCATTACCGATTATATAAAAGCTATTGAACTAAACCCGTATGATGCAAATGCCTACAACAACCGTGGCAACACCTATCGCAACAAAGGCGAATACGATCAAGCCATTGCAGACTATAATAAAGCTATTGAACTAAAACCGGATGATGCAGTTGCTTACAGCAATTTAGGGGTTACGTATTACCAGCTCGGAAAATACCAAGAGGCAATTAACCAGCTTAATAAAGCTGTAGAAAAGGGTAGCACATGGGCGTGGACCGCTTATTGGAGAGACACAGCCTTAGAAAAATTAAAGAAGCAGGAAGAAATTGCCCGATTGAATGAACCTGTTGATGTAGACAAACTTAGTGAGCAAATAAATGAACATGTAGAAGAGATTAAGAAGCTGGTACTTTCCGAAGAAAAGTTAGTAGTGCACTACACTGCTCTACATACAACAAAAAATATTTTGACAACCGAGAAGAGCAAGTTGCGTTTTTACAATGCCATTTACATGAACGACCCCGAAGAAGGGGAGGTGCTTTTCAGTTACTTTGACGATAAAGAAATAAAAGAATGTTTTGAAAACGGTAAGCGGGTTAATGAAACCTCTGTTTACCTAGGTTCCTTTCTCCCGGCCCCCTCCCACGAGGATGAACTGGTGATGTGGCGCACCTATGGAAAGGATGGTGATAAGATGGAGGCAGGCGGTTGCAGTTTGGTGCTGGACACCAAATTTTTTCATAAGGATGGCGAAACAAAGGTCAAAGACAAGGCAGCAAGCGGTTCTGAACCTGAGCAGGTATTAATGAAAGTTGTGTACTTAAAAAATGAAAAATTCCATCCCCAAACACCTGATGGCATTGAGGACAAATTGCAGGCGCTGAAGAAGGCACTAAAGGAACTAATTGAGTTAAGGAAAAAAGCTGATGAAAAAGAACACGAAACCTTCGACCGTATTATTTTTAAATCGCTTTCCGTTATTTCCTACCTTTTTAAGTCTTCCGATTATGCTTTTGAAAGCGAGGTGCGCGTAGTTCAATATATGCCTTTGGGAAGCGACTTGATTAAACGTTCGGAAAACAACTCTCCTGGTGAGCCTCCTCTAAAAATGTATGTTGAATCAGTGCGTGAAATATTGCCTTATTTAAACAAGGTATACTTGGGAGCAAAGGTACCAAACCCCAGCCATTGGAGCGCCTATTTCGATTACGAAATAAGGCAGCAAGCCAAGGAAAGCACAGAAAAAATCACAGTTGAGATTGCCAAAAGTATTTGCAAGTTTCAGTAGTGTACTTCTTTTCTACATTTGCCTTACAAAATTTACAACTATGGCTTTAGAAGAAACCATTAACAACGACCTTAAAACCGCCATGTTGGCCAAAGAAGAAGCTACCGTGCGCGGCCTGCGTGCTATAAAAAGCGCCATTATTTTAGCTAAAACCGAAAAAGGCGCTAATGGCATTATAAGCCCGGAAAAGGAAGTGCAAATGCTGCAAAAAATGATAAAGCAGCGCCGTGATAGTATTGCTGAATTTGAGAAGGCTAACCGCACAGACCTTGCTACCAAAGAGAAGGAAGAAGTAAGTGTTATAGAAAAATACCTGCCTGCCATGATGAGCGAAGATGAAGTGCGCGAGGTGGTAAAGAAGGCTATTGCTGAAACCGGCGCTACATCTCAAAAGGAAATGGGTAAAGTAATGGGTATTGTTTCTAAACAATTAGCCGGCAAGGCAGATAATAAAGTTATTGCCGATACCGTTAAAAGCTTACTGAGCTAACAGCCGTATGATTTTTGATATTCTGTTTATTGCCGCTCTTGCCCTGGGGTTTTGGTGGGGCTATAAAAAAGGCATTATTTATTCCCTGTTTTCTATGTTAGGCTATTTCCTGGGTGTGGTAGTAGCCATGAAGTTTTCCTACCTTTTGGTGGACTTCTTAAAAGGCTCGTTAAATGCCAGCCATAAAACCCTGGCCATTATCGCCTTTATACTGGTGTTTATTTGTATTGTGTTAATGGCAAGGTTGGTTGCCTGGGTGCTGGAGGAAATTTTGAAATCGTTTTCGCTTAACCTGGTTAACCAGTTGATAGGCGGCGCACTGCACGCATTAATTGCGCTTTTTGTGTTATGTGTGTTAATATGGTTCGCCGATAAAATGGGTGTGTTCCCGCAAAAGCAAAAGGACACCTCTCATGTTTACACTTACATAGGTAACCTGGGCCCTCAAGTAGTTGAAACGGCAGGCAAGGCAATACCATTTGTAAAAGATTCCTTCGATAAGTTTGAGAAGCTGCTATAAACACAGGGCATTACCCCTTTGAAAACAAGGGCAAAAGTGCATGTGCGGGAGTGTTACTTGTCAATGCATTCGCCATTATACCACAATGAGGTACTTTTTTACGGTTATAGCTTTAATGACATCCATAGCTGTTTATAGCCAGAACGATGTTTTCACCGTAAAAAAGAGCATTAATATCTACCCGGATATAGATACCCTGTTGGGCGGTAAAGCATATACATTTACCGTAACGGGCATAAGCATGAGATCAGTTGCACATATAAGCTTTTCCGAAGGAAAGGTGCAAAAAACGGATTCGGGATTTATCGTAACAGTCAATCAATCCGTTTCGCCTAAAAAGAAATACGCTATTCAATTGTTCACGTCCGGTGGTAGTGGGCTAAAAGAGGTGGCCGGCAAGGAGTTTATATTATGGCCAATGGCTTTACCGAAGTTTGATCCGGCGGCACTAAGGGGCGTTCCGGTTCCTCCTGCTGTTTACTGGTTTAATAGCTCCGATAAATTCAGCAGCCAGCTTCCTGTGGCCGATACTATAAGCCTTGAAAAAGCCCACGGCAAGCAAAATAGCATTTTTGTTATCAGCGCCTCTAATGTTGATTATACGGTAGTATCCTTCCGCCTTTTAGTGGGCTGCGGCGGCGCAATAAAGGAGTTTTTTGCACGGGGCAGAATTTTTACCCCTGAAATGGAAGCGTATATGGCTACCATAACAAAAGGATGCACCATATCTTTTGCTGATGTAAAATATGTGCGCAATAGCGGCACTGCAGATGAATCTATCGCGGGTCCCTTTAAAATGGTAGTGCAATAATTTTCCTGCTTTGCCACTTCGCTACTTTGTGCCAAATTGCCTTCTGAAACAACGGACATGTATTCTAAAGAAGAGCAGAAGCATCTGAATGCTTTAAGCGATCAGTTAATAAAAGGAACAAAGAGTTTTACCGATAAGCAGTTGGCAGAACACCTGCGCGATGTTATACGCTACCACGATTGGCGCTATTATGTTTTAAGCGAACCACTGATTACAGATTTTGACTACGATAAACTTTTCAGGGAGCTTAAAGAACTGGAAGCTGCCCACCCACAACTGGCTACGGATGATTCGCCCACCCAAAGAGTAGCGCGCGCATTAAGCAGCGATTTTCAACAGGTAGCGCACTTAACGGCCATGTTATCGCTGGAGAACTCGTACAACATTGAAGACCTTACCGACTTTGATACCCGTGTAAAGGAGCTGACCAATAAAACAGAAGTTGAATATTGCGTGGAACCAAAGTTTGACGGCGCAAGCATTGCCCTGGTTTATGAGAATGACAAACTGGTGAGGGCGGCAACGCGTGGCGATGGTTCAATAGGTGAAGACATAACCAATAATGCCAAAGCACTATCCAGCATTCCGCTTACTGCGGCTTTTTCAAAGTATGGTATCCACCGTATTGAAATACGGGGTGAGGTAATTATCCGGAGGGATGTATTCACTAAAATGAATGAGGTACGTGCCGAAAAAGGCGAGAAGATTTTTCAGAATGCACGTAATACCGCATCAGGTTCCTTGCGCCAAAAGGACCCTTCAGAAGTACGTGCCCGTAACCTGGAGGCCATTTTATACCATGTTAGTTTAGCTGAAGATGAAAACGGAAAAAACTTATTGGCAGGCAAGCTGGAATCGCACTACCATACCGTTGAGATTTTGTATGCGTGCGGGTTTAAAACTCCGTTGAAGGATTTAAAGGTTTGCAAGGATATTAATGAAGTGCATGACTTTGTTCAAAGTTGGGATGAGAAACGGCTGACCTTTAATATTGATACGGATGGCATGGTAATAAAGGTTAACAGCCTTGCCATGCAACAGCGTTGCGGCAGCACCTCGCACCATCCGCGTTGGGCCGTTGCTTATAAGTTTGCTGCAAAACAGGCTCAAAGCAAATTGCTGAAAGTAGAGTTCCAGGTAGGGCGCACCGGTGCGGTTACGCCGGTGGCAAAAATTGAACCGGTGCCTTTAGCCGGTGTTACCATCTCCTCTATCAGTTTACACAACGAGGACTTTATAAAGGAGAAGGACATACACATTGGCGATACAGTAATTGTGGAGCGCGCGGGTGAAGTGATACCGTACATAGTAGGTGTGGTAGAACCTTTGCGCACAGGTGAAGAGAAGAAGATAAAATTCCCTCGCCAGTGTCCATCATGTAATGAGGAGCTGATAAAACCCGATGAAGAAGCCGTATGGCGTTGCGATAATGCAGATTGCCCTGCGCAGATGGAAGAACGCGCCATACACTTTGTGAGTAAGGATGCTATGGATATTGATGGCCTGGGCCGCAGTATTGTTATAGATTTTATTGAACGCGGTTACCTTAAAACCATTGAGGACATTTACCGCCTGCCTTACAATAGCATAGGCGAGTTGGAAGGCTGGGGTAAAAAGAGTGTTGACAATTTACAGAAAGGGATAGAGGAATCAAAAGACCGGCCCATTTGGCGTTTGCTGAATGCCCTGGGCATAAGGCATGTTGGAGTAACCACCTCCAAGGATATATGCTCGCACATAAAAACCATTTTCGATTTAGAGAAAATGAGCGTGGAGGACCTTACCAATATTGAAGGTATAGGCCCCAAGGTGGCGCAAAGCATTTTTGAGTTTTTTCAAAACGAGGGCAATGTGCACCTGCTGAATGAATTGAAAAAGCTTGGGGTAAATACCGAAAACAGGCCCCAGGACGCTGCCGCGAAAAACAATAAGCTGGAAGGAAAAACCTTTCTATTTACAGGCACCCTGCAGCAATTTGGCCGCGACCGCGCCAAGCAGTTAGTAGAAGAGAACGGAGGAAAGTTGTTAAGTGGCGTTAGCGCTAACCTTAACTACCTGGTAGCCGGTGAAGAAGCCGGTAGTAAGCTGGCTAAGGCAAAAAAAATACCCAGCATACAAATACTTACTGAAGACGAGTTTTTGAAGATGATAGAATAGTTGGCGTTCAGGCACGAAAGAAACCTATTGTCTCCTGCACCACTTTTTCCAAATCCTTAGGCAATTCATTTTCTGTCCAGGGATGTTTACCGCCAAAATTATGGTTACCGTTCTCTATCAAAAGCAGTTTTGACGATTCATTCCAACTGTGCATTTCAACAGCATATTCGGCAGGTACGGTTTCATCCTTAGTGCCATGGATGATAAACAGGGGGATTTTTAAAGCACGAACGGCATCGGGCACAAACAGCCGTGGCAAATTAGCAAAGTAGTTTTCGTACAGCTGCCATTTAATTGGCATCATTTGGCCGGTACGGCTGTTACCTACAAAAACAACACCATCACGTTTTATTTTTTCCAACTCTTCCTTACTCCAGAATTTACTGAACTCATTTACACTGCCCCAGGTGCAAACCTTTTTAACCCGCGCGTCTTCCTTCGCCTTCAAAAGGGATATTCCCCCGCCGCGGCTGTGGCCTATTAAACCTAGACTACTTAAGTCGGCTTCTGCTTTTGCGGTAAAGTCAGCAGAAAAAATCCAATCAAGCACTACGCCAAGGTCATCCAGTTCAATACTCAGGTTATCGTTGCCAAAGGCCTCAAGGTCCACAAAATCCATAGGATGGTCTACTGTAGTACCGTTATGCGAAAAACTGAACTTAACATACACAAATCCTGCCTCGGCAAACCTTTCGGCCACCATGTCAAACGGCCCCCAATCTTTAAACCCTTTAAAGCCGTGGCTGAAAACCACCACAGGCTTAAGTTCCCCATCCTTTTTGTAATAAACATCAGCTAAAAAGGGGCGGCCATGCCTGCTTTGGAGAATAATGTTGCGCTCACGGGTAATCATGCCGCCAAACCTAATCCATTTTTGCCTATCCATGCGGGGAGGAGACTCCCTTGAATATGTTTTTATTGCAAAGGGTAATGCGCAGAAAGTTTACTTTAGCCGCCGCATGGAGTTAAGCCTTGATGATATTAAAAAGCCCATTGCAAAGGAGCTGGACGAGTTTGAAGTCCGCTTCCGCAATTCCATGAAAAGTAATGCCCCTTTACTGGACCGTATTACGCATTACATTGTAACACGCAAGGGCAAGCAAATGCGCCCCATGTTCGTGTTTCTTTCTGCCAAACTTTGCGGCGAGATAAACGAGGCTACGTATGTGGCAGCATCGCTGGTGGAGCTTTTGCATACCGCCACCCTGGTGCACGATGATGTAGTGGATGACAGCTACCAACGCCGTGGTTTCTTTTCAATAAATGCACTTTGGAAAAACAAGATTGCTGTACTGGTTGGCGATTACCTGCTCAGCAAAGGCCTGTTGGTATCCGTAGAAAATAAGCAGTATCAACTGCTCGAAATTTTATCGAACACCATACGCGAGATGAGCGAGGGCGAGTTATTGCAACTGGAGAAAGCCCGGCGTATGGATATTAAGGAGGAGATTTACTTTGAAATCATCCGCCAGAAAACAGCCTCGCTGATAGCATCAGCCTGCGCCTGTGGCGCCAGCACCATTACCAAGGACGAAGCCATGCTAAGCCGCGTTAAAACCATGGGTGAAAAAATCGGTATCGCTTTTCAAATTAAGGATGACCTTTTTGACTACGAAGAAGCTGAGATAGGTAAGCCCCGCGGTATAGATATTAAAGAGCGCAAAATGACTTTGCCGCTTATTTATACGCTACAAAAAGCCGACTGGTTAACGCGCCGCAAGATTATTAATGTGGTGAAGAATGAAAACCAGGATATGGAGAAGGTGCGTTGGGTAATTGATACCGTGCGCAGCAGCGGCGGTATGGATTATGCTGTTAGCCGCATGAAAGATTACCGTCAACAGGCCTTAGACATCCTTCATCAATTTCCTGCAGGGGAGGCCCGCACCAGTCTTGAACAGTTAGTTGAGTTCACTATTAACCGCAAGCTTTAAGCTTCGGCGGGCAGTGTAAAATAAAAGGTGGTGCCATAACCGGGAGCACTGTCGATCCATATCTCTCCCTTGTGCCTTTCTACAATTCTTTTGCAAATGGCAAGCCCTATGCCCGAACCCTGGTATTTATCACCGGAGTGTAGGCGGTTAAATATCTGAAATACCTTGTCCTTAAACTTCATATCGAGGCCAATGCCATTATCCGCAACTTTAAATAGCCACCCCTCGGCTTTTTCCTCGACCGATATTTTAACCACCGGCGCTACATCCGCTTTCCTGAATTTTATAGAGTTACTCAACAGGTTCTGAAACAACTGGCGAATTTGAAGGCTATCGGCATAAATGGCGGGTAGCCTATCGTATACTATTTGCGCCCCTGTTTCTTCTATAGCAACTTTTAAATCGGACAGTACCTTTTTCAGCAAGTCGTCAAGGTCAATTTTATCAAAAGATTTACCTGCCGTAGAAATGCGGGAGTAATCAAGCAGGCCATGTATAAGGGAATTCATGCGCTGGCCGCTATCAATAATGCTGTTTAAAAACTCCTGCGATTCGCCATCCAGTTTATCTGCATTGCGCTTTTGCAGCAATTGCGCAAAACCAACAATACTGCGCACGGGCTCGCGTAAATCGTGCGAGGCGATGTAGGCGAACTTTTCTAACTCGGTATTAGAGGTGATGTATTTTTCCAGCTCGCGGTTTTTGCGGCTTAACTCGCCCACCTGCTTATCTAACTGCACCTGTGCATTACGCAAAAGGGTAACATTACGCGCTACAATAATCGATTCCATTTCGTTTAACCTAACAATACGAAACTCGTAGCTGAAAATGTCGTCTTTTAAGTGGTGGCGATAATCATACCATCGCATTTCATCGCGCTCTACTGCTTCGTTAACCAGTTCAATAACTTTTTCGGCATCAACGGCCGGTAGAATATCGCGAATGCTTTTGCCGGTTAAATCAGAATACTGTAGCAAGCGTTGGAACTCAAGGTTAGAATAGAAGCCGGTTATATCGCCGGTTACATTTACCTGGAAAACCATATCAGGCAACGCATCTAAAATGGCGCGACGGGCTGCTTCACTGGCCTTTAATTTGGCTTCTGCTTCTTTAACGTCCGAAATATCAATAGTGGTAGTAAGTATTTGTTTTACCTGGCCGTTTTCATCGCGGCTAAAAGGCGTAACACGGCTTAACAAAAACTTACGTTTACCGTCTTTGGTTAAGTATCGGTCAATGGAGGTAAATATTTCACCATCCTTAAGAAAAGGTATTTTGCCCCATTGCTCCATGGCCGTTTTTACATAGTCGGGCTCAAAGTATTCAAACATGTTTGTTAACCGCTCTTCGGCTTTGTAACCAAGCAATTCACCAAAATAAAAGTTGTGGTAAACGATATTGAAATTGGTTAAATCGAAGATGGCTACATGATTGGGGATGGTATCTGCTATCTTCTCATTAAAGTTGCGGCTTTCTCTAAGCTCCTGCTCCGTTTCTTTCAGCAAGGTAATATCCTGGGCAATACCAAAGTTCACCTGCTGATCGCCATGCATTTGCAACATGGTGCTTCTGCCCAAAATCCAGCGCCATTTCCCGTCTTTACCCAGCATGCGGTATTCGGTGCTGCTGTATTTGCCCACGTTGGCAGGGTCAAACAAAAATTTCCGCGACTCTATCAGCTTTTTCTTGTCATCGTTATGGATAATGTTCTGCATAAAATCGAACATATCCACCTTGCCTTCAAGGTCCGCTTCTGTGTATCCTAAAAAATCAAGCAGTGAGTTGTTTTGGAAAAGTATTTTGCGGCTTTTGCTTTCAACCACAATCAGGTTGTCCGGTATTAGCTGGGCAATTTTTTCAATCAGCAGGTTCTTGCTCTCCAGTTCCTTTTCAACCTTGCTTACATAATCAAAATTATGCGCTACCACCAACCTGCACTCCTCTCCTCTAAAATGTATACTGGAACTTTTTGTTTCTACAAAACCGCCATTGCCTTTAGCTGTTATAATGCGGGCAGCTACTATTGAGTTAAGCACCTTTTCCTTGGCACCCCTTGCAATGGCGTCAATTACCTGTGGTCGGTCGGCCGGGTCAATAAACTCCAGCAAATTGCGGCCTATAAACTGATTGTATTCAGGCACCTCAAACATTTCGAGGCACAAACTATTAGCATAACGTATCACCCCCATGTTATGTATCAAAATGGGGATAGGGGAAATATCTACGATTATCTCAAAATCCTTATCACTGGTGTTTCCACCCACAGCACTATGTATTTCGTCGGTTTCCAAGTAAACTTAAAGATTGAAATTATGTATTTTTCGTAATGAGGGATAGTATGTTACACTAAGCCCAGTATTTCCTCCAGAATTTTGCGATTATTATTCAAACGGGGTACTTTATGCTGCCCGCCCAGCTTGTTTTTTGCCGCCAGCCACCGGTAGAAAGTTTTAGGCGCAAGTGAATGAATTATAAGGTTTTGTAGCGCCAAATCTCCGGCTCTTTTAGCCTCGTAATCTGAGTTTAACAACTGCAGATTTTTATCCAACATTTCTGAAAAAACTTTCAGGTCTTGGGGCGCCTTTTCAAACTCAATAAGCCACTCATGGCCACCTTTTTCCGTGGTGGTTAAAAATCTGGGGGCAACGGTATAATCGGTTACGCTGCATTTTAATTGTGCACACGTTTCAGCCAATGCCTTATCCGTATTGTGCACCATTACCTCCTCGCCAAATACGTTTATAAACGATTTAGTGCGGCCGGTAATAATTAAGCGATAGGGATTAACACTCGTAAACGACACAGTATCGCCGGGCATATAACGCCATAGGCCGGTAGTGGTGCTGATTACGATAGCATAGTTCTTGCCCGTTTCTACCTCCTGAAGTAGTAGGGCTTGTGGCTTTTCATTTTGCAATTCTTCCAACGGTACAAACTCATAAAAAATACCCGCTCCAATGTGCAGCAACATTCCTTCTTCTTCAAAATCATTAAAGGCAAAAAACCCTTCTGAAGCATTGTACGCCTCCAGGTAGTTTATGGGTTTACCGATAAGGCGGTTATACTCGTGCCTGTATGGTGTAAAACTTACGCCACCATGCACAAACAACTCCAGTTCAGGCCATACCTCAGCAATGTTTTTTTTGCCGCTCACTTCAAGAGCGCGTTTTAAAATCATCATGATCCACGTAGGAACTCCCGAAATCGACATCAGGTTTTCGTGTAAGCAGGTTTGTACAATGGCATCAATTTTTTTCTCCCAATCAGCCATTGTAATTACCTGGCGCGAGGGCACCCTGAAAAACTGCAACCACTCCGGCATTCGATGGATAAGCACTGCCGATAAATCGCCGGCATGGGCGCCTGCAAAGTTTTCTGAAAGGCTGCCACCTACTATTAACGACTTACCTGCAAAAACCCTGCTTTGCGGGAAACGGTTATAATAAATGGCCATTAAGTCTTTACCGCCTTTCACATGGTTAAATCGTATAGCTTCTGTGGTAAGTGGTATGTATTTGCTTTTATCGGCAGTAGTGCCGCTGCTTTTAGCAAACCAGTTCACCTTACCGGGCCAAAGCACATCGCGCCCGCCCTGTTGTATTTTTTCAATCCAGGGCTTTAAGTCCTCGTATTCATTTAACGGCACAGCACGGTTAAAGTCATTATAGCTTTTAAATGAATTGAAGTTAAAGTGCGCACCAAATTTTGTTTGGGAACCCGCCTTCAGCAAATGATTAAAAATCTGCTGCTGATACCGGTGCGGATACTTAACAGTATCTCTTATGCGGGGCATGCGCGCCGCCAGGTACTGTTTCATAAATGCGTTAATCAAACTCACGGAAGCAAGTTAGAGAAAATGCTTTAGTTGCTGGTGGCAGCTTTTACCAATAGCAGGTGCGAAGCTATACCCTGCAGGGCTGAGCGGGTGTCATAGAGCTGCTCTTCAAACTTTTTGCCTTTTACAATTACCGAAAGCCAGCTTTTTGTAAGCATGTTTAAAAACAACATAAGGCCTTCAGGTAAGTGTTTTATCTGAATGGTGTCCACCTTTTGAGCAAGTACGGTGTCGTTGCCTGTAGCCGCAAAGGTGCCTACTACAGTTTTATATTCGGCTAACGATGTAGTATATTCCTTATAGCCCGAGCTCACCAATTCCTGTTCAATTTCGGCAGGACGCGTTGTTTTTAAAACAATATCCAGGAAACGTTCGGTGCTGTTCAGCAGGTCATTTGTATATTTTATTAAACCGGGTACCGTTAAGGTAGCGCCGGGTTTATCTGAAGCAACATTCGAATCAATATTTTTGCGGTGCAGCACAAAGTTCTGTCCTAAGTAAACTTTACGTACCTGTTCATCATTTGCCAATTCTTCGGCGCTGCCCTGCTTCAAAATCTTTCCTTCAAATAACAGATAAGCTCGGTCTGTAATTGAAAGGGTTTCCTGCACGTTATGGTCGGTAATCAGCACCCCAATGTTTTTTTCTTTCAGCTTTATAACTATGCGCTGTATATCTTCAACCGCAATGGGGTCTATACCTGCAAAAGGTTCATCAAGCAAAATAAACTTGGGTGCCGTTGCCAAAGCACGGGCAATTTCAGTTCTCCTTCTTTCGCCACCACTTAGTACGTTGCCCATACTTTTACGTACTCGGTTCAATCCAAACTCTCCTAACAACTCTTCCAGCCTGGCCTTTTGCTGGGCACGGCTAAGGGTTGTCATTTCCAACACGGCAGCAATGTTATCTTCTACCGATAGGTTGCGGAAAACCGAGGCCTCCTGCGGCAGGTAGCCAACCCCCAATTGCGAACGCTTATACATGGGTTGGTCAGTAATTTCCAAATCACCCAAAAATATCTTGCCACTATCGGGTGGTATAAGTCCTACAATTTGGTAAAAGGAGGTGGTTTTGCCCGCGCCGTTAGGGCCAAGCAGGCCCACAATTTCGCCCTGGTTTACCTGCACGGAAACATCATTAACCACAGCGCGGTTCCTATAAACTTTAAGCAGGTGTTCTGAACGGAGCGTAAGCATATTTCTAAAAATCGAGGCCGAAACTAAAATAATACATGGGTTTCTTCGAAACTTCTCCGGTATCGTAACTCCATGCGGCGTCAAACTTCACAAAGTAACTCAGGAAGGTGGTACGCACACCCGGGCCAAAGCCTGCTATTATAGGCGTTTTGTAGCGCTTAACTTTTACAATTACTGAAGGGTTATCCGTACTGTTCGGTATCTCCTCGTTAAACAATGGATTGCTTTCGCTAAAAGGCGACCAGCCTTCCCATGCAGTGCCAACATCAACAAAACCCACTAACTGAAAATTGCGGATAAACTCAGACCGGATAGGCGAATTAATGAGTGCGGAGAAAATAGGCACACGCAACTCCGAGTTGATGACTATATACTTATCGCCATTGCGGGCATTTTGTTTAAAGCCGCGCAGCGGTGTAGCCAGCGTCTGAAAAGCGTAACCATGATTTTGGTTAATAGGTGTAGTGCGATCAAATTTATCGAGACGGGGCGATGCGATCCAGTTTTCTAAGCCGCCCAGGTAATAGATAAGTTTGGAGGTGCCGAAGGAAGCACCCATCGCAATGCGGTTAGCCCAAATAATTTGCTTGTAAATTTTTTGGTAGTGGCGAAGGTCCAATCCAAAAACGCCCATCACCTTATCATTAAACACCGGCACAGGGAAATCAACTTTATCGAACAGCACTTTATTTTTGGTAGGGAACTCCTTATGCACCTCGGCAAATACTTTAAAGCGGGTGCCATAACGGATGTTGGTCATCGCTTCCATCGTATTATCGAACACATACTCCGCCCGGGTAAATAACCAGTTATCAGAAAGCGTAGGCAGGGTGCGCGAGAAGTTGTCCTTGGATTTGTAAACAACCAAATCATTACGGAAAGCAAAAGTAAAGCGCAGGCTGTTCAGCACATCCAGCGGGTAAATCAACTGTGCTTCGGCATAGTTGGTTTTAATGCTGTAATCAACCGAGTAATCCTGCGGTAATTGTACGTTGCCGAATGGCAGTTGATTGAATGCCTTTTTGCCGATGTTGCGGCGGTAAAAGGTGAATTTTTTATCGAGCCGCTTGGTAAGGTTTTCGTACGTAATAAAGTATTCGCTATTGTTATCGATACCAATAAACGGCAGGCGAATACCGCCGTACAATTTGTGGTTCTCCAGCAAATCAGTAATACCGAATTTAAACATGAAGCTTACCGGCACTGTGTTGAATTGAGGATTTGCCGGATCAAATGGCTGATAGCGTGTAACCATCAGGTTGTTATCTACCTGGGCTATCAGTTTGTCAACCGCAAAACGCACAAAGTAAGGGCGAACACGCGAGAACCTGAATACATATCCCTCCTTCTCCTCTGCCAGTTTTGAGGCAGATGCCGAATCCCAGTCAAACAGCTTAATGCCATAGTCAAATTCGCTTTGAAAATCGTACGGACGGTTGCCCACATTTGCGGTAACAGAATCATAAACAGAAGACATCGTTTTTACCGGCGCCTCCTTCTTCTGTTCGGTTTTAACTACCTCCGGGGCTTTAGCCTGCAGCTTAGTGCGGTACTCGGTTACCGGGGTATTGCCCGCGCTGGTGTAATCGTTAAGGTTGTATTTTAAAAACTGAGGCCTGCCGTTTTTGTGTACCAAATCAAGCGCCTGGTTTTTATTAGCCGCCGTACTTTGTTCCAGTATGCTTAAGGTGTTATTAGTGTAAGGGGCAGTAACACCGCTTAACTTGTACACCTTTTCGCTGGTAACTTTTTGTACCGTAATGGTTTTCATGTCCATTACAGAATCAATAGGCAGGTTTTCAGGAATGGAAACTGAATCGGCCTCTTCTGTTTCTTTGTTAATGAAGTGATAGGTTTTTTGGTTGTGGTCAAACACACTTTCCAGATGGCCTATAAAACGGTTGCGGGTGCCGTTTTCATCACTAAGGAAACTGAATTCGTTTTCGCTGAAATTTTGAGGGTAGGTTTCGTCAGCATTAGGTGTGCCGGTTATGCGGTAAAGAATGTTATTGTTGGCATCAAGGTCATAAAAGTAAAGGTCGTGGTTGCTTAAAGTAGGTTGAGCTTCGTAACGACCGCCACGCAAAGTATCGTCAGGCCGGTTGCTGCTGAACATAATGCCACGCACACTATCCGCTGTAATATAAGCAGGGTACAAATCATCGTAATAGTCATCCGTAATTTTGCGCGTGGTGGTACTGGCAATAGTGTATAGATAAATATCTGTTTGGCCATTTTGGATAGCGCTTAACACCAGCGTTTTTGAGTCTACAAATGAGAAGCTGATTACCTTTTGAAATTTGCGCACCGGGTTAACTTCAATTTTACCCGTTTCCATATCATACAGGCGCAGAAATATTTGGGCGCGCTTTTCAGAAATAAAAGCAAGCTTTTTGCCTGAAGGGTCAAAAGCAATTAGCGGAATGGACTGGTCAGTAAA
>CAZUHU010000070.1:0-6092 GCA_964620645.1 uncultured Chitinophaga sp.
AAGCGGGTTGCGAGTATTGCTTTATGGAAGTGAGTTCTCATGCAGTGGTGCAAAATCGTATTGAAGGTTTGAAGTTTACCGGCGCAGTATTTACCAATATAACGCACGACCATTTAGACTATCATAAAACTTTTGAGAATTACCTTAAAGCCAAGAAGCGTTTTTTTGATGAATTGCCTTCCTCTGCTTTTGCTTTAGTAAATAGCGATGACCGGAACGGCTCTGTTATGCTGCAGAATACGAAAGCAACAAAATATACCTATTCATTACGCAGCCCTTCAGATTATAAAACGAAAATTATAGATAATGGCGTTGCAGGTTTGGAACTGGAAATTGACCACCAGACGTTGCACACAAGACTGATAGGCGAGTTCAACGCCTATAATCTCACCGCAGTGTATGCTACGGCGCGTTTATTAGGTGCAGATAAAATGGAAGCGCTAACCATACTTTCTGCTTTGCTGCCGCCTGAAGGGCGCTTTGAACAGTTGGTTTCAAAAAATGAAAAGGTGGTAGGAATAGTAGATTACGCCCACACCCCCGATGCTTTAAAAAATGTGCTGCAAACTATTAATGCGGTGCGCAACGGTAACGAACAGGTAATTACGGTAGTGGGTTGCGGTGGAGACCGTGATGCTACTAAACGGCCGGTGATGGCTGAAATTGCTTGTCGATTTTCAGATAGGGTGGTATTAACTTCGGATAACCCCCGTAGCGAAGACCCTGAAGAGATACTGAAACAGATGAATGCCGGCGTACCTGCCTCTGACAAAAAGAAGGTGTTAACAATAACTGACCGTAAAGAAGCAATAAGAGCAGCTATTGCATTGGCGCAAAAGAATGACATCATTCTTTTAGCCGGTAAGGGACATGAGAAATACCAGGAGATAAAAGGAGTAAAGAGCCACTTTGACGATAAAGAAGTGTTGATTGAATTGTTTGAAGAACTGGAAAAATAAAAGCCAAACAGAAGTTATGGAAGCCGAAAACAAAAAAGAAAATACCGCGGCGTTCTCCTTGCAGGACGTTGGCTGGTCGGGATTTTTCCAGGGCGATAAGATGATATGGCTGGTGGTGATAGTGCTGTTTATTTTTTCCATGCTGGCGGTTTACAGCGCCACCGGCACACTTGCATACAAAATGGAAGTAGGTAACGAAAAATACCTGCTGAAGCAAATCACCATGGCCGTTGCCGGTTTGTTACTCATGTTCGGCACTCACATGATTGATTACCGCTACTACTCGCGTGTCTCGCAGGTATTGTGGTTTTTAAGCATTCCGCTATTGATATATACCATGCTGTTTGGTACGGAACTGAACAATGCCAGCAGATGGATAACCTTACCCGGTGTTGGCCTTACTTTTCAAACCTCCGACCTTGCCAAACTGGCGCTCATTATGTTTTTGGCAAGGCAGCTTTCCATTAAGCAGGACCAGATAAGTGATTTTAAGGAAGCCTTTTTACCGGTACTAATTCCAATAATCTTAACCGCACTGCTTATTGCGCCCGAAAACTTCTCCACCGCCGCTATTCTCTTTTTTACTTCGGTGTTTGTGATGTTTGTAGGCCGCATAGCCATTAAGCATATCTTTTTATTGTTTGCATCAAGCATAGTAGTGTTTGGCTTATTCTTTCTGCTACTGTTTGTATTGCCCGATAGCGTTTTAGAAAAAATGGGTCGTGCGCAAACCTGGAAACACCGCATCGAGCATTTTATGCATCCTAAAGAAGAAGGGGAGGAGGATTACCAGGTATTGCAAGCCAAGATTGCCATTGCCAAAGGTGGGCTGGTTAAACTTAACCCCGGGGGCAGCGAGCAGCGCAATTTCTTACCGCATCCTTACAGCGATTTTATATACGCCATTATTATTGAAGAGTACGGCTTGCTTGGCGGTGCATTTATAGTGGCCCTGTATTTATTCCTTTTATTCCGTTGCATACGAATTGTAATTAAAGCCCCTAAAGCTTTTGGAGCGCTGCTTGCGGTGGGGCTTGGTATTGCACTGGTTATACAGGCTATGATTAACATGGCTGTGGCCGTAAACCTTGTACCTGTTACGGGTGTAACGTTGCCATTGGTAAGCATGGGTGGCAGTTCCGTAATTTTCACCTCTATAGCTTTTGGCATTATACTAAGTGTAAGCCGCAATGTGGAGTTAGAAAATAAGGAAGCTGCAGAATAAAAAAGGCAGCTACTGTTGTAGCCGCCCGGAACCGAATAGGAAGAAGTTTAATTACGCCTATTTTTTCTTTAGCGTATTTATCTCGTTCAATAGTTTGTTGATTAGTTGCTGTTGCTCTTCAACTTTGTTGTTTAGTGCCTGAATGGCTACCAGCGCTACACCGCTTGGGTCTATGCTGCTGATTCGCTTGTCATCTTCGCCAACGTTAAACAGTGTGTGGAAGTCCTGGGCCATAGGGCCGATGTGGTATTCATTAGTGCCTTTATACTTCCAACGTGTAATTTCTAATTGACTTATTTTTTCAAGCACATCTGCTGCGTTAAGTTCCGCAAAGTCTTCTTTCAGGTTTTTGTCGGAAGCGTTGGTCCAGGTGCCGCCTTTGGTAAGGTAGGCGCCGTTGCCGTTAGTATTGTTGGTGCCCACCACTAAAGCATATGATGTTGAAGTAGCTCCGTTAAGCGCAGTGGTGGTAACACTGCTGTTGCCAATGGCTGCCATATTACTGGTGCCGTTATAAAGGTTGGTGCCGATAGCAATGGAGTTTGTGCCTTGTGCGCGGGCGTAGTCGCCAATGGCTATTGCATCCTGTTGGCTGGTGTAAGCTTTATAGCCAATAGCTATTGCATATGCGCCTTGGGCCTGTGTAATATTACCGGAGGAACCACCGCCAATAGCAATGGAGTTTACTCCGCTGCTGTATGCATAATCGCCAAGGGAAATGGACGATGTGCCTTGAGCCTGTGACGATGTACCGATGGAAATGGCATCTTCTGCATTAGCATAAGCCGATTTCCCGAACACTATAGTGCCTATCCCCTGTGCCTGGCTTTCGTCTCCAACGGCGATGGCATATTGCTTGTTTACGTTGGCCTCTCTGCCTATGGCCAGGCTATTAGAAGCCTGCACCTGCGCTTCGGAGCCTATAGCAGTTGAATAAGAGTAGGCGCTACCGCCTGAAACATTGGCGCTTTTGCCTATCGCAATATTATCGGTGCTTCCGTTGGCGGGCTGTACCTGTGCTGATGTGCCGATGGCTATTGAGTTGGTAATAGTGCCGTATATAGTAGCATTATAACCAATCCCTATATTTTTAGTTCCGCCGGTTGTTGGCTGGTAACCCATAAACAGGTTGTTATCAGAGTAACCCATATAACCCCAGTCATTACTGTTTATCTTAAACACCAATGATTGGCTATTTGTAGTACCCAGAAAGTTACCTGATGAAATAGCGTTACCGCTTAATGACCATCCTGAACCTGCCCCGGTTGGGCCAGCCGGGCCTGTTGCACCCGTAGCCCCTGTTGGTCCCATTATATTTAGTTGCTGGGTCCATGTAAGGTTGCCGGTTTTTTGAAATATGTCTCCTGTAGTCAGGCGTAGGTACCAATCACCAACATTACCCTGGCCATTACCAACGTTACCGTTGCCGGCAAACCATTGTGTAGAAGTTCCGGTGGCCCCTGTTGCACCTGTGGTACCGGTATTTCCCGTAGCACCTGTTGCACCCGTTACACCTGTTACACCCGTAGCACCTGTTGCACCCGTTACACCCGTAGCACCGTTGTTTCCGGTGGCACCTGTAGCGCCTTTTGCGCCTGCCGTTCCGTTCGTTCCTGCTGCGCCTTGTGGGCCTGTAGCACCCGTTGCGCCTGTGGGTCCTGTTACACCTTGCGCTCCTGTTGCGCCGGTTACGCCCTGTGGTCCGGTAGCGCCTGTTATACCGTTACTACCGGTAGGTCCTGTAGCACCAGTTGCTCCCTTGGCACCGGTGGCTCCTGTAACTCCATTCGTACCATTAGTTCCTGCCGGACCCTGAGGCCCAGTAGCACCAGTAGCGCCGGTAACTCCATTAGCTCCGCTAGCGCCTGCCGGACCTTGAGGGCCGGTTGCACCTGTAGCTCCATTCGTACCGTTAGTTCCAGCAGGCCCTTGAGGCCCCGTAGCACCGGTAGGTCCTTGTATACCTTGCGCTCCTGTTGGTCCTGTTGCACCGTTATTACCATTTGCTCCAGCAGGGCCCTGAGGGCCTGTAGCACCGGTTGGTCCATGCGCACCTTTGGCTGCTGCACTATCAGCATTAACCCATAGTACGCCGTTAAAAACATAAACGCTGTTAATGTCTTTATCATAAACTAAAAGCCCTTCGGCGGGGTTGTGTATTGCCTGCCTTTGCGCTGTTGTTAAACGTGGTAGCAGTATGCCCTTTGTTGTAGAGCTGATGTCGAGAATAGCGCTTGTGGTATCGGGTGTTGCTGTACCTATACCCACTGCACCCTGAATGATGGCTCCGTTAGCAGGAGCAGAGAGCGTTGAGAAGTTATCACCAACCGCTATGTTGCCTTTTATTGAGGCGCGGCTGCCGGGGTATTCTTCACCTATACCTAAATTTTGTGCGTAGGAGGTAACAATGCATAGCAGCAATGCTGTTGCAGTAATAATTTTTTTCATGGCGTATGAACTTGGTGTGATACTCATACGTGATAGTTTTATATGAGTTTTGTCGTTAACTTCTAAAACCTGCTATAATCAATTGGCATGTTTTGTAATACAAATTGCAGTTTGTAACCTACTAAGCGTGGGCAGTATAAATTAGAAGAGTATAAAAAATAAAAGCGGCCTTGCGGACCGCTTTTTAACCCAAACACTAACATGAAAAATCTTTATTAGTAAACTGCCTGTATTAGTAAGGTGCCTTCCATAGGCGCCGATGAACCGTTAACTGTTGCATTAGAGCCGGACACTTTAAGTGCTTTTACAACTATTGTGTGTGAACCGGCTGCTAAATCAATACTTGCCCCCATTGACCATGGAACCATTGTAGAGGTGGATGCAGTGTTGTTGACTGCAGATACGCGTTGGTATCCACCAAAGCCTGTACCGGGCATCTGGTTGCCGTCAACATAAATTGCAATATCCACTACAGATGCGCCAGTGGCCGATGTTGAAGTTGTTTGCACGCCGCCGTATGTGTTAATAAGAACTGTGGCTGCTGAACTTAAGGTAAAAGTACGCGATAGGCCTGAAAGGCTCGTCCAGCTTGATGTGCTGCTGATAGTAGAGCTTCCTGAGCCGGAATTGCTGTAGATATCGTCAGAAGATGTACCCGCTACACCCCAAACCGCGCCACTGCCGGTTGATTTAAGAACCTGTCCGCTTGTACCTGCCGAGCCGTTTGTAAACAGGGCTCCTGTAAAGTTTATGCTTCCGGCCACATCCAGTTTGTAACCAGGTGAAGCTGTGCCTATTCCGAAATTTCCATCGGCATCAAGGCGTGCACTCTCAGTGCTACCTTCTGTATAGAATACCATGGGGGCAGCAGTGCTGCTTGCTACGCCAAAATGGATTGCTCCATTCCATGATTCGTATTTTGCTTCTAGGCCATCGGTATTGTTTTTAACGTAGAAACCGCCGCCGCCGGTAAAGCTGGTACCTATACCATTGCCTGCGCTGCTGAATGTTGGGTTGCTGTGGTTAGTAGCTACCAGCCATTTGCTTGAAGGCACAGTTGAAGTTCCAATACCAATTTGGCCGCCGCTGGTAATACGCATACGCTCAGTATTATTTGTTTTAAATATTAAATCTTTGCTATCTGTGGTTCCTACAAAGTTTGAAGTGGTTGTAGAACCATTACCGGTAAGTGACCAAGCGTTTGTATTTGTTGGGCCCGTGGCACCAGTTACCCCGGTGGCACCGGCTATACCTTGCGGCCCTGTTGCGCCTTGTGGTCCTGTTGCACCTGTTATACCTTGCGGCCCTGTTGCACCGGTAGCGCCATTTGTTCCGTTGGTTCCTGTTGGGCCTGTAACGCCGGTAGGACCAGTAGCCCCTGTGGCTCCTTTTGCCCCCGCACTACCTGCAGTACCTGCAACACCTTGCACACCTTGTGGACCCTGCGGGCCGGTAGGGCC
>CAZUHU010000070.1:6192-17303 GCA_964620645.1 uncultured Chitinophaga sp.
CTTGCACACCTTGTGGACCCTGCGGGCCGGTAGGGCCAGCTATGCCTTGGATACCTTGCGGGCCTGTAGCACCTGTTGCTCCCTTTGCACCGGCTGTACCTGTTGGGCCTGCAATACCTTGCGGACCTTGTGGCCCGGTAGGACCTGCTATGCCTTGCGGGCCTGTAGCGCCTGTAGCACCGTTGGTGCCTGCTATACCTTGAGGACCTTGTGGACCTGTAGGGCCAGTAACACCTGAAGCATGCGCTGCAGCACTATCGCTGTTTACCCAAACTACACCATTAAAAACATAAATACTATTAATGTCCTTATCGTAAACAAGCAAGCCCTCAGCGGGGTTTACAATTGCCATTTTTTGTGCCGTTGTTAAGCGGGGGATTAGCACCCCTTTAGTGGTAGATCTTAAATCTAAAATGGCGCTATTGGTATCGGGCGTGGATGTTCCTATTCCAACAGAACCTTCAATTATTGCACCATTAGCCGGCGCGCTTAAGGTCGAAAAATTACTTCCGATGGCGAGGTTGCCTTTCACCGAAACGCGGCTGCCCGGCGTTTCTTCTCCTATGCCCAGGTTCTGGGCCGTTACTCTCATAACCGTAATAGTAAATATTACGATCGCTACTAATAGCTTTTTGTTCATGGCGTATAGATTTTTTTTTGTTTAATACGCGGCAAAGGCAACAGAGTTATCTGGCAAAACAGTCGAATGGCCGAAAATCAAAGCATGGTTTTTGCCATACAAATTGGATGTTGTAAGAAATGGAGTTAACGATGTATGATTTAAATTGAATAAGTGCTAAATCAATAAAAAAGGGCGGCCGTTAAACGACCACCCTGAACCTGAAACACACATGAAAGAACTTTATAGCTGCATGCTTAGTTATGCTGTTCTGCTCCGCCAACCTTTGACTGCAGAAATACTTTTGGTATGTAACTGCCGGCTTGTGCACGCGTAAGCGGGCCTTGTTTGGCATTTGCTTCCCCGCTTGTGTTTATGTTTTGAGGGACAGGTAAAGCAGCAATTTGCTTTTGCTTACTTAACTCCTCCCTGGTTAACTGCCCCGTGGGCTGCTGGCTGAGGATTACTGCACCTTGTGCAGCAACGGCCGGTAAGGTTATAGTTGGTACCGGTGGGTTTCTGTTTACAGAATTGGTGTTTGGGCTTTGAGCGTTACACAACCCTCCTCCGGTTAATAGTAGTATCATCGTTAATATTTCTTTGTACATCTTGCTGATAGTTTTGCGGTTGTTTACTGTGTTAAGAGTACTGATACCATTCCATACTCATTGCTGTTCCATTTGGCAATATCACTTTGCACCGTAATGCGTGCGGCTGTGCCGAAGGTATAAGTGCCCGGCGCCAGGCCTGTTATGGTGTACGTTTGCATATAGGTTTCGCGGGAGTTTGCAGCTGCCCTTAAGCCATAAGTACCGGGCCCGAATGGCACTAAGCCTGAACCGTTATCGTAGGCGGGGCTTATATCCAAACTATTAGATGTACCTGTTGTACTACCTAAACATACGGTTCCTGTTATCATAACTTTTTGCGAGGCGCTTGTTATTACTACACTTACAACAGGGCCGGTAAAAGCATAAGATGTACCCGGGGTTGAGCAGTATGCTCCGTTTGATGCCATGGAACATACGGTTGCCACGTTACCTGCAGGGCCTTGTGGGCCTGTAGGACCTGTTGCGCCGTTTGCACCATTTGCACCTGCAGGGCCTGTTGGTCCTGTTACGCCGTTAGTTCCATTTGTACCGTTGGCGCCTGTTGGTCCTGTAGGGCCCGTTGAACCCGTGGCACCTTTGGCCCCCGCTGCGCCTGCAACACCGGCAGCGCCCTGAGGGCCTGTTGGGCCGGCAATGCCTTGTGGCCCGGTTGCTCCTGTGGCGCCGTTAGTTCCATTAACACCAGCAATACCTTGTGGGCCAGTTGGGCCCGTAACACCATTAGTGCCATTTGCACCTGTGGGACCTGTGGGTCCTGTTGCACCCTTAGCACCTGTAACGCCCGCTGCACCGGCCACGCCCTGCGGGCCTGTTGGGCCAGCGATACCTTGCGGGCCGGTTGGGCCTGTAACACCATTAGTACCGTTTGCCCCTGTGGGTCCTGTAGGCCCCGTTGAACCTGTGGCACCTTTGGCACCAGCCGTACCAGCAACTCCCTGGGGGCCTGTTGGTCCAGTTACTCCGTTTGTACCACTTGCACCTGCTGGACCTTGTGGACCAGTTACGCCGGCAATACCTTGCGGGCCGGTGGCACCTGTAGCGCCGTTAGTTCCATTAATACCAGCAATACCTTGTGGGCCAGTTGGGCCCGTAACACCATTAGTGCCATTTGCACCTGTGGGACCTGTGGGTCCTGTTGCACCCTTAGCACCTGTAACGCCCGCTGCACCGGCCACGCCCTGCGGACCTGTTGGGCCAGCGATACCTTGCGGGCCAGTGGCTCCGGCTACACCTTGTGCTCCTGTAGCACCATTTGTGCCATTAGCACCGGCAGGGCCTTGTGGTCCTGTGGGTCCCGCAGGACCCTGTGGACCCGGTGAAGCATGTGCTGCAGCGCTATCGTTGTTAACCCATACAGTGCCATTATAAATATACAAGCTGTTTATATCGCGGTCATAGATCAATAAACCTTCAACCGGATGTGCAATAGCCTGCCTTTGGGTAGTAGTTAAACGCGGGATAAGAATCCCTTTTGTTGTGGAGGATATATCCAGTATAGCGCTTGTTGTATCAGGGCTGGAAGTGCCCAACCCAAGCGTACCTTCAATAATCGCTCCGTTAACCGGGGCACTAAGCATGGAGTAATTGCTGCCTATAGCAAGATTACCTTTTACTGATGCCCTGCTGCCCGGCGATTCTTCCCCTATACCCAGGTTTTGTGCGGTTGCACCCGTAGCTGCAATACATACAATTAATATTGCAAATATTAACTTCTTATTCATGGCGTATAATTTTTGAGATTGTTACGCCCCTACACTAAAAATGTTTTTATAATATTTTTTTAAATAAGTAATCAGTCGCTAATTACAAGCTGCATGTTGTGCCGATACCACAGCGTATTGTTAAGTGATGGTGCGGAGTTGTATGTTATAATTATCAAGATTTGGTAATTGTGATTATGCTACTAAGCGCAGCTTTGTTATTTTAGCGGGAAACAACAGATATGAGAACTAAACTTTTTGCTGCGTTATTATTGCTTCTTACATTTTCGGCTTGCAAGAAAGAAACTGTTTGGGCCGATGATTGGGCCGGCACTTATGATGGGCTGGCAGGCAGCGTTAACGTAAACCGTGTTATTATAAGCAAGGTAGGAGATAAAGCTATAAAGCTGGATTTACAGAGTTATGTAAGCGGTAGTTACTTTACCTTTACTACTGTAGGTAATACAACACTTACCACCAGCACGCATGGCAGTATTGATGAAGACGGCACTATACTTATGTATCCCGGCAAAACATTTCATTTTACGGGCAGTATTGACCGCACGGGTTCATCAATAACTATGATAGGGCAGGCGCAGAATAAAATCGATGCTTCAGAAATTTACTATTACAGCTTTAACGGTAGCCGTTAATTGCTGCCTTATAAAAAATAAAAAACCCGCTTAATAGCGGGTTTTTTATTTAAGTGCGAATTGTTTAAGGCGTTACGTTAAACTGCACTTCCTTACTTGTGGTTTTGTCATCATGGTCGGCCACGTTAATATGGATATGGAACATGCCTGTATCAGCCGGTACAAAATGTTCGTGGTAGTCGTACGTTTTTAAGGCGTGTACAACCGGGTAATCGGTGAATACTGTATCACCCATATGCGATTTGATGATAACACTGGCTTCATGCAACTCTTCATCATCAGTAGCTGTAAACTCAATGTGGATAGAATCACCAAGGGAAATAGTTTCGCCATTGGTTGGTTCATTAACCGTAACAACGGGGGCCTGGTTTTCCTTCTCTTTGCACGATTGAGTGGTAAGGATAAAACCTGCGCTAACTGTAACTAAGAACAACAAAACTGTTTTTTTCATTTTGTATAGTTTATGGTTATTAAATTATTCTGAAAATCTTGGATCGGTTATAAAATCATTATCTGTTAGTGTTAGCAAAAAGGCAATGATTTTGGCTTTTTCGTCGCTACTCATAGGTATTCCGGGCTGTCCGTTTACTATCAGGGCGTTATCCAGCGTTGGGGTAGAGTGAACTCCTTGAGAGTAATGGTCTAAAACGCTTTGAAGTGTTGGAAATTTGCCGGAATGCATGTAAGGCGCCGTTTTTTCTATGTTGCGCAGCGACGGTGTTTTAAATCTGCCGATATCGGAGGGGTCAAGTGTAACTAGGTAGCGACCGCTGTCAGTAACGGAAGATTGTATTCCATTGTTATGAAATCCTCTGTCGGTAAAAAGATCGGTACTGTGGCAACCGGAGCACTTATTGTTGAATAAGTCGCGCCCTTCCAGTTCCTGTTCGCTGAGCGTTCCTCCCTCATTGCGCACAAATTTATCATAACGCGAATTTGCCGAAATCAAGCGGTTCATATACTGGCTGAGCGCTTGCATGAACCTTACAGAATTTATTTCGTCTGATCCAAAAGCTTTTTTAAACAGGGCAGGATATTCGGTAGTGCCGCGTAGTTTATCCAGCACAACCGAGAACTGTTCATCCATCTCTACCGGGTTTTTTATGGGGTTAGGTGGTACTAAATCCAGGCTGTGTACACCACCATCCCAAAAAAAGTCATAACTCCAGGCCATATTCATAACTGCGGGCGCATTGCGCTTGCCAAGCAAATCATCAATACCATGACTAACAATATGTCCTGAATGACTGAAGGCTGCAAATTGTTGATGGCAGCTACCACAGCTAATGGTGTTATTGCGGGATAGTTTGGTTTCGTAAAAAAGTCTTCGGCCTAATTCAAAACCCTCAGGGGTAACTGGGTTAGAAGAAAAATTGTAAACCGCCGGAGGGAAATTGGATGGCTGGTACATTTCAATGGATGCCGTGTTATTTTCCTTTTTACAGGCTGAAACAAGCATTGTAAGGCCCACTGTAATGAATAAGAGGTATCTCATCGTTCCATTTATTAAAAGACCGGCGTGCGGAAAATTCCGGCACGCCGGTTGGAAGTATTAATCGTTATGGATATGGTTTATAGAAAACATATCCTTGTAGTTGTCAGATATGGTGGTTGAGAATGGGGCAAACATAACGCCCGGATGTGCCGCTATGCTTAAAAGGCTTGGGCTGTCGAATACTTCTTTGGCGTCTGCAAAAATGTGTATTTCCGGATTTTTGCCTTCGCCTACAATTGCAGATTCCGATGCGGTGATAGTAACATTGCGGATGTTGTTTATTGTTGCTGAAGAATAACCTCCATAACCACCTATGTGGTAGTAGAACATACTTGCGCCCATCATACTGTCATACGGGGCGGCTGGTGAGGTTCCTTCAATTTTGTAGAAAATGTAACCGCTGTTCCAGGTCCAGTACATGTCGCTTGCAGTTGTAGCAACATCAAGGTCGCCGGTACGTTCAGAAACCGGAGATGCGTTTTTGAGGCTATCTACACCGATAATGAATTTAAGGGTGTTGTAATTTCCGGCAGGTACGTTTTCCAGTTCCAGTTCGTAGGTGCTATCAACCCCTTCGCGAACCAAGTGGTAACATTCATCTTTAGGCACTACATATTCGCCGCCATCTTCTTTTACAAGCACAATATTACTTACATAGTAGTTAAACGTGCTTATTGCCAGTTGCTCGCCGGCCTGGTTGGTATAGGTAGTACCTAATACCAGGTCATCGGCGCCAAAGCGGTTATCGAAATGAAGGGTTACAGGGCCATTACCTTTAGTGGTGTTTTCATCTTTTTTACAAGAAGAAATAAAGCTAACAGTTGAAACTAAAACAAATGCTGCAAGGATATTATAGATGCTTTTCATTTTTATTTTTTTGGATTGGGTTTGAAAAAGTGTAAAAAACTCCTGCTTCAAAAGAGTATTTCTGGCGGGTTTCGCCGCTCCAATTTAGCCTGTTCATCAAAGCAGGAGTAAAGGATGATGAAAAGACAAAATGCTTGTAATACAAATCAATGCCGATGGCAGTAGTTAAAAAGTCGCCACCGGTGTAATCCTGTTTTACCTTTTTCAAACGATTGAAAAAGGCGTGGTCGTAACTAACGGAAAGTGATGGTGTAATTGTGAGTTTGTTTGCCGCAACCGCATAAAATACATTCAGGGAGCTTTGCACCCGGTTGCCGAATTTGTATTGCCGGGGGTTAGCTGTATTCAACTTGTAAGCCGCTGATAGGTTAAAGCCGAACTTTTTATAGCTGTACGTATAAACACCGTTGAATAAAAAATCGACACTGCCTGTGCCAAGCTGCAGGCTGGTAAGAAACATAGACGAGGAATTCATTTTAAACTGCCCCGAAGGAAGTTTTACCCCTGCCCCTAATTTTAGTTGGTGTTTACCTGCCTTACCATTGCAACGTTTAGGGTTAAGCAGGCTGTACTGTAGCAACAAACTCATATCACCCAGGCCATGCACCGTACTTGTGCTATGGCTGGTTTTTTCAGTAATGAAGTTTACCGGTAGCTGTACCGTAAGTTGCAATGGACGGGCAATGTAAAACCTGCCGAACAGCTCAGCACTGTTTAGTGTTTGAACCGTTTTTTGTCCGCTCAACTCCGGGTTAAGGCTTTGTGGGTAAACCGCGTATAAGCTTTTGTGCGTATAGCGAAGGCCGATGAGGTGCTGCTCCATGTTGGGGAGTATGCTCCAATTAGCGCCTGCTGAAGTGCAACAACAGCTTTGTGCATTTATGTTTGTGCTGCCCACCATAATGGCGAGAATGCACATCAGAAAATAAGATTTCATGAATAGGAAATAGATACCAATAAAAAATAGTTGCCTTACTAAATCAGGCAGCTATTTTGGGTGGTAACACTATTTCAGCAAGAGGTGATTGCGGAAGGTATGATTTGTAAGCAGGCAACAGGCCTGTTACAGAAAAAGCAGGGATATAATCTGGAGATGTTTCCCAGGCGTGGTCAATAAGTACATCCTCAGCACCCTTAACAGTTTGCGATTGAGATCTATTCTGTCCTTCTTCTGCCTTTTTAAGCTGCTTACTTAAATAGCAATGACCGTTACAGTGCAACTCGGGCTTATTGCGGTTTTCGCAAAGTTTTTGCGAGATGTATTCCTTATTGAGGTGATAGTACACGCCAATACCAACGTTTACCAATGCCTGCGACAGCATTGCGAACATCAGAAATATAGCGAGTATTCTTTTCACTAAGGCAAATGTAATAGAGACTTGCATAAGTTGGTAGTGATTTACATCAGTTACATGGCGCTTTGTTCATTTTATTGCTTGTAAAGGGGAACTGTAAGCTTTACAGTTACGTTACGGCCCATATTATAGATGCCGGTGCGGCCCGTTCCCGGGTTTTCGCCATTGTATTTCCAACGGCTTAAGTGATTTTGGTAAGCACTGTTTAAAATGTTGTTTACAGCACATTGAATAGTAAACCAGGTTTTTCCTTTAGAGCCAACATCGCTACCGATGGATGCATTTAACAGCCAATAGCGCGGTGTAGCCGTTTCAGTATTTGCGTAGGTAAGCACAAAATCCTGCTTCATATTATAATCGCTTTGCAGGCTAATA
The DNA here is from genome assembly GCA_964620645.1 of uncultured Chitinophaga sp. Taxonomy (GTDB): domain Bacteria; phylum Bacteroidota; class Bacteroidia; order Chitinophagales; family LD1; genus Bog-950. The sequence continues at coordinate 13,868 of CAZUHU010000070.1, forward strand.
TAAGCGTGTGTGAAAATGCCCGCAAGTTTGTGGGCCTCAGCCCTAACTGTAAACAGCCAGCGGCCGGCCGGCATAAAGGAAAGGTTTTGTAATCCCGGCGAAGCGTAAAGTTGAATGCCACGCACGTAGCTAAATGTATTTTCAAGGTGTAGCCAATCTATGGGATGAGGATGTATGTCGAGTTCGGTCTCGCCGCCATAAAGCAGGGCATCCTGTTGGCGGAAGGTAAAGGCCACGAAGGGTTCCCCGTAAACAGGGAAACTATCCTGTCCGTTCTGTGTGGGTAGCTTTACAGTATAAGTGAAACGCTGAATGTAGTTAACGAACCCTGCAACATTAAAATAAACGTGAGGGTTGCTGAAGTTAACGCCTAAATCACCCTGCAAGCTGTATTCAGGCTTAAGTGCAGCGTTGCCTATTTCGTACCTAACCGTACCTTCATGCACACCGTTTGCTGCCAATTCAGAAACGGTAGGTGTTCGATAACCGCTACCCGCATTTAGTTTAATTGAAACGGAGGGAATAGGATTTACTGCAATACCAAGGCTGCCGGTAGCACTGCCAAAAAGTTTATTAAGCTGCGGGAATCTTTCTGAAGCGCCGTTTGTGGCAGCATCAACAACCTGTTCTGCACTATCCAACCACAGGGATTGTACGGCTAAATAACGTAAGTCTGTTCTAAGTCCGCCGCTAAGGGTAACTTTTTGCCATTTCTTTTTGCTAACGATAAACAGCCCGCCATCAATCTGATTGTATGCAGGAATTAAAAACTCCGACCCTTTGTTTTGGTTTAGCTGCCACATGCCGTTGAGGCCAACGGTTGTTTCCCAATTCTTTTTTTCGGCCAAATGATATTTTACGTCGTAGTTAAACGTGTGTAGCATTAAGTTAAGTCCGGCTTGCTTATCAGATTCTTCATATTCGCGCCTGCTATTGTTTTGGTAAGCAAGGGTAAACTCTAAAGAGGATTGATTGTTGAAATACACCAGGTTTTTAAGCGACACCATTTGATGGTTGATACGCTGAAAGGGCAATCTGATTTTGTAGGAACCAAAGGACGTTCGGGCAAAACTGCTTCCATCTTCCATAAGCCAATTGCCTGAACTATCCCTCTCGCCTTCATTAAAACCTATTTGCGAGTTAAAAGATGAAAGATACAAATGGGTGTAACCCAGTTTATGGTTAAAGCCAAGCAGTCCGTTGCCATTCCATTCATTAAACCCCGAGTTAACAATGTATCGGTCGTATTTGTTACGCATGTTGGCGGCGTAGCGATTGCTTAAACGGGCCTGCCAGGTAATTTTGCCTTTGGTTCCGCCATTGTACAAACTCCACCCAAAAAGGTGGTTGTTGCTTTGGTATTCAGTAGTAAGGTCGCTTTCAATATGGTTTTGCGGCGCGGGTGCAGCACGTAAAAAGTTGATTACACCGCCCATAGCATCGCTGCCGTACATTAATGAGCCGGGGCCTTTTATCAATTCTACCTGTGCTATACTGTATTCATCTATCTCAATACCGTGTTCATCTCCCCATTGTTGGCCTTCTTGCCTAATGCCGTTATTTAGTGATAGCACGCGGTTGTAAGAAAGGCCCCGTATTACAGGTTTAGAAATTGCACCACCCGTACTTACTGCTGCTACTCCGGGTTGGCTGGTTACGGCATCTACTATGTTAAGCGCCGAAATGTGAAACAACTCTTCGCGGTTAACAACTGATGTAGGAACAGGGTTTTCTTTTAGGGCAGTGGTTCTTGAAGTGCCGGTAACTACAATTTCCTCCATTTCTTTATGTGAGTGGCCAAGTTTAAAAACTAAGTGTGCTGACGAGGGGGTAGTGATTTTTTGCGTTACATTTTCATAACCGAGGTATGAAACCTGGCAGGTGAAGGCTCCCGAAGGCAAATTGGTTAAGGCAAAATTACCGGCCGTATCGGTAGCAGCGCCTACCTTTAATTCAGGAATTGAAACAATTGCCCCTGAAAGTGGTGTGCCGTTTTCGGCATCTTCCACATGGCCTTTAAGTTGTTGCTGCGCCATGGCAGGCAGGCAAGCCAATATATATAGCAGTATTAATAAATACTTCATTTGTATTAATTTGAATTAATAAGCGATTTCAGCTACGGCTGTAGCTGTTAGTGTGCTAAGAGGTTGAAGGGGGAATCAGGAATGGGATGGCGGGCCGCGCAGGAAAAGGGTACGCGGTTGCTGGCCTGAGAATTCATTTATAAAGTGCGCCTCTGCTATTGGTAAATCCAGGGCGAGAGCAACAGGATGAACCAAATGGACAACATCAGTAAAACAGGAGAGATCGAATTTACAAACGGCGCAATCGCTGTGTTCATCAGCCGGGTGAATGTGGTTATCGCACTTTTCGTGTAACTCTTCATGCGCAGCAAACAGGTAGTGCAACTCCTTAACCGAAACGGTGAATAGAACCGAAACGGAAAAAAAGGCTGCAAAAAAGTAACGCAATATTGCTTTAAGGCGCATTGCAGGCAAAAATAGTTAGTTTCAGATTATGAAGAAGGAATTAGTACTGATACGGCATACCAAAAGCAGCTGGAAAGATTTAAGTATGGCTGATTTTGACCGCCCTTTAAAAAAGGACCGGATAGATGATGCAAAGAACATGGGCAGGTACCTTCGCGAACTTGGCTTAAAGCCTGACCTTGTTTTATGCAGTCCGGCTCTGCGTACAAGGCAAACTGCAGAACTAATTTGCGATAAGCTGAAATACGATTTTGATGAGGTTAGTTTTGATAAACGCATATATGAGAGTACTGCAGAGGAAGTAATGCAGGTAGTAAGAGAAGTGGCGGCAGAGGTGAATACACTTGTTGTTATAGGGCACAACCCCTCGCTCACGCATTTTGCCGCCCAGTATACTGATAAGCTGATGTTTGAGATGCCTACTACAGGAGTAGCCTGGCTGGAGTTTGAGAATAGCGACTGGGAAATTTACAAAACTACCAAGGCCAGCCTTAAATACCTTCTTGACCCTGAAACAATCAAATAAGGCCTGCTGCGTTAATTAAATATCATGAAGGTGATTAAAATAGTTACGGCCACCATAGTTGCTTTGTGCTTGATTTTCATGGAGTCGTGTGGGGTTAAGCGCGATTGCCGGGGGCATATTAAACATAAGCTACCCAATGGGGTTTGGATTTAATTTATCGTTAAGTGTGCCCAAATCATCTTTAACTCGCCTCCTTTCTCCTATATTAGTCGCATTACCCAAAGGCCTTAATTTAGAGGTGGTTAGAGAAGTATATGTCTAAAAATTACCGGTTTATAAACCGTGAGATCAGCTGGTTATCATTCAATGAGCGCGTTTTGCAGGAGGCGGCTGATTCGGGTGTTCCTGTTATCGAAAGGTTACGTTTCCTGGGTATTTTCAGTAACAACCAGGATGAGTTTTTCAGGGTTCGTGTAGCCAC
>CAZUHU010000071.1:0-4818 GCA_964620645.1 uncultured Chitinophaga sp.
CTTATATGCACGTAAAAACGCCTACTCTATAGATTTTAAAGTAGATGACAATGGCAACAGCTATGCTGAAAAGACCTACCTCTTCCGCATTGTGCCTTCAGTTACCTATAATTTCAAGTTTACTGTACCTCAAAAAAACAGGAAGCCGAAATGAATAGACAAGTAAAGATACTGGCCCTGATTATAGCCACAGCAATGGGCATGGGTACTGCATGTACCGAAAAAATTGATTTGGATTTAAAAAGTGCCATTCCGCAGTTAGTAATTGAAGGAAATATAAGCGACCAACCCGGGCCATACTATGTGATACTGAGTATGAGTAAAATTTACAACGACTCCAACCAATTTGAAGGAGTGCCGGGCGCTTTGGTAATTGTGAGCGACGACGCCGGTAACACGGATACGTTGAATGAACTTTTTCCGGGCCTGTATAGCACCAACACTATACAGGGCGTGGTTGGCCGTACTTACCATTTGCAGGTAAACACCAACGGAAAAACGTACGAATCCTATTGCGCTATGCACACGCCGGTGCCTATTGATACTATCTTGATAACCGAGCAAACGGATTTTCAGGGGAAAACCAAATTGGTGGGCGACATACAGGTGCACGACCCTCCCGGCTTAGGAAATGCGTACAGGGTGGTTTCGCAATTGGAAGGATATACCAGTTCCGGTTTTACCATTTATCACGACAGGCTTTGGGACGGTAAGTTGCGTGAGTTTAATATACCCCATAGCGACTTTGCTCACGGTGATACTTTGAGTGTACAACTTTGGAGCATTGATGAAAAGCTCTATAGTTACTTTAGAGAGTTTAACCAAAACCAAAACAACTTCGGCGCTCCGGCTGCTCCTGCTAATCCGGTTAGTGTGTTTACGCCTGCAGCATTGGGTTACTTTAGTGCCCACTCCATTACTACACGAACGCAGATAGTGCCGTAACGAAGAGAAAATTGCCGGCGGGTTTGTAATGCATTTATGTTAATTATACCGCACTAATTATCTAAAAGCAATGCTTGTTAGCGAGCGCAAAATTCATCAGTTAGGCATATTGCTTGTTTGCGTTTTGGCTTGCGCTTATTACTTGCCCATTTTGTTTAGTAAGGGAATGTTTTTTGACGGCCTTACGTATGCCACCATTTCCAGGAATATGGCTATAGGTAAAGGTGCGTGGTGGCGCCCTTTTTACACCGAAACATTAGCTCCCGAATTTTATGGCCATCCGCCCTTGGTGTTTTGGATCCAATCGCAGTTTTTCCGCCTACTGGGCGACCATTACTACACTGAAAAAATCTACAGCATTCTGACCTTCGTAATCAGCGCCTGGCTTATTACCCGTATATGGAAGTTGTTTTACAAGAACTATAGTTGGCTGCCGGTTCTTTTCTGGTTGACGTTTCAGGTAGTAAAGTGGAGTTATGGCAATAACTTTCAGGAAAATACCATGACCATTTTTTGTTTGCTGGCGGCATGGTCGTATTTACATTGCCTGGTATATAACCGATTGCATTGGGTAATGTCGGTTGCAGCTGCATTAATGATTTTTGCTGCTACACTTTGTAAGGGCCCCGTGGGTTTGTATCCGCTGGCCATACCATTTTTATGGGCGCTGGTTAAAGGCAGGCAACAGTGGGTGGCGGCGCTTAAAGTTGGTATAGCTTCTACGCTGTTTTTAGTTCTGTGTTATGCTTTGCTTTGGCAAATACCGGAAGCTCAGCAGGGCCTGAGAAATTTCCTGGAAATTCAGATAAAGCCTTCACTGAATGGCCAATTGGCCACCGGCAGTCGCTTTTACATACTCGGGCAATTGCTTATACAGTTGCTGCCGGCCATTGGTATACTATTGTTGGTAACCTATTGGCGAAAAGGTAAAGGGGGCACTATATCAACTAATGTTTTATTGTTTCTGCTTATAGCCTTAAGCGCGGCCTTACCTATTATGGTAAGCACTAAACAAATGGGCATATACCTTGTACCTGCTATGCCGTTTTTTGCATTGGCTGCTGCAGCTTTCACGGAATCTTCTGTTAACGAACTGCAACGTTTACCTGCACGGGCTTTCACCGTTTTGTTTATTGTATGTTACCTGGGCATTGCAGCAAGTTTTGTTGCGGGAGTTTTGCGTATCGGTGTAACCGGAAGAGATCAAAAAATAATCAGCAGCCTGCAGCAGCTTGATGCCGAATTGCCAAAGAATACCACTGTAACGGTAACGCCGGAACTATGGGAGAACTGGGCCCTACAGGCTTATTTGTATCGCTTTTATTTTATCTCGGTTAATGTGCATGATAATGCCTATTACCTTGGGCCAAAGGAAAAGGCCCCTGCCGGGTTTGTGTTGGTTAAAACGGATGGAGAGTGGTTGAGCCTTTACAGGAAACCATAGCGTAATTAGCAAAAACAACAATGAAGCCACAGCTACTTACGGCTGTTAGTTTTAGGAGCTTTCTTCTTTATCCGGAATAAGTATTTAATACCCGCCTCGGCATAAGGGTAATAGTGTTTAGGATTCAAGATTCTTTGTTTGCTATCGCTGTCAAACTCATTAAATGGTATAGCCAGCTGAAAGGAGGCGTAAATATCTAGGTTGCGGATGCGCCAATCAGCGCTAAGCGAGGGTTCAACATTAAGAAAACCGAAATAATATTGGTGGGCTATGCGTGGGCGGAAAAGGCCTTGCACAAAAAAGGTGCTGTTATCATGCCCGAACAGAAAATCAATACGGGGTGTAAGCGTAAATACTTTAGCGCCTATGATGTTGAAGAAATGGAAGTCGTGCCTAAGGGCAATGTTGATATTGACTGAGTACCGCTCGGCCAAAAAGCTGGTGCGCTTATCGCTGCTCCACGATGCCCGAACTGCGGCTGATAAATCGATATAGTGCCAAAAATCGAAACTGTTGGATAGGGCAATGGTGTTGTTGAGTGTGTTGCGTTGCAGGGTATTGCCATAAAACAAAAAGCTGCGCGTATAACCAACGTTAAACTGCCACTTGCCAAAAAACAGGCGCGAGAAACCGGGGCTTACAAACAGCAGAGGAACTGGGGCGTTATACCGGATGGAACTATCCGTCATAAACCCGAGGCCAAGGGCAGCGTAAAACCCCAACTTGTGGTAATACAGGGCTGAGGGGTAAAATGCGACACCCTTTAAGCCTGAACTGCGCCCGTTGGACAGGAGGCGGCTCACAAAGTCGAGCCCGATTTCCATATGTGAGGAGCGGTTCATTTGCGAAACCGTGGTATCAATCTGGTGGCGGCGGTAATCTTTTAAAAGCACCTTAAAGTCCTCTAATTCAAGGTCAAAGGAGTCTTTGTATTCTTCTAAAAGTGCTAAATCCTCAGCGCTTAACGAGTCCAGGGAAGTGATTTTGGTGCCGGAAACATTCTTTGTGCTATCGATAGCCTGGCTGAAAAGCGTAACAGGCAGGGCCGTTAACAAGAGCGCAAAAAGTGTAAAAAGCCTAAACAAGCAGGATTGGTTTGTATGCAAATGAGGCAATAATGTTGAGGACTTAAAAGGCCCGCTAAAAATAGAGATTGAAGGCATTTAACAAGGGTGCTTTATATTGCTAAAAGCGTTGCCCACACAGTATTTTATGGTATCTTTACGGCCCAAAATTTTGAGAAATGCAGATTCAATATGCCATATTCGGGATAGGTACGCAGGAGACAATCCTTATCATCATAGCTATTCTGTTGTTATTCGGCGGTAAAAAAATACCTGAATTGATGCGTGGTTTGGGCCAGGGCGTTCGTGAGTTTAATGCGGCAAAAAGTAACATTAAGCAGGAAATTGAAGAAGGCATGAAAGACAAACCTGCAACTACCAATTCTTCAGCTACCGAGCAGCCGAAATCTTAAGCAGTAAACATAGTACTAATTCATAATCAGTTTTTAAACAAATTGAGTGGCAGAGCTATCGCACCCCAGCATTAAGGAAGTACAGGCAGATTTACGTTCAGGAAAAACCACTTGCGAAGCATTGGTTATCAACTATTTACAGCGTATTGAAGAAACCAAGCACCTGAACGCTTACCTCGAAGTATTTGCTGATGATGCCCTGCTGCAGGCAAAGGAAATTGATAAAAAAATCCAAAACGGTGGTCCGCTGGGCAAGTTGTTCGGCATTACAGTAGCCATAAAAGATAACATCTGCTACAAGGGCCATAAAGTTTCTGCAGGCTCTAAGATACTGGGTGGTTTTACCTCCCTTTTTAATGCCACCGTAGTTGACAAACTGCTTGCGGAGGATGCTATTATTATCGGCCGCACTAACTGCGATGAGTTTGCCATGGGCAGCAGTAATGAAAACAGCGCTTATGGCAATGTGCTTAACGCACAGGATAACAGCCGCGTGCCGGGGGGCTCCTCCGGCGGTAGCGCTGTAGCCGTGCAGGCTAACACCTGTCATGTTTCATTGGGTTCTGATACCGGGGGCTCCATTCGCCAGCCGGCGGCCTTTTGCGGTATTGCTGGATTAAAGCCCACCTATGGCCGTGTATCGCGCTGGGGGCTTATTGCCTATGCTTCCTCCTTTGACCAAATAGGCCCTTTTACGCATAGTGTTGAGGATATGGCTTTGGTAATGGAGGTTATTTCAGGCAAAGACAAATACGACTCTACGGCATCATCGCAGGCGGTGGATGCTTATTCTAATAAATTGAGTTTTGATAAACCGGCGCGCATAGCTGTGTTTACTTCTACATTGAACAGCGAAGGCCTGAATGCCGAAGTGAGGGAAGCCACAATGACCCTGCTGAATGATTTAAAGGCGGAGGGAAATGTGGTAGATGAAATTGAATTTGACCTGCTG
>CAZUHU010000071.1:4918-17113 GCA_964620645.1 uncultured Chitinophaga sp.
AAGAATTATGATTTTATACTTATGCCTACCGCTCCTTCGGTAGCCTTTAAGTTTGGAGAAAAAACGGCGAACCCGGTAGAGATGTATCTGGCTGATATTTATACAGTACTGGCCAATCTTACCGGTATTCCGGCTGTGTCTTTACCGCTTGCTAAGGATAAAAGCGGCCTGCCTATTGGCATTCAATTACTGGCCGATAAGTTTGAAGAAGGCAAATTGCTTGCTTTTTCAGCCAAACTGATGCAAATTGAATCCGTTAAATAAGACACTGCTACAGAAAATCTTAATAAAAGCCTCCCGAAAACACCCGCCTATAGCCCCACGTTTACCCTTAACTTTTGACAAGAAAATTATATTAGCGGCTAAAGGCTGTAAGGCATGATTGCATACCTAAGCGGTAGAATTACATTTAAGAGCCCTACCCATATTTTCCTGGAAACGGGGGGTATAGGGTATATGGTTAAAATAAGCCTGAACACGTTTGAACGTATTCAGCACTTAGAGCAATGTACCCTGCATACCCAACTGGTTGTAAAAAGTGAAAACCAAAGTGTATCGGGCTTTGACCTGTATGGCTTTTTTGAAGAAAGTGAGAAAGACCTGTTTGAAAAGCTGATTTCAGTGTCAGGTGTGGGTGCATCCACTGCCCGGGTAATGCTTAGCTCCTTTAAACCTGATGAAATTAAACAGGCTATATTGATGGAGAATGAAGCGATGATACAAAGCATAAAAGGTATAGGGCCTAAGAGTGCCAAACGTATCATACTTGAGCTGAAAGATAAGGTGGGTAAGGTTTCAGGCAATCAAACTTTATTGCCTGCAGCAAACAATACATTAAAAGAGGAGGCGTTATTTGCACTCCTTGCCCTTGGATTTACAAGGCAAGCTGCGGATAAGGCCCTGACACGGTTGATAGCCAACAACCCATCGCAGAGCGTAGAGGCGCTTATTAAAGAGGCGCTGAAGATATTATAGTGCAATATGCCCGGGGCCTATTGCGGTTAACATAAAAGGAAAAATAACAGACCATTCCGCCGAGAATGGCGGAGCTGTTTTTATGAATTTGAAACGGAAATTCTTTACTCTTCTTTTCGCTTTTGGCGGTATAAGCGCCTTGCTGGCAGCTTATTCAGCCCACAGTATACTTGGCCCGGTGAGTGCGCCTGTGGCACCGGCCGGCCCTGTTGCGCCTACCGGCAGCACCGGCCCTACAGGCGGTACCGGTTTAAAATACCCCATTAAGGATAGAGAGGGTGACTTTGTAACCGATATGCCTAACGATCCTTTTTATTTAAAGGACCCACCGGCTATTGAAGAGAATGTAGAGTACGACCCGCAAACGGGTATGTATGTTTTAACCGAACGTGTAGGCGGGCAGGATGTGAAGCCACCAACGTACATGACGTACGATGATTACCTTAATTACACGGAGAAGAAAGAAAGGCAGGAGTACTGGAAGGAAAGGCAGAACGCTATTAACCTGATTGAGCAAAAGAACCTGATACCACCTATACAGGTAAAGAAACAGTTCTTCGATCGTTTATTCGGCTCAAGCAAAATTGAGATACGTCCGCAGGGTAACGTTGAAATGACCCTTGGCGCTAACGTTCAAAAAACAGCTAACCCCAACATCCCCATTCGTAACCGCAAAACCGGTGGTTTCGATTTTGACATGAACATTAACGTGAATGTGATTGGCAAGATTGGCGACAAACTGCAGTTAGGCGTTAAATACAATACGCAAAGCGGTTTTGATTTTGATAACCAAATCAAGTTAGGCTATACCGGCGACCAGGATGATATCATTAAAGTAATTGAGGCCGGTAACGTAAACCTGCCGCTAAACACCCGCCTTATTTCAGGAAGCCAAACCCTGTTTGGTATAAAAACACAGTTGCAATTCGGCCGCTTAACCTGGACCAGCATTCTATCGCAACAGAAATCAAAGAAGGAAACGCTGGTAATTGAAAACGGTGCTCAAAAACAAAACTTTGAATTGCGTGCCGATCAATACGAAGAGAACAAGCACTTCTTTTTGGCGCAATACTTCCGCGACCAGTACGATTATGCTTTATCGGGCCTGCCGAACATTAAGAGTGTAGTGAACATAACGCGCCTAGAGGTTTGGGTAACCAACCGCAACGGAACAACCCAAAACGTACGCGATGTGGCGGCCCTTGCTGATTTGGGCGAAGGGGTGCCGTATTCCAACAATGTTATTTCAACAGCCAACGGCGACTCGCGCCCGCGTAACGAAGCCAACAACCTTTACGCTAACCTGGTTAGCAATCCTTCGTACCGTTTTGTAGATAATGTGGTGGCTACCATGATTGGCCCATCATTTAACCTGCAACAAGGCCAGGATTTTGAAAAAACCTATGCGCGTAAACTGAACGAAACGGAATATACCTACAACAAGCAGTTGGGTTATATCTCCTTAAATGCACAGCTAAACCCCAACGAGGTTTTGGCGGTGGCATTCCAATATGAATACAATGGCAATGTTTTCCAGGTGGGTGAATTCGGCAACCAGGTACCTCCTGATTCAAATGCCACATCAAAAGTGCTTTTCCTTAAAATGTTGAAGGCAACATCAGTGCGCCCTACTTTACCGATATGGGACCTGATGATGAAAAACATTTACTCTTTAGGCGCCTACAACGTAAGCAACGAGGAGTTCCGTTTGGATATTTACTACAACGACCCGGGCGGCGGCTTGAAGCGCTACATGCCTAAGGGCTGTTTAGAGGGCGATCCGCTCATACACGTCTTAAATCTGGACAACCTGAACATGAATGGCGACCCCCAACGAGATGGCTTGTTCGACTTTGTACCAAACGTTACCATACTTACGCAAAACGGGCGATTGATTTTCCCGGTTAAGGAGCCCTTTGGCGGTTACCTGAAAGCGAAGTTTGATGCTTGTGGCAGCAGTAATATAGCGGGCCAGTACGTTTACCAGCAGTTGTACGACTCCACCAAATTCTGGGCGCAACAGTTTCCGGAATACAACCGCTTTGTAATAAAGGGAACTTATAAAGGCACCAACAACAGAGAGATTTCACTTGGCGCAGGTAACATACCAAAGAACTCGGTTATAGTAACCGCAGGCGGACAAAAGCTGGTTGAAGGAACACACTACACCGTTGATTACAACCTCGGCCGTATAACCATTATTGATGCCGGTATATTAAATAGCGGCCAGCAGATTAAAGTAGACTTTGAAAACAATAACCTGTTTGCTACTCAGGTACGATCGCTGTTGGGCTCGCGCTTTGATTACCGCGTTAACAGCCACTTAAATTTGGGCGCTACCGTTATGCAGTTGAGCGAACGCCCTTTTACCCAAAAGGTAAACATAGGTGATGACCCTATACGCAATACCATAATGGGTTTTGATGTGAAGTACCAGGATAACCTGCCATGGTTAACAAAGGGGTTAGACCGTCTTCCATTCTACGCTACTAAGGAAATGAGTACGATTGATGCGTATGGCGAGGTTGCTTATTTAAAACCCGGCCACTCGCGTGCAATCAATAACCAAAACAAGGAAGGCCAGGTTTACGTGGATGACTTTGAGGGAACAAGCAATGGGTACGATTTAAAAACACCGCCCATCAGTTGGAAGCTTGCCTCTGCACCAAGAAATGCTACCGATAAGAGCGGCAAGGTACTGTTCCCTGAAGCCTCGCGGATTAACGACACCACCTACGGATATAACCGCGCTAAAATGGCGTGGTACCGTATTGATAATTCCTTTTTTAATACCACTGCGCCGGATATAGTTAAAAACAACCCGGATAGTTTGCAGAGCCACTATGTGCGCTTGGTGCCAACTGTCGAGGTGTTTCCGAACAAACCCGTACAAACGCTGGACCAGAACCTTTACACCTTTGATTTATCGTACTTCCCTAAAGAGCGTGGTCCGTACAATTACGAATGGAGTAACACCCCTACGCCCGGTGTATCGGCAGGTATAAATAATGATGGCTCTCTTAAGTCTCCGAATACCCGTTGGGGCGGTATAATGCGCAGCATTGATAATAACGACCTTGAGGCAACCAATGTGGAATTTATCGAATTCTGGATGCTGGACCCTTTCCTTTACAATACTACATCACAGGGGGGTAAACTGTATTTCAACCTGGGAAATATATCGGAGGATATTTTGCGCGATAGCCGTATGAGTTTTGAGAACGGTATAACGGTTGATGGCAGCGCTATGGATAGCACCACCTGGGGCCGTGTGCCGCGCCTGCCACCCTTGGTGGATGCCTTTAACATTGATGAAAACGAACGTATAATACAGGATGTTGGTTACGACGAAATGAATGATGACCTGGAACGCCAGCGTAAATCAGCATTCCTTAATAAAGTGCAACCAAACGTTACACAGGCTGCATTTGATAAACTAAACAGCGACCCGTCATCAGATGACTATAAGTATTTCCGCGATGAGAATATTTATGGCAGCGTTGCGAGTGTAATTACGCGTTACAAAGATTTCTGCGGCACGGAAGGCAACTCACCGGTACAAAATGGAAACTCGGTACAAACCAATGCACAGACCAACCTGCCTGAAAAAGAAGACTTAAACAAGGATAATTCCTTAAACGAAAACGAAGAGTACTTTCAATACGAAATAGACCTTAAACCCGGAATGGATGTGGGCAACAACCCATACATCGTTTCCAAAGTAGAGGGAACAGGGACCGATAACAACGGTGTGCAGAACCGTTGGTTACAATTCCGTATTCCCATACGCCAGTACACTTCCCGCGTAGGCAGCATACCTGATTTTAAATCCATTCAGTTCTTACGCATGTTCCTGACCGGTTGGAATGATGAAGTGGTGCTGCGCTTTGGTACACTGGAACTAGTGCGCAACCAATGGAGAACTTATACGCTACCACTTGATGAGCCATGCGAACAGCTTTCCGTTGAAAACGACCCGCCATTTTTAAATGTGGCTTCTGTAAGTATAGAAGAAAACAGCGCGAAGAAACCTGTTAACTATGTGTTGCCGCCAAACATCCAACGCGAACAGGCGCTGGGCCAGCAAACAAACCAGTTTGTTCAACAGAACGAGCAAGCGCTTTCAATGACGGTTTGTAACCTGAAGGATTGCCGCACCAAAGCTCTGTTCAAGAATATAAACATGGATTTCCGCCGCTACAAGAAGATGAAGATGTTTATACACGCAAACCGTGTAGATGGCGACTTACCTGTGAAGGATAATGAAATTGTTGCGATAGTACGTTTGGGTAGCGACTTTAAAGACAACTACTACCAATACGAAGTTCCGTTAAAAATTACCCCGGATGGTTTGTATGATAACAACAGCGAAAGTGACCGCTCCATCGTTTGGCCGGATAGTAACAGTGTAGAGATAACCCTTTCCGACTTCATTAATTTAAAAATGCAGCGTAACAATACCGAAGGTTACCCGCATAACGTACCTTTTGTAGCAACTGATAGCAGAGGAAGAAAGATAAGCATAGTAGGTAACCCGGATATAGGCGCAGTTAAAACCATGATGCTGGGTATAAGGAATCCTTCTAAATCGGATGTAAATAATCCGCTGCCTGATGGCGACGATGGTTTACCAAAATGTGTAGAGGTTTGGTTTAACGAGTTACGCGTAACCGGTTTTGAAGAATTTGGTGGTACTGCAGCTTTGGGTAGCGTTAATATTAAAATGGCAGACCTGGGCAACATCGCAGTTTCGGGCGGCATGCACACCAGAGGTTTCGGCCAGGTTGAACAGAAGATTGATCAACGGTACAAAGACAATATGTACCAGTACGATTTTTCAACCACCATACAGGCCGGTAAATTATTGCCGAAGCAGTTAGGGCTTCAGTTGCCTTTCTATGGTGCATACGCACAAACATTCAGCACACCTGAATTTGACCCTTACCAATTTGATATACCAACCAGGGAATTGATAAAGGGCCTTAAAACAAAATACGGCGGCGATTCCGCAAGGCAGTACCTGCAACAGGTGCAAACTATAAATACAAGACGCGGTTACAACTTTAGCGGCGTACGTATTGTGCCGCAAACAAAGGCTAAGAAGCCACACATTTACGACCCCGGCAACTGGAACTTTACTTACGCTTACAACGAGGTATTGTTGAGCGACCCTTATACGGAAAAGAACTCGCGTAAAACATGGCTGGGTATAATAGGCTGGAGCTTTGCCCCGCAAACCAAGGATTTAGCTCCATTCAAAAAAGCTATTAAATCCAAGTCGAAGTGGTTTGATATTATAAAAGACTTCAGCTTTAATCCTATGCCATCAACCCTGGCCTTTACTTCGGAATGGAACAGGGAGTTTAACGAAATAAAGCTGCGGTCCTTAGGCGAGGTTGACTTTATAATACCGGCCACCTACTTTAAGAACTTTAGATGGACACGTACTTATACCTTTAAGTACAATCCGTTTAAATCGTTAAGTATTGACTATAACGCCACAAACCAGGCGCGTATTGATGAACCGGATGGCCCGCTTGATACGAAAGCTAAAAAGAAGGAGGTTTGGGATAACCTGTTTGACGGCGGAAGAAATACAAGCTTTAACCAAACGCTTGCGGTTAACTACAACATACCGATAAACAAATTGCCGATTTTTGATTTTATCACCGCTAATGCAGGCTACAGTTCATCGTACACCTGGACAGCCCTGCCATGGCAAAAGGATACGGCAACTAACCGTTGGGTGCAAAATAGCCTGGGCAACATTATAAGCAACACCCAAAACAGCCGTGGTAAAGTTGATTTGAACTTCAAGAAGCTGTATGATAAAATACCATTCCTGAAAACCTATAACTCGCCTAACCCTAATGCAGGCGATAAAAAGGAGAATGACAAGAAGCGCGAAACCATCCGAAAAGCACGTGAGAAAATTCACGACGAGCTGGTTAAGCTGAAAGAAAAGCGCGTGCAGTTAAAAGAAAACCTTAAGGATGCGGAGAGCCTTGCGCGTACCGATACCGTACGAATTAATAAGCGTGCTGCCAATGTTGTAAAAGCTAAGCAGGATTTAAGCGACAACAAAAAAGCTATTGCTGCCAAGAAGAAGGATGTACCTAAAGCGAAAGGTAAAGATGCCAAACAGAAGGCGAAAGACGAGGTTGAGGTGCTGAAGGTACAACGTAAGAAATTGAAAGAAGCATTGGCAAGAGCGCACCACGACCCTGAAGTATTGCGTTTAAAAGCTGAATTAAAAGCAAACAAAGCGGCCATTAAACAGAAGAAGACCGACCACGACAACAAGCAGTACCCTGCCAGTCCGTTTATATCATCGGTAATGCGGCCGTTGTTGGCGCTTAAGAAGGTAACGGTAGAATACAAAGAGAATAAATCAACCACGCTGCCGGGCTTTGTAGGTTACAGCAGGGTATTGGGTGTAGACCATAAGATGAAAGCGCCGGGCTATGATTTTGCTTTTGGCGGGCAGCCGGGCGACCGTTGGTTTAATGGTGTAGATGTAATTACGCGTGATAAGTGGCTGGATGAAGCGGCAAGCAAAGGCTGGATTACAAGAGATACACTGCTTAACCAGAAGTTTACGCAAACACGTTCGCAACGTTTGGATGTAACGGCAAGCATTGAACCGTGGAGTGATTTAAAAGTTGATTTAACCCTCTTCCAGGATAAAACGGTTAACCATTCGCAGTCGTTTAAGTACGTGTTTGATACCTTAACCAACGACTTTACGTTTGCGCACCTTAACCCGGTTGATGCCGGCTCTTACAGTATATCATACATACCTATACGCACTATATTTAAAAAGATAGACAACAAAGGATTTTCGGAAACGTATCGGGACTTCGAGGATTTCAGGCCAATTATCTCGGCGCGTTTGGCGGCACAAAATCCTAATGGTAATCCTAACGAACCATACTATAACCCAAGTGATACATCGTACAACAACCAGTATACAAAAGGCTATGGACCTAAATCGCAGGATGTATTGATACCGGCTTTCTTAGCGGCTTATACCAAAGCTGACCCGAACAAAGTAGCGCTTAACCCATTCAGGGCATTCCCGCTGCCTAACTGGAGGATTTCGTACAATGGCTTTACGAAGTTCAAGTGGGCGCAAAAGGTGTTTACGAACCTGACCATTTCACACGGTTACAACTCAACGCTTACGGTTAATAGTTTCCAAACCAACCTTAGCTACAAAGGAAATGGCGAGCCGTTTGGTTCTAACAAAATCGACTCGCTTAACGGCAACTTCTATCCGTTATACAATATGCCGAGCATTGTGATGAACGAACAGTTCAGCCCGCTGATTGGCGTGGATATGACGTTTAAAAACAACGTAACGGCCAAGTTTGACTTTAAGAAGAGCCGCACACTTACCGTTAACTTTGCTGACTTCCAGCTGGTGGAAATGAATACCTCGCAGTTTACTATTGGTGCCGGCTATAAAATTAAAGGGCTTAAGCTGCCGATTAAGATTAAGGGAAAGCGCATACGTTTGGATAATGACCTTAACTTCCGCTTCGACTTTAGTTACCGCGATAACATAACCATTAACCACCGTATTGATGAAGCGCAACCACAAATTACCCAGGGCTCGCGCGTTATAACCATTCAGCCAAGTATTGACTATATCGTAAGTAAGCGCCTTAACGTGCGTATTTTCTTTGACCAAACAAGGACAATACCTAAAATATCTACGGGCTTTCCAACGACTAACACAAGGGGTGGTATAACCCTTCGTTTCTCACTGGCAGATTAACAGGATTTAAAAGAGAACAGCTTCTTCATCCACCCCCGGTTTGTTTCTTAATTCTATTTTTGTAGCATATGCAAAGTTTAAATACGCGCAGTGTAGTTTTTAACCTGCTGGCGATTAACGTAGTGGTCTTTTTGATTTCATCTGCTAAGCAGCAGTTTATGTTTGACTGGTTTGCGCTTTACTATCCAGCAAGCCCAATGTTTAAGCCCGTGCAGTTGGTAAGCCACATGTTTATGCACGGCAATTTCATGCATATTTTTTCGAACATGTTTGGCTTATACATGTTTGGAACAACGCTTGAGCGCGTATGGGGCCCAAAGCGTTTTTTACTGTTTTACTTTGTAACAGGTTTGGGCGCAATGTTGCTGCATACTGCGGTGCATGCCCTTATCGTTTACAACATAAGCGGCTCAGTAGCGCCGCCAATGAGTACCGTTATGCAGTATGAGCAGCTACAGTCAATTTATTACGCCGGTACAGTTGGTGCATCGGGCGCTATATTCGGTATACTCATTGCGTTTGGTATGATGTTTCCGAATACCGAGTTGATTCTGCTGTTCTTTCCCGTACCAATAAAGGCTAAGTATTTTGTTTTGTTGTATGTGCTTTTTGAATTGTATTCCGGATTCCAGATGAATCCATCGGATAACGTTGCGCATTTTGCACACCTGGGTGGCGCTTTGTTCGGCTTTATAATGGTAAAATACTGGAACAGGAACCGTAACTACCTGTATTAGTAAACATGCTCACCAATTCGGTACTTGATGATTTAAGATATTGGTTGCGCTATGGCAACATAGTAATTAAACTTATTGCCGTTAACGTTGCCTTGTTTTTGGTATTGATTATCGCCAGCCTGATTACGGAACACAGCTTTCTATCGCAAAACCTGCTTAACTATGTAGGCGTACCCGCCGATGTAATTTTACTGGCGCACCGCCCATGGACTTTGATAAGCTATATGTTTATGCATGGCGGGCTGGTGCATCTCATCTTTAACATGATAGGTCTTTATTGGTTTGGGGAAATATTTGTGCTTTACCTTGGCGAGCGCAGGGTTATACCATTGTATATTTTAGGTGGCCTTGCGGGCGCGTTAATATACCTGGCTGCATTTAACCTGGTGCCGGCGTTTAAGCCCAACGTAGCCAGTTCCGTTTTAATAGGGGCATCGGGCAGTATTTTTGCTATAATGTTCGCTGCCGTTGCCATAAATCCGGAGCACAAGGTAAGCCTGCTGCTTTTTGGCGAAGTAAAGATCAGTTACATTGCCCTTGGCGCATTGCTGATAGGTGTAATAAATATGATTAACGGCAGCAATCAAGGAGGAGTTATGGCGCACCTTGGTGGCGCTTTATTCGGTTATATTTATATAAAGGCGCTGCACAGCGGTACGGATATCGGTAACCCGGTTACAAAACCTATTGAAGGTTTGAAAGATTTATTCAGCCGCAGAAGAAAGATAAAAATGACGCACAAGGCAAGCGGCTATGTAAGTAAGGATGCCCCGGGGCAGGATGAACAGGAACAGATTGACCGCATACTCGATAAAATTTCGCGCTCCGGCTACGATAGCTTAAGTAAGGAAGAAAAGGACTTTTTGTTTAACTACAGCAAGAAGTAGTGCCCCGTGATGATGAACGCGTAAGATCGGAAGAAAAAAAGGACTGCACTCCGGGGAAATAGCAGTTTCTTGAGTTGTTTTAATGGGCTGAATGAAAACACCTGCTTTTATACTCCTCAGTTTGTGGTTCTATTGCGCGAATGCGCAAACAAACATTAACGGAATAATTAATGCTTATACTCCGGTAACGGCTATTACCAATGCCGGCTGCAATGTGCAGATAACGGTGGGTAGCTCAAGTGCATTTGCCCCCGGCGACAAGGTGCTGTTGATACAAATGAAAGGAGCCGTAATAGACACCAGCAACAGCAGTGCCTTTGGCGATGTATTGAACCTTAACGACGCGGGTAGTTATGAGTTTTCGCGGGTATTAAATATTGCAGGGCAAACCATTACCCTTACCACCAACCTGGTAAACAGCTATAATGTAAATGGCAAGGTGCAGCTGATACGTGTACCGGAGTATACTAACGCAAATGTAAACGGCACTTTAACGGCACAAGCCTGGAATGGAACAACGGGCGGCATATTGGTTTTTGATGTAAGCAACACCTTAACCCTTGGCGCTACCATTGATGTAAGCGGTTTGGGTTTCAGAGGTGGAGATATTTCCAATAACCCTGATGGCGGTTGTGGTTCGGGTTCGCCTGATTATTTCTACCCGCTTACGCAGCCGGGGCTTTTTCAGTGGGTTTCAGGAGGGGCTATGAAAGGAGAAGGAATAAGCGAATTGGGTAGTGATAAAATGGCCGGCAAAGGGAAGCTGGCAAACGGTGGGGGCGGAGGTAACAAACATAACTGTGGCGGTGGTGGTGGTGGCGGCTTTACGGCAGGCGGCCATGGTGGCGAGGCTTTGGCCGGATGTTCGCTTAGTGGGAATTATGGTGGTGGAGGAGCAGGCCTGGGAGCAGTAATTGCACAAAACCGTTTAATACCCGGTGGGGGTGGCGGCTGCGGAGACTATAATAACGGCGTTGGAAGTAACGGTACTAATGGGGGCGGCATAATTATGATACGGGCTACCACCATTATTGCGGGTAACGATAGTATGCTTGCTAACGGTTTAGATGAAACCGTTGTAGGCACCAGCATTGCTGACGGTGTAGGGGGCGGCGGTGCAGGTGGCTTGATATTTTTGGATGTAACCAATTACAACGGCAACCTTATTTTGCAGGCTAACGGAGGAAAGGGTGGAGACCAGAACCCAACGTATGGCTGCGTGGGAACCGGTGGTGGTGGCGGCACAGGGGCTGTACTAACTTCGCAGGCCAACCTACCCGCTAACGTTAACGTAATTACTACGCCGGGAGCGGCAGGTGTTTTTTTAACCAATAGTTTTAGCGGCTGCCCCATGGGCAGCACTTATTTTGCTACCGGCGGAACAAGTAACAGCGCTCCGCCGCTGTTCAACCTGCCATTTGTGGAGGGGCCACCGGTTAGTGGTACGTTGCAGGTTAAGCTGGGTAATGATACCACCATATGCGCAGGCGATAACCTGATGCTAAAGCCCAATGTTACAGGCACGGCTTATTTGTGGAATGATGGAAGCGCCTCTTCTTCGATTATTGTCAGCAACGCAGGTACCTATTGGGTGCAGGTAACAGCCGGTGGGTGTGTGGGTGCGGACACTATAGTTATAGCTACCATAAACAAACCCGCGCTTAACCTCGGTAACGATACAACCTTATGCAGCGGCGCTGTACTTAACCTGGCAACTGATGGCCTTGCCGCAAGTTATGTTTGGCAGGATGGCAGCACGGCTTCTTTTTATAATGTAAGTTCTGCCGGCCTGTATGCAGCTACCGCAAGCAATGGT
>CAZUHU010000072.1:0-17070 GCA_964620645.1 uncultured Chitinophaga sp.
TTAAACTACGGTTGCCTTTAAGCGCAGTGCTTTTGCTTTTATTGTTTTCGTTAAGCAGTTGCTTTAAGGAGAAACCAATTGCGCCCCCCAACAACCAGGGTATTGGCCAAACCTTTGTTGTGCCTATGGGCCCGGAGTATAACGACCAGTTTTTTTACAGCCTGGAGAGCAACAGCATTATCAGTCAAAATGATAGGCTTGCTTACGATTTGCTTTTTGAGTGTAAGGATAACAGTTACTACATATGGCTTAACACCTCAAAGTTTATGAGTGTTGCCAAAACCAATAAAACGGAGTTGAAAGATGTAAGCAGCGCAGATACCTTAGGAGCTAACTGGAAGTATGAGTTAGGCGAGTTTAACGAGGATAGCAATGCCATTGGCCAATGGTGGTTGCCGCAGGGCGGGTTGCCTGTATCGGACGGTAAGGTGTATGTAATTAACCTGGGTTACGATAATGAACAAAACCCGCTGGGGTGCATTAAGATGAAGGTGGGCGACTTTACGGGTACTTCGTATGCTATAACCTACGAACGCCTGGACTACGACACACTAAAGAAGACCAGGATTATAACCAAGGACGGCACCCGTAATTATTGCTATTTCTCCTTTTCAGGCACAGGTACGGTGGTTAATAACATTGAGCCGGATAAAAGCTTGTGGGATTTTTGTTTCACGCGCTACTCCGTAGTGTTTTACGATCCATACTACCTGCCTTACGAGGTTACAGGGGTGTTGCATAATCCATCGCGCGTAACAGCCTATATGGATTCAACCGTAAACTTTGACAGTGTTGATATTGCCGACTTCGACATAAACCGCCTGCAAATCAAGCGTGATGCCGTGGGGTATGACTGGAAACGGTACGAGTTGGGTACCTATACCCCTAAAACATGGTACGTTTACTTTGTTAAGGTTGATGATGATAAATTCTACAAACTCCGCTTTCTTGATTTTAACAAGGATGGCGTAAAGGGGTATCCTACCTTTGAGTATTTCCGGTTGTAGCTATGCCGCTATACGCCCTCATAGCCGGAGAAAATTTCGCAAACCGGTTGATTGCTAAACGATTGTAAGAGACAATTCGCTTTAGGTGGTGTGGATAAACAAATTTTCCCTGATATATGAGGAAGTTTATCTTTATGCTAAACCACACACTTAGTCATAACAAAGTTTGGGCTGACAACCCCCTGCTTTTAGCTAAGCAATTTATGATTTACTAAAGCCGCAGCGCTTAACCTGCCGGGATAGCTGAAAACCGATAAGAGTAGGCATCAACCCAAAACCCAATATTATGGATCAAACACCTCAACTACCTACCGGAGTAATAGTGTTCTACTTACTCATTGTTATTCTGTTAATCGCTTCCATGTGGAAGATTTATACCAAAGCCGGCAAACCGGGTTGGGCAGCTATTGTGCCTATATACAATTACGTAGTGCTTTTAGATATAGTTGGCAAACCGGTTTGGTGGATTGTATTACTGTTTATACCGTTGGTTAACTTCATAGTTGCCATTATGGTAATCAACCTGTTGTCGAAATCGTTTGGCAAGGGCGTTGGTTTTACAATAGGTATGATTTTCCTGCCTTTTATATTTATACCAATGTTAGCTTTTGGCGACGCACAGTATGTAGGCCCCGGTGGCAATGCTGCGGCCAGTGCGTAATGTTTAAAGTTTGAGATAACCAGGAGCCTGTGCAAAAGCACGGGCTTTTTTATTTGGGTGTACCCTTACAGAAAAAAGAGGACAGTAAATAGTTGATATAGAATAGCAAGAAGGTAGTTGGTTACAACTCCCTTTTTTTATGTACTACAGCCGCACAATGTCAATCAATTCGGGGTGCTCGTTCATTTCGTGCAAAATATGGCCTGCATCAGTGTCCGTTAAAAACACCTGCCCGAAATCGGGATTGGAAATAAGCTGAATGAGCTGACGGCTGCGGTCGGGGTCCAGTTTATCAAAAATGTCATCAATTAAAAGCAAAGGCTTTTTGCCTGTAGCATTGCGTATAAACTGGTATTCGGCAAATTTTAGGGAGATGATAAAGCTTTTTTGCTGGCCCTGCGAACCGAACTTTTTGATTTTGATGTCCTCCCTGTTATCGTCGGCTTTAGCAGCTATGTAAAACTCCACATCGTCCTTATGGATACCCCACTCGGTGCGCTGCAGGGCAAGGTCTTTATCAAGCCCTTCCTCCAGTAAAATATCCAACGGCTTTTCGTGCAGTTGTGATTCGTAACGGAAGTTGACGGTATCGCGTTCCAAACTCAGTTGGCCGTAATACTGCTTAAATATGGGCTGCAGCAGGTTGATACTTACTCTACGAGCCTCGTAAATTTTACTGCCTAATTCAGCCAACTTAATGTTGTAGCTCTCCAGCAGGGTTTTATCAACCTTCCGTTTTTCGGCAAAGTCCTTAAGGGCTGAGTTGCGCTGGGCCAGGTATTTGTTGTATAAAATGAGGTTTTCCAGGTACTCGCGGTTAACCTGCGATATGGTGCTATCCAGAAATTTGCGCCGCTCATCGCTACCGCCTAATATTAGCTGGTTATCATCCGGCGCAATCATAACCGCCGGGAAGTGACCAATGTGGTGGCTAAGCTTGGTTACAGGAGCCTCATTTACAGTAAGGTCCTTTTTGCGGCCTGATTGAACTTTGTAAACAATATTGAAAACCTGTTGATTTACAGTTAGTTCCCCATCTAGCCTAAAGTATTCCTTTCCAAAGAGGATGTTCTGCTGATCGCTGCTGTTAAAGTAGCTTTTGGTAAGGCAAAGGTAGTAGATAGCATCTAATAAGTTGGTCTTTCCCAGGCCGTTATTGCCGATAAAGCAATTGATTTTCTTACCGAAGTTAAGCGCCCTTTGTGGGTGGTTTTTAAAATTAAGGACTGTAAGTTTTCGGAGAAACACTATTTTTGACCGCTTTTGATATAAAGGATGGCGGTAAAAGTAACTAAAGAGACCTATTTATACTGGTACGAATTGATGCTGCGTTTACGCAGATTCGAGGAGAGGGCAGGTATGCTTTACGGACAACAGAAAATCCGTGGCTTTTGCCATTTATATATAGGCCAGGAGGCTGTTGCCGCAGGCATAATGAGCGGCATGCGGCAGGATGACCGTGTTATTACCGCCTACCGCGACCACGGCCTGGCGATAGCCAAAGGTATTAGCTGTAACGCTGCTATGGCCGAGCTTTTTGGTAAAGCTACAGGCTGCACCAAAGGCAAAGGTGGCTCAATGCACTTTTTTAGCAAGGAACATAACTTTTATGGGGGCCACGGCATAGTGGGGGCGCAAATCGGCCTTGGCGCCGGTATTGCCTTTGCCGATAAATACCTGGATAAGGACAACGTAACCATTTGCCTTTTCGGCGATGGCGCTGCCCGCCAGGGTATACTGCATGAAACCTTTAACATGGCTATGACCTGGAAACTGCCGGTGATTTTTGCCGTGGAAAACAACGGTTACGCCATGGGCACCTCAGTTGGGCGTTCATCTAACGTTACCAGGATATCGACACTGGGTGAGGCATACGATATGCCCTCCCTTTCAGTTGATGCTATGAAGTGCGAAACGGTGCATGATGCGGTGGCTGAGGCTACCGAACGCGCCCGTACGGGTGGTGGGCCTACTTTTTTGGAGCTTTGCACCTACCGCTATAAGGGCCACAGCATGAGCGACCCTCAGAAATACCGCACTAAGGAAGAAGTAGAGGAATATAAGAAGCTGGACCCTATTGAAACTACGGCTTCCACTATACTAAAGAAGAAGTACGCTACCCAAAAGGAACTGGATGAAATAAGCGCCCGTATTGATAAAGAGATTGATGAATGTGTGGAGTTTGCCGAAAACAGCCCGCTACCTGATGATAGTGAGCTATACAAGGATATTTACGCTGAGGAGAATTATCCCTTTATGACCGAATAATTTTTCTTAAAATCGCACCCTAATTTAAAATTCGAATGGCTGAAGAAATTGAAAACGAAGTAACAACCGGTGGTTTTAACCTTGAAAACTTTATAGAGGAGAAGAAAAAGCCCCTTATGATTGGCGGGGGTATACTGGCTGTAGTGCTTATAGCAGTAATTTACATTTTCGGCAAATGGATACCTGACCGCGAATTGAAAGCGCAGAACGACATTTACATGGCTCAGTTTGCTTTTGAAAAGGACTCTTTCAACATTGCATTGAATGGTGGTAAAACATCTGAGGGTAAACCTTTTAAAGGCTTTTTAGCTGTAGCTAATGACTACGGTATGACCCATACTGCTAAACTGGCTAACCTTTATGCCGGTATATGCTACCTTAACCTGAAGAAATACCAGGAAGCAGTTACTTACCTTGACAAAGGCAATGTTAGCGACCCGGTTTTAGGCGCCATCCGCTTAAACGATATGGGCGATGCTTACTCTGAAATGGGCAAAATGGATGATGCTATTGGCTATTATGAAAAAGCCGCTGCTTATTCTGATAACGAAAAGTTTGCTCCGCTGTTTTTGTTAAAAGCGGGTATGGCTTACGAAAAGCAGAAGAAGCTGGCTGATGCAAAAAAGACCTACGAAAAAATACGCGACCAATATCCTAACAGTGATGAAGGCCGCGATATTGAAAAATACATTATCCGCGTAAGTGCAGGGTCATAAGTTAAGACAGAAAGAGGAAAAGAAATTTTCCTCTTTTTTTTGCTTAACACTTGACTCCAGCATCCCTTTATATCAGGAACTGCATTTTTGCATTCGCGAGGGCGGCTGCCTCGCTTAATAATTGATAATCTCCTTAATTTGCGCCCATGTCTTCAGCATTAAAGAACCTTTCAGCCGGTAAAGATGTGCCGGTTAAAATAACCGAGGAGTATGCCATTGGCATTGTTGTATCGGAATACTATAGCGAAATAACCTATAAACTACGCGATGCCTGTATGGAAACCCTGAAACAGCACGGCATAGCAGAGGAGCATATTATTGTGGAATATGCCCCGGGCGCTTTTGAATTACCATTGGCTGCCCAGTGGCTGTTTGACAGCAGTGATGTAGATGCAGTGATTTGCCTTGGTTGCGTTATAAAGGGCGAAACATCGCATGATGTTTACATAAACACCGCAGTTGCTAACGAGCTTATGCGTTTGAGCATTGAAACGGATGCACCATTTATTTTCGGGGTGCTTACGCCTGATACGCGCGAGCAGGCTGAAGACAGAGCGGGAGGTAAGCACGGTAATAAGGGCACGGAGTGTGCTATGGCGGCTTTGAAGATGCTGAGCCTACAGGAAAGACTGGAAGAAGAATAAACTGCTATGAAGTTACATACCATTGATACGGGCTTTTTTAAACTGGACGGCGGCGCCATGTTTGGCGTAGTGCCCAAAACCATGTGGCAAAAGCTGAATGCGCCTGATGCCAATAACCTTTGTACCTGGGCCATGCGCTGCCTGTTAATTGAGGACGACAAGCAACTGATACTTATTGATTGTGGCCTTGGCGATAAGCAGGACGCCAAATTTTTCAGTTATTACGAGCCGCATGGCGATGCCACGCTTGAAAAATCGCTGAAAAAGCTTGGGTTTAGCTTTGATGATGTAACAGATGTTATTCTTTCGCACCTGCATTTTGACCACTGCGGGGGCGCTATAAAGCGTAATAGCGAAGGTGGTTATTGCCCAGCGTTTAAAAATGCTACCTATTGGAGCAACCCCCAACACTGGGAGTGGGCCACCAAGCCTAACGCGCGCGAAAAGGCGTCGTTTTTGAAGGAGAACATTTTACCCATACAGGAGAGTGGCCAGCTAAAGATGGTTGAGAGCGGAAGCACCGCCGTTAACCCCAATATAAAGCTTAATACGGTTAGCGGCCATACGGAGAGCATGTTTACTCCCTATATTACCACAGGCGATAAAACCATTATTTATTGTGCGGACCTTTTCCCCAGCATGGCGCACATACCACTGCCTTATGTAATGGCCTACGATACGCGCCCATTGCTTACCCTGGATGAGAAGAAGCGCGTGCTTGATGAGGCAGTCGCCAATAATTATTACCTGTTTTTTGAGCACGACTGCGTTAACGAACTTTGCAGCCTGCAGCAAACAGAACGTGGGGTAAGAGAAAAGGATGTGTTAAAGCTTTCGGAACTGGGCTAAACAGCTAATACTCCAATCAATTTAGATGCATAAGAATCAAAGCTGAAAAGGTGTTACCAAATTTCGCGAAAGAGAATATATTTGCGCTCCCTTTTGGCGAGGTAGCTCAGTTGGCTAGAGCGCAGCACTCATAATGCTGAGGTCCGGAGTTCGAGCCTCCGCCTCGCTACCATAGCAGTCTTTTCAGGCTGCTTTTTTTGTTTCGAGCCGGCAGCGTCTTTCCATTTCTATTAAAATCCGATATTTGACCCTTTCGAAAAGCAGCAGAATGAGAAAAATACGATTTCGTGAAGCCTTACGCGAGGCTATGAGTGAAGAGATGAGAAGAGATGCATCCGTTTTTTTAATGGGTGAAGAGGTGGCTGAATATGATGGCGCCTATAAAGTAAGCCAGGGTATGTTAGCTGAGTTTGGAGCCAAAAGAGTTATTGATACCCCTATTTCTGAACTTGGTTTTGCCGGTATAGCTGTGGGAGCAGCCATGAACGGCACCCGCCCGATAGTGGAGTTTATGACCTGGAACTTTGCCATACTTGCTTTTGACCAGATTATAAACGGTGCGGCTAAAATGCGCGCTATGAGCGCCGGTGAGTTTGGCAACCCTATAGTTTTCAGGGGGCCACACGGCAGTGCCGGCCAGTTAGGGGCGCAGCATAGCCAAATGCTTACCAATATGATGGCCGCAGTGCCCGGCTTAAAGGTAATTTCGCCAAGCAACCCTTACGATGCCAAGGGGCTTTTAAAGAGCGCTATACGCGATGAGAACCCCGTAATTTTTATGGAAAGCGAGGTGATGTATTCCGATATGGGCGAAGTGCCCGAGGAAGAATACCTGATTGAAATAGGCAAAGCTGATATTAAGCGCGAAGGCACTGATGTTACCCTGGTTAGCTACAACAAAATGATGAAGGTGGCGCTAAAAGCTGCTGAAGAGTTAGAGAAGGAAGGCATAAGCGCGGAGGTTATAGACCTGCGCACCATCCGTCCGCTTGATGTGGACACAATCGTAAATAGTGTGAAGAAAACCAACCGCCTGATAATAATTGACGAAAGCTGGCCGTTTACCTCTATAGCTTCGGAGATAAGCTTCCAGGTACAGCGCCATGCGTTTGATTACCTTGATGCACCGGTGCGCCGTGTGTGCGGTGCCGATTCATCAATGCACTACGCAGGCAACCTTGTTGAAGCATACCTACCGAGCGTGGCTAAAGTGATAGAAGCAGTTAAAGCTGTTACTTACAAATAATTAGGATTGCTGCACTACTTCATCAGGCTATATTTACGCCCTTAATTTCTCTTTACGCATGAATGATAATCGTGACTTAATTTCTTACCGCCAAAAGCAACAGCAGCAACGCAACCCTTTTGGCCCGCTTACTTATGCCCTTATACTTGGCCTTGGCGTTATGCTGGGCTACATCATAAACTCTTTGGTAGTTGGCAAGCAAAGCCCCTTTATGGGAGGCGGAAGCTATGATAAGGTGCAGGATGTATTAAACTACGTTAACCTGAAGTACGTGGATAGCACTGATAAGGAAGAGTTAACCAACTCTGCTATTGATAAACTGCTTTCGGGCTTAGATCCACACAGTGTTTACATACCTGCCAAGGACCTGGCCGAGATGAACGAATCTTTAGAAGGAAATTTTGAAGGCGTAGGTATTGAATTCTTTATAGTGCAGGATACCATTACTGTGGTAACGGCTATTTCCGGCGGCCCTTCAGAATCTGTTGGTATGAAGGCCGGCGACCGCATCGTAAAAATCAATGATTCTGTTGTTGCCGGGGTGCACATTTCAGAAACCGATGTAAAGAAACACTTGCGGGGCCCTAAAGGCACTAAGGTTAAGGTTAGCGTAATGCGCAGCGGGGCAAAAAACCTTATCAACTTTGATATTACGCGCGATAAAATTCCTTTGTTCAGCATTGATGCCTCCTTTATGCTTTCGCAGGATGTGGGCTACATCCGCATAAACAACTTTAGCGCCACCACGCATGAGGAGTTTATGGATAAAATGTACAACCTGAAGGAAAAGGGAATGAAAAAGCTGGTGATTGACCTGCGTGGCAATCCCGGTGGTTACTTGCAGTCAGCCACTTCCATTGCCGATGAGTTGATAAGCGGAAGCAAACTGCTGGTGTATACCAAAGGCAAAGCTTACGAGCGTATTGACTATAAAGCCAGCAAGGATGGCCTGTTTGAACGGGGCCCTGTTTGTGTGCTTATTGACCAGGGCAGCGCTTCTGCCAGTGAAATCCTTTCGGGCGCTATACAGGATTGGGACCGCGGCACGGTTATAGGCCGCACCTCTTTCGGTAAGGGTTTGGTGCAGGAACAATTTGAGTTAAAAGATGGCTCAGCATTGCGTTTAACGGTGGCGCGGTATTATACGCCTTCCGGCCGTTGTATACAGCGTCCCTATGATAAGGGGACCGATGCTTATTACAGCGAAGTATATGAGCGCTACATGCGCGGTGAATTTGTGCATGAAGACTCTATTGTAAGCCTTGATACCACCTTGTATAAAACGCTAGTAAAAGGCCGCCGCGTTTATGGCGGTGGCGGTATACGCCCCGATGTGTTTGTGCCAATGGATACCAGCGCGGATAACGAATACTTTTTTGCTGTGCGCAGTTTTGTTCCGGAGTTTATTTACAAATACTCGTCCGACCATCCTCAGTTTATGGAGAAGTATAAAACCATGGAAGAGTTTAATAATGGTTTTGCTGTGTCGCAGCAAATGCTGGATGAGTTTTATGGCTATGCTGTTATAGCAGGTTTAAAGGAGCAGAAGGCCCGTAACCCGCGTATTGCTGAACGTGTTAAGCTTAACCTTAAGGCCTTTTTAGCCAAGCAGGTATGGCGTATGGATGGCTACTACTTTGTAACCAACCAGGACGATAACGTTATTAAAACCGCCCTGCAAACTTTAAGCAAGGAGCAGTAGTATTTGCCTTAACGGGCAATTTGAAACTTGCGTACCAGGCTGTTATTGCCCGCTGTAAAGCGAATGAAATAGATGCCTGAAGGCTGTGCAGATAAATCAAGCACTTTTGTTAACTGGCTTACGCTTTCCTCAGCAGTAATGCGCTGGCCCATTGCGTTCAGTACTTCGTAGCTGTAATCTTTACCATTCTTTAAATAAGTAGAGAATTGTACGAGGCCTGTTGTTGGGTTAGGATAAAGGTAAACGTTACCGAAATCCTGAGCGGTTTCAGCAACACCGGTTTCTACAACCACCTGCGCAATTCCCTTTCTTGATGTTTGCAGCATAGCATGCATAATGCTTATTTGCTCCTGCGTAAACATATTCAGGCAGCGGTCATCGCTGTAATCCATAAAGTTCTCAATCATATCAGGGTAGTCAACAGGTGCATCAACGCAGGAATTATCGGTAGTATCGCAGGTTTGCTGGTGCGCATCGGCATGTTTAGGCGTATCGCTAATGCCATCACCATCCTGCTTGTTGCAGCCAGTGGTATCGCCCCAAATATGGCGCAGGCCCAGGTAGTGGCCAATTTCGTGGGTGGCACTGCGGCCACCTGCTACCGTGGCATCAATAGGTTGAGGGAAAATTCTACCCACGCAAGGGTAGTGTAGCACCACGCCTTGAGAAGCCGAATCAGTAGCTGAGCCGGCAGGCCAGTTAGGGGCATTATCCGGTGGGAAGGCATAGCCCAACACGCCAAGGCCGTTAAGGATGTTGCATACCCATATGTTTAGGTAGCGGTCAGTTGGCCATGGCGCTTTGCCCTCGGCAGCCAGTTTAACGTTATCCTGAAAAGGATTAAAGCCTAAAATGCCCGGTGTGCCCTGTGTACGGGTTATGCCGTTTGTAGGGTTACCATCAGGATCCGTAGTAGCTAAATAAAACTCAATATGCGCATCGCCGGCAACGGGTTTAAACACGTCTCGGGTTTTAAAAGTATCAGCATTTAAACGGCGGTAATCTTCGTTCAATACTTCAATTTGCGAGAAGATATTGGAGTCGGCAATGTTCTCGGCTGCAGTTGTGTAAACCACGTGAAACACTACCTGAATGCGGTAGGTAGTATCGCCAATTGCGCGATTGGCTTTGTTGGCCTCAACAATTTGTTTGGCATAATCAAAGGCAGCATTCACCTGGTTTAAGTAACCGGGGTTTTGCTGTTCGCGCTGTTGCATTACATCGTATGTACCGCAACGCTTTTGAAAGGTTTGTGAATAGCTAAAAGTGTTTACTGCAAGCAGCAGTACTAATAGATAAAGGTTTTTCATTCGGGGTGTTGGTTATGGCCCCAAATATGGCTTTTTGCACTAAAGTTGCAAAACCGCTTTATAGAAGTTTGTTGTGCTGTAGGCAGCACGCTTACTTAGCAATCAGTAATCTTTCGGTTTGCTGGTTGGTGTTGCCCTGCAGATGGATAAAGTAAAGACCTGCGCTAAAATTGCTTACATCTAAGGTAATGCGGTTAGCGCTTAGGTTGCTCTTTAACACTGCCTCGCCCAGGTTGTTGTAAACTGCTATTTTGTTAAACGGATGGTTAGCCGGTAACTGAATGGCTACTTTATCTTTTGCAGGATTAGGCATTAGCTGAACGCTTACTTTTGATAACTCAGTTACAGTAAGACCTGCGTTGTTTTGCAGGTTGATATTATCAAGGTAAAGCACATTGCCCCAACCGGTAACGTTTTCAAACTTTAAAGAAACTTTTGCCTGGCCGGCTGCACTCGTCATGGGTACGCTCACGGTTTTCCATTCGCTTGCGGCAGGTACAAACTTAGAAGCAGCATCAGCGGCGGTGGCTAAGTCAGTGCCTTGTTGGTTCCAAATCTTAGTCCAGTTGCTGCCGCAGTCAAGGCTGTAATACACGTTAAGAGAGTCGTATCTTGTAGCATCGCGACGGGCGTAGGCTACATCAAACTTAAGTTCGGGATAAGTGGTAGCCGATAAGTCGTAAACGTCGGTTATCAAGGCATCCTTACGCTTGTTTGGGTTGGTCAGGTAGCTGAAGTTATCAATTGCTGTGCTTGTATTACTCAAGCCGTATGCCCCAAAGAAGGCCTGGTCCCAGGTTACATCGTTATTGGTATTTAACAGTGTCCAGTTCACTTGCGGGAAATTTCCTTCAAAACCTTCAGTTAAAGGCAATGCCGCGGAAGCGCCGCCTTCATAAGCGTAAAAGTTTACCGTTGCATCATCGTTCAGCGTGTTATCGTCGGCGGCTACGCCATTTGCATTGCCAATAGTTACGCTTAAGGCGTGGTCGCCATCAAAGGTGGTTATCTGGGGCAGGGTAACCTGAGTTTCCTCTTGCAGGTTAAGGCTACCGGTCCAGTTATAAATCTGGATGGGATTAAAATCTATCTGATAATAAATTTTAGCTGAGGTAAGCGCGGTTAAGCCTTCATTCTTTAAGGTAATTATTGGTTTAAAGTTTAAAGAGCAAATGGTGTCAACCGGCATTTTGATAGTTACCAGGGCAGCATCCAAACTATAGAAGCATTGTGTAGCAACGTTTTTAAGCGATGCGCGCGAGCCGTTAATGGTGTTCAGCATATTGGTAACCTGCCCTACGGTAAACATACTACGGCAGGCATCGTCAGTATAATCCATGTAGTTCATAAACATATCGCCATTAGGCGCAGATGCATTACATGAAACATGCGGGAATGAAGGACAACCAAAGTTGGCCTGATCCTGCAGAGGGGTATCGCCAACAAAGTCGCTACCGCCAAAACCGGTTGAACAGCCACCACTGGTGCCCCACGGATGCAATAAGCCGAACCAGTGGCCTGCTTCGTGAGTAATAGTTTTGCCGCTTTCGTAACCCTGCAAAATAGCCCCGGTGGTACCTATGCAGTTGTAGCGCGATACTATGCCATCCTCATCAGCTGAACCAAAACCCGGGAAGGTAGAGTAGGCCAATACACCATCACTGGTAAGGGTACCGCCGAAACGGCAGCTCCATATGTTGAGGTAACGGTTACGGTCCCAAATGGTAGCGGGTTTCAGGTAGTTGTCAATCAACGAATCGGTGTTCCAGGTAGCAAACTGAAATTGCTCGCGTATAATACCTGTGGTAGGGTTACCGTTAGGGTCAAATTTTGCTAAGCAGAAATGAAAATGAGGTGTGCTAACCAAACCGGCAAATACCGAGGGTACATTTACCACATCCGGGTCAAGGCCGTTGAAGTCGCGGTTCAAGGCATCAATTTGCGATAGCACCTGGGCATCGCTTATGTTTTCCCCCGTTCCCTCAGCGTCGCCATTATGTATGATGTGGAATACTACCGGTATATAGATTACATCCTCGTTTGTAGCGCGGTTGTTTTGCAGGTTACTCTGTTGCAAAAAGT
Organism: uncultured Chitinophaga sp.; assembly: GCA_964620645.1. Lineage (GTDB taxonomy): Bacteria > Bacteroidota > Bacteroidia > Chitinophagales > LD1 > Bog-950. Next base: position 12,486 of record CAZUHU010000072.1, read on the forward strand.
TCAGGAAATTATCATAGTCGGCATGCAGCGCCGGGTTTTGTGCAATCTGCTTTTGCACACGCTCCATGGTTCCGCACCAGCCATGCTGTGCTTTGGTAAATAAGGTAAACGCAACTAAGGCAAACAGTAGGGGGAGGATTCTTTTCATACGGCTGGCAAAAGTAGCCTAAAAGGTTAGTTGCCAAAATTAAGTGCGCGGGGCGTTGATAAGTTGCTAATTGTAGCGGTTGTCGTCCCCCTCTTCATCAAAAAACGCGTCCTCAATATGGTAGATGTTAAATCCTTTATCCGTGGCGGTAATAGCTATAATATCAAAGCGTATTTGGCTATCAATTTTATGGGTAAACAGGTATTCCTCGGCAGCTTTTTTCATAAGTGCTCGCTTCTTGCTGCCTACAAACTCTTCGGGGTGGCCAAAGGCGGAGCTGCTTCTCAATTTAACTTCAGTAAAAACGGTAAAACGCTTATAGCTGGAGATGATGTCCACCTCAGCCTTTTGGTAGCGGTAGTTTTGCGCTAAAATGGTGTGCCCGGCCTTTTTAAGGTGCTCTATGGCTACTTCCTCGCCCTGCCTGCCCAATTCATTGTGTTCGGCCATTGCGGTACTTTATGGGGCTAGCCTTCTTTTTGATTTACCACGGCTACGGTTAAGCGGCTGATACAAACCATTTTACCGGCATCGTCCGTAATGCGTATATCCCATACGTGCGTAGTACGGCCTAAATGGATAGGGCGAACTGTGCCATGCACAAAGCCTGATTTGGCCGGCCTTAGGTGGTTGGCGTTTATTTCTAAACCAACAGCAATCTGTTTGGGAAAATCAATGCAAAAAGTAGAGGCTATACTGCCTAAGGTTTCTGCCAACACGCAACTTGCCCCGCCATGTAATATGCCAAAAGGCTGAACGGTGCGTTCGTCCACCGGCATTTTGCCGCTCATAAAATCATCGCCTACTTCAGTTAGTACAATTCCCAAATGGTCGGCCATGTTTTTATTGGGCTGGCTATGTATAAAATCAATGGTGGGCTTCACTTTCCAAATCATCTGCTTACTAGCTTTTGCACAAAAGTAAGCTTGTTGGAGTGATTACACAGACCTTGGAGTGATTTCACAGATTAAATACATTGGATTACACGGATAAAGGGTATTGGTGCACAGTTCATTGCTGGATTAGTGCTGATACTTGAAGCTGATTTCTGTTTCTCTGAGTTCTGATATCTAATCTCTATTATTGCCCTATGCGCAGCATTTTGATTTTAGGGGCGGGTAAGTCATCCATAGCGTTGATAGATTATCTGGTGGAAAAGAGCCGCGAGCAGCAGTGGGAGATAACCGTGGCCGACGTAACGGAGGAGAATGCCCTACTGAAAACCAAGGGACGTGAAAACACCAAAGCGATAGGCGTTGATTTAACGAATGCGGATGAACGCATGGCGCTGCTTCAATCGGCTGATATTGTAATTTCTATGCTGCCTGCCATGCTGCATTACGGTGTGGCTAAGGATTGTTTGGCGCTGAAGAAAAACCTGGTTACGCCTTCGTACATTTCAGATGCTATGCGCGAAATGCATGCGGATGTGGAGCGGACAGGTTTAGTGTTTATGAATGAAATGGGGCTTGACCCGGGCATAGACCATATGAGCGCTATGCAGATATTGGACCACCTGAAGGCATCAAACAAAACGATAACCGGTTTTAAATCGCATTGCGGTGGCTTAGTAGCGCCGGAGAGTGATGATAACCCCTGGCACTACAAGTTTACCTGGAACCCGCGCAATGTGGTACTGGCGGGTCAGGGGGAAGGTGGAATACACTACCTGTACAACGGCAATAAGGTGGACCTGAAATACGAAGACCTGTTTGCTAGTGCCGCCAATTTGTTGGTGGAAGGACAGCAGGTGTTTGAAACCTACCCTAATCGTGACTCGCTGAAGTATGTGGCTGAATACGGCTTGCAGGATGTTCAAACAATGTATCGCGGTACCTTGCGTGTGGCGCCTTACTGCCGCGGCTGGAATTGCCTAGTGAAATTGGGCTTAACGCGCGAGGTGGATTCTCCTATAGCTGCAGTTTGGCGTAGTGAGGCAGATATGCTTCATTTTTTAGGCATAGCGGCGGATTCAGTAGAGGCTCAATTGCTGCGCTATTTGGATATACCCCTGCGCATAAATGCATTGGAAGCAAAAACTATTGTGCCTTCAAAATTTTTGCAGAACATATTGGAGGAAAAGTGGGTAATGAAACCCGGCGATAAAGATATGGTGGTAATGGTGCATGAAATTGATTACCTGGATGCCGGTGTGCCGAAACAGTTACAATCGAGCATGGTGTATATTGGTAAGGATGCTGAACACACTGCTATGGCCATAACAGTTGGTTTGCCTGTTGCCATGGTTACGCGCATGATTTTGAATGGTGAAATAAAACGGCGCGGAGTATTAATGCCTAAGTATCCTGAGATATATAACCCCTTGTTGACTGAACTGGGCTTGTATGGGGTGGTGTTTAATGAAGTGGTGAGAGGATAACTTGAGGCAATTGTGTTAAGCATAATGCCGGTAAAATATTATTGTTGCACAGCAATAGCAAAGCATGAAAGAGCAGATAGAAAGACTGAATAAAAAGAAAGAGCAGTCGCTGTTAGGCGGTGGCCAAAAGCGTATTGACGATCAACATAAAAAAGGTAAGTTGACTGCGCGCGAGCGTATTGACCTTTTAATGGATGCCGGCAGCTTTGAAGAGATAGGGGCTTTAGTAGAGCACCGTGGCCGCGACTTTGGTATTGATAAAGAGATTTACCCCGGCGATGGTGTAGTAACGGGTTATGGCACTATTGGTGGCCGCATTGTTTATGTGTTCAGCCAGGATTTTACAGTGTTTGGCGGTTCGTTATCGGAAACGCATGCTGAGAAGATATGTAAGATAATGGATCTTGCCATGAAGAACGGCGCACCGGTAATCGGTTTGAACGATTCAGGCGGAGCGCGTATACAGGAAGGGGTGGTTTCCCTTGGCGGTTATGCTGATATCTTCTACCGCAATACAGTAGCCAGTGGTGTTATACCACAGATATCTGCCATACTTGGGCCATGTGCCGGTGGTGCGGTTTACTCGCCTGCCATTACTGATTTTATAATGATGGTGGAACACACCTCATACATGTTTGTTACCGGCCCTAACGTGGTTAAAACCGTAACCCATGAGGATGTAACGAGCGAGGAATTAGGCGGTGCGCAGTCGCATGCTTCAAAATCAGGTGTAACGCATTTTACCTATGCTAACGAAGTAGAATGTATTAACGGCATTAAAAAGCTGCTGAGCTATATGCCGCAGAACTGCGATGAGCAGGCGCCGGTTTATGATTACAATGAGGCTAACGAACTACGCCCTAAGCTTAACGACATTATACCCGCCAACCCTAACCAACCCTACGACATACGCGAAATAATTACGGAAGTAGTAGATGGCGATAGTTTTTTTGAAGTGCATAAGGACTATGCTGAAAACATTGTTGTAGGCTTTGCGCGAATAGGCGGCCGCAGTATTGGTGTGGTGGCTAACCAACCTGCTGTGCTGGCAGGGGTGTTGGATATAAACAGCAGCAAGAAAGGTGCGCGCTTTGTGCGCTTTTGCGATTGCTTTAACATACCACTACTAACTTTTGTAGATGTGCCGGGCTTTTTGCCGGGCACCGACCAGGAGTGGCATGGTATAATTACCAATGGCGCTAAACTGTTGTATGCCTTTAGCGAGGCTACTGTTCCTAAACTTACCGTTATTGTGCGTAAGGCCTATGGCGGTGCTTACGATGTAATGAACAGCAAGCATATTGGCGCTGATATGAATTACGCATGGCCAAATGCCGAAATTGCGGTGGTAGGAGCGAAGGGCGCTGCTGAAATCATCTTCCGTAAGGAGATTGCGGCTGCACCGGACCCTGAAGCCAAAATGAAAGAAGTGATTGACAGCTATGCCGAGAACTTTGCCCACCCATATAAAGCCGCAGCCCGTGGTTTTGTAGATGAGGTAATAGAACCCTCGCAAACACGCGCTAAGTTGCTACGCGCCTTTAAAATGACGGAGAACAAAGCCGTAAAACTACCAAGGAAGAAGCACGGAAATATACCGTTGTAAGTTTAGAGTTTAGGGTTTCTAGTTTGAAGTTTAGGGTTTGCAGTTTATAGTTTCAAGTTGGGGAAGTGCTTTAGTTAGGAATTTCCTTATCTTGAATTAGGAATGAATGCACTATTACTATTGCGAAAGGCGCTCGCCTTCTTTGTAATTTTCTGTGGCTTTTCATTTGTGGTAGTTGGTCAGTCTGTTTGGAATAAGACGTATATAGAGGATAGGCCAACTATGCTGTTTAGCAGCGTAGTTAGGGACTCGAATAGCTATAAAATACTGGGTGTTACCTCGGGAGTCCCTAATGGTTATAGCAGAAGCTTAATCTGCAATTTAAATAATGATGCCACTCTGATAAATTATAAAGTTATAGGCGATTCAATGGAAGTTTTGTATGGAACTTTTACCAACTCATTGATTCCCACAAAAGACGGTAAGATTGCCTTTAGCGGTTATTCATACG
>CAZUHU010000073.1:0-16748 GCA_964620645.1 uncultured Chitinophaga sp.
GTCTTCAATGCTCTCCAGAGAACCATGTAACAGAACAAGAGGGTCGCCCTGTCCGTACACCTTATAATGGATTTTTACATCATCCACCTGCACAAAGCGGCTTTTGGTAGTGTCCGTTTGGGCATAGCTGCTTAACAGCAGGAGGGAAGCAAAAAGGAAGGTAAGGGCTCTTTTCATGTATAATACTTTTGCGTAAAGATAGAAGGAGAACTGAATCTGGCAATTCAGGCTGGGTATTCCTGTCCGGTGATTTCACCTGCGTATCTCAAATCCCCGGTAATTTTGCATTTCACCTTCTGTAACCGATACATAGCTAACCTTTGCTTTATCAGGCCCGTGGTGGCACCATTGTATAAACTTCACCAACATTTCTTCATCGCCTTCGGCTTCAATGTAAACCTTGCCATCCGGTTCATTACGGGTAAAACCACTCAAGCCCAGCAGCTCAGCCATTTGCTTAGTGCCGGCCCTGAAGAAAACGCCCTGCACCAGTCCTTCTACCACTATGTTGTAATGCCTTTTCATTAAAAACAAAGATGCCACCTTTTTTTAAGATGGCATCTTTGTTTTAATCCTGCTTGTTAAGCCTAGCGGCTGTATTCCTTAATTTTATCGCTAATGGTGCCTTCATCTGTAAGACCCATGTTACGCCAAACTTCTTTGCCATCTTTGTATAGTATTAATAGCGGAATAGCTTTTACGTTCATGGTGTTAGCTACCACCGGGTTCTTATCTACATCTATATCCAGCAATTGAACCACGTCTTTATTCTTACGTGTTATTTTCTCTACAATAGGTTTAAGGGTTTTGCATGGGCCGCACCATACGGCGTTAAAATCAACCAGCACCAGTTTGTCGCTTTTAACCTGCTCCAGGTATTTATCGAAGCTAATACCGGATTGTATGTTTGAACCAAACGGTGTCTCCAGTGGCTTCTTATTGCCTATCCAGGCAGTAATACCACCGTCCAGGTTGTACACTTCCTTAAATCCATTGCTTGCCGCCCAATCTGATGCTTTGGCGCTACGGCCGCCTGATAAGCAATAAATGTAAACCGGTTTGCTCTTATCCAGTGCATTCATTTGCTGTTCAAATGCGCCATCATTTACATTTATGTTTTTGGCATTGGCAATATGCTTTTCTGAATACTCCTCGGGGGTGCGCACGTCCACAACCTGCACGTTACCGCCGCTTATCCCTTTCTCAAACTCATCTGCACTTAAATTTTTTACTCCTGCACTCTGGCTGTTGCACGCACTGCAGAATAATAACATCAACACAAGAATTCCCGCTAATTTGCTTTTCATATAATTGTTATTGTTTATTTTTTAATTGAAACTCCACTTTCCTTTGGCAGGTTGGTGGCGCTTATGGTTTTCCAACCGCCTGCAATATCTACCAGTTTATCATAACCCCTGGCTTTTAATATAGAGGCCGCAATAACTGAACGGTAGCCGCCTGCGCAATGTATGTAATAAGTTTTATCGCGGCTAACTTCGTTATTCCAGTCATTAATATAATCCAGTGGCTTATTGTCGGCTGTGCTTATATGGCCTCCCTCAAACTCACCGGGTCTTCTCACGTCCAACAGGTTTATTTCATCATTGTAGTGGTTGGCAGCAAAGTCATCAGCCGTTATAGACGTTATACTATCCACAGGCTTGCCTTCTGCTTTCCAGGCTTCCACACCACCTTGTAAATAACCAATGGTATTATCATACCCTACACGGGCCAGGCGCATTACACATTCTTCTTCTTTTCCTTGCTCGCAAACCAATAAAATAGGCTGGGTTAAATCCTTAACAAGTGCACCAACCCAGGGGGCAAATTGCCCTTCTAACCCTATAAAAACAGAGCCGGGCACAAACCCCTTCACAAATGTTGTGGCGGGGCGGGTATCCAATATCAATGCTCCGGTGCTTTCGGCAAGGTTTTCAAAATCGTTCGGGTTCCAGGCCTTTAATCCCTGCTGCATTACTTCATCAAGTCCTTTCGCGCCTTGTTTATTCAGCATGGCATTTTTAGGGAAGTATTGCGGCGGAGCGCTAAGGCCCTCAGTAACTGATTTAATAAATGCCTCTTTGCTCATGGGCTGCAAGGCATAGTTCACCTGTTTTTGATGGCCGAGGGTATCAAAGGTTTCTTTCGATAAATTTTTGCCGCAGGATGAACCTGCTCCATGGGCAGGATAAACAATCAGTTCATCAGGCAAAGGTATAATGCGGTTGTGTAAAGAGTCGTACAGCATACCGGCCAGGTCGTTCATGGTTACATTGCTTTTAATGGCAAGGTCAGGCCGGCCTACATCGCCAATAAACAAAGTATCTCCGGTAAAAATACAATAAGGCTTGCCTGCCTCATCCATCAATAAGTAAGTGGTTGATTCCGGCGTGTGGCCGGGCGTGTGTATTACGCGTAAGGTAAGTGCCCCTATTTTAAATTCTTCGTTGTCTTTTGCTATGTGGCAATTAAACCCACAGGCTGCAGCCGGGCCATAAACAATGGTAGCCCCGGTTTTCTTTGCTAACTCCACATGCCCCGATACAAAATCCGCATGAAAATGCGTTTCGAAGATGTACTTGATTACGGCACCGTCCTTTTCCGCTCTCTTTAGGTACGGGCCCGTTTCGCGCAACGGATCAATAATAGCGGCTTCGCCATTGCTTTCAATATAATAAGCGGCTTCAGCCAAACACCCTGTGTATAATTGCTCTACCTTCATCAGTCAAAAAATTTGCCCGACAAAGTTAATGCATTTATATGCTGTATTCGCATTTGTCCAAACAGGATATCAAATCCACCAAAACAGAAGGTTTTATGGAGTAGAAAATGTTTTGGCCTTCGCGCTTGGATTCAAGAAAACCATTGGCTTTCATGTTGGCAAGATGGTGCGATAGCAGTGATTGCTCGCATCCGGTTTTTGCACATAATTCGTTAACAGTCAGCCTTCCGCTCTCTGCTAAAAAGTTAATTACGCCTAATCTCACGGGGTGCGCAACCGACTTGAAAATGTAAGCGGTTTTCTCGAACTTCTCTTTGTTGTAGTTACCTTTTAAAGCACTCATAATCGTTCTTCTTTTTTTGTGGGGTAGAAAATTATTACGGTTAACAATTAACAGTTTGGGGGTTATGCATTTTGGGCAGTCTTGTTCTTCACTTCAATACTGCTCATCAAGGTTACTTTTGCTTTTATAGAGTTCGTTATTAAACAAAGTGCATGGGCTTTTAAGGCTATACGTTCGGCTTTGTCATATTCCTTTTCGTCTGCTATGGTAATTACTGGCTCCAGCAATACTTCAGTAATAGCCAAACCGGTTTCTGTTTGCCGCATAGTACCTTTACTGCCTACCTGAAAATTTACAAGCACCAGTTTCGATTTCTCAGCTAATGCTAAAAAGGTAGTCATGTAACAACTACTAACAGCAGCAGTAAAAAGGTGTTCGGGAGACCATATGTCTTTTTCTCCACCTGGAAACTGTGGTGGTGTGCCTATCACGATATCCTCAGTTATATCCGGTGATTGGGCAAGGGTTTTTCTTCCTTCCTGCCAAAAAACATTTACTTCATATTCGTGCGCCATTCTTACCTATGCCAAGCAAATTTCAGCTAAAGCAGGTAGGAAAAATATGATGTTCCTCACCTACAAATATGATTTCATTAAATGTTATTTTTAACATATGATGTTTGTGTCATTTTAAGTCTTGATGGCTACGCTCATCGGCAATGCGTCATCTCTGTTTCAGATAATAAGGGATACGGCAGAAGAGCAAGTGATAGTTTCTTTTAACTCAGTACTGTGTTTTTTTTGGGCTTCGTCAACTAATCCTTAGGCCGGGCGTGGCCTGCTACAATGGCGTGGGGCAATGCTAAGGGAGTACTCAAACAATTTAGGCTTATCTATTTTTTAGATTTAGCAGGCCCTAAGTCCTTAAGCATTTGTTTGCCTGTATAGCGGCTTAAAAATCTCAGCTTTTTATAAAAGCCTGCTTTTGTTTGGCGGGGGAAACAGCGGTAATTGCGGATTGTACGCTCGATAGGCTATTATTAAATGGTGTAGTACCCGGCAATACTCCACTTACGGGGCCCGGTTTTTGTTCAAATTTTCCTCGCTTTACTGCCCGAATAAGAGAACGGCCTCCACTTTTTGTTTACCGTATCTTGCGCACATACGCTACAAAGCGCAAGTGCATGGCTTAACTTTCTAACCAATTGGTAAACTCGTTAGCCTTCTCGCGGCTAACATCAACCCTCAGGTTTTTATCGCACCTTAGGTGCACCTCTATTTTGCCTGTATCCTGTTTGCGGTAAGTTTCAACCTGGTCAATACCAATAATCATTTGCCGGTTGGCCCTGAAAAACTTCTTTGGGTTTACCATTTCCTCTATTTCATCAATAGTATTATAGTCAGTTACCAGTTTTTCCCCGGTAATAGTTACCAGGTAAATGATGGTTTCTTTTACAAAGTACGCCACCTGGCTTTCGGTTACCGGCACCATGCCCGATTTATAGTGGGCTAAAAAGCGCTCCTTGTATTTAGGTGTGTTTTGATGCTGCATATTACTTATCAGCATTTTAATCTGCTCGTTCATTAAGCCATTAGAGCTGCCAAACAATCTCTTGTATTTATTCAAGGCATTTTCTAAATGGTCTTTATCAATTGGCTTAAGCAGGTAGTCAACGCTGTTAACCTTAAAGGCGCGTATGGCGTATTCGTTATAAGCGGTGGTAAAAATTACTGGGTTCTTAATGCTGGTCTTTTCAAAAATGTCAAAGCTTATACCATCGGCCAGTTGTATATCAAAAAAGAAAAGGTCCGGCTGAGGGTGCTCGCTTAACCACTTAACAGTAGCTGCTACTGAATCTAAACTGGCAACTACGTTAATCGCAGGGTCAATTTCTTTCAACAGCCTTTCCAGGTTCTTGGCAATAAGGCTTTCGTCTTCTACAATAACTACGTTCATGGCAGTAAGGGTATTTTAATGGCAAATGACCGGCTATCCTGTTCCACACTTACCTGTTGTTCCGAAAGATAGCGATAAAGGTTCTTAAGATTCTCCAGCCCCTGTTTATTGCTGGTTTCTATCTGGTGTTTTAGCTGCAGGCTATTCTTAATTACCAGCGTGTCTCCTTCGTTATAAACCTCAATTTTAAGCGGCGATGTTTTGGAGGTAACATTGTGTTTAACTGCATTCTCAAACAAAACCTGCAGCGTTACGGGCACAATTTTTAAATCGTTTACGCGCTCTTCCAGGTTGTAGTGGATATCCAATCCGCCATCAAAGCGCGTTTTTAAAAGTTGTACGTAATGGTTTACAAATTTTATTTCCGTTTCAAGGCTCACCAGGTTCTTCTCTTTGTTTTCAAGCACATAGCGGTAAACCTTGGAGAGTTGCTGTAAAAAGTCTGAAGCCAATTGCGGGTTCTCAAAAATTAAGGAGTTTAACGAGGATAATGAGTTAAACAGAAAGTGCGGGTTCAATTGGTTTTTCAGGTTGTCGTACTGCACCAGGGCCTTTTCCTTCTCCAGTTCAGCAGCATTAACTTTCTCCTGTTTCCAGCGCACAAAAAAGTGGTAACCGAAAATGGAAAGTATCACGCTCATCACCATAAATATGTTGAGTGCAAAGCTGGCTATCCAAAGCTCGCGGCTAATTTTAAAATGCACCACATCAATTATAAAAAACGCGCCAATAGCCCTAAGGAGTATTACAACGCTCAGGGTTAGCCCAAACTGCAGCATCAAACGCCGGAAAGGATTTCTTTCAAACGGAAACTTCTTATCCAGGTAAACATCTATTACCTTGATAACGTAGCCGAACACCAGGATAATAAAGAAGCCTATTATGCTGGTGCCTATATGCCATAGTACGGTCTGCTCCGGAAAGAACAGCACTTTTACCACCGTAAAAACAACATATACGGCGGTTATGGTAAAAAGGGCAATACGGGTTTCTTCCTTCAGCTTCATTGTCTAACTATTTCTCCGTCCACCATTTCAATAATACGGTCGCTGTTGTCAGCAAACTCTGTATCGTGCGTTACCGAAATTATAGTTTGGTTTTTATTGCGTGCAAGATCTTTAAGTATATCAAATACTATCTTGGTATTGTTACTGTCCAGGTTTCCGGTGGGTTCATCACCCATAATTATAGTAGGGTCGTTAATCAATGCTCTGGCAATAGCTACGCGCTGTTGCTGCCCGCCCGAAAGTTTGCTGGATAACTTGGTGGCAAAATCCTGCATGCCCAACCATTTCAGTTTTTCATAAGCGCGGTCTTCAATCTCGCTTGCCGAATACTTACCTAATTTCTGCGCCGGTATCATCACATTTTTAAGTGCTGTAAACTCAGGCAGCAAAAAGTGGAACTGAAACACGAAGCCAATGTGCTCGTTTCTAAATTTCGCCAACTCATTTTGATTAAGGCCGGTTACTTTACGGTTGTTGATGATTATCTCGCCTTCGTAATCTGTATCTAAGGTAGAGATGAGGTAAAGCAAGGTTGATTTACCGCAACCTGATTTTCCTATTATGGAAACAAACTCCCCCTTTTTCACCTCAAAGCTAAGGTCCTTTAATACCCTGAACTCATCCGGCTCGTGGAAGTACTTGTTTATTTTATTCGTTTTTAATACTACATCCATAATATCCTCCTATCCTCTTAAAATAGCTACAGGGTCAATCCTTCCGGCTTTCATGCTGGGCATAAGGCCCGCAATAAGCGTGGTAATAATGCCAAACCAAACACCAAATGCGTAGTGATACCAGTGAAACACTACCGGAAAGTGCGTAATGCTTATAAACTCGTTTTTAGGGAAAGGCAGGTTATAAACACCGTAGCTGAGCACAAACCCAAGCGCAAGGCCCATTAACGCACCACAAATTCCAATGGTGATTGATTCAATCAAAAATATCTGCCTGACATCTTTTGCTGCAAACCCCTGCGCCTTTAAAATGGCTATATCTTTTAATTTGTTCTGAATGGTCATGCTCATGATGTTGTAGATGCCAAAGCCTGCCACCACTAATAAGGTGATGGATATTACAATGGTCATTACATTTCTGATAAGGATAGAAACCATGGCGGATGCATTGGCAACCTCCCAATCTTCGGATTTATAGCCATAGCGGGTGCCAAATTCTTTGGCCATTGAGGTTGCCTGCTGGTAGTTCTTCAGCTTAATGTTGATGTCGGTATAATACTGGTTGTCCTTCCCTAACAACTGCTGCACTTTAGATACATTCACGTAGCTGCGTATGTTATCCAACGAGCCTATACCAAACTGGAAGGTGCCCACCACTCTAAAACGCATGGCTGTTCCCTTCGGCGTAGCCAGCGTTACCAGGTCGCCAACTTTTACATTCAGTTTGCTGGCAAGGCCGTGGCCCATCAGTATGCCGTTATCAATCGTAAGCAGGTTTTCAATTTTACCGGTCTTCATTTTATCTCCAAGGCCGGTAAGCATACTTTCCTGCACAATATCTACCCCGTTTAGCGAACCGTTTATTTGCACCGGGCCGCTGGTATAAAATACCTGTGTGCTTAGCTGCGGCGATATAGCCAGTATGCGGTCGTCCTTCTTAAGGTCTTCAATAATGTTGCTTGCATTGCGGATGTTTGGGTTAATGTCCTTCGGCTTGGGGTGGTAAACCACATTCAACACCTTCGATGTATCACTAACCTCATCTAAAATGGAGTGGGAGTAGTCTGTTTTAATGTCGTTGTAAATGTGCACATCGGGTGTAGAGGATAGCAGCGTGTCCTCCAAAAATTCATTGAACCCGCTCATAAAGCTTATCATCAGTATATACATGCCTATGCCAAACGTAACGCCCAGCATGGCTATAAACGTTTGCCGCTTTTTGGCAAGCAGGTGCGTTTTGGCTATTTCAAAATTTACTGACATTCCCTTTCATTTAAATAACTGCGGACACTATTTCTCTTTTGGTATTACAATTTCATCGGTTTCGCTTACACCTTCCAGCACTTCTACCGATTCCAGGTTTTGCATACCAATCTTAATTTTCACACGCTTATTCATGGCTGTGCCTTTAAGGTCCACTTCATCTTCGCCCTGCAACACGCCGCGTGGTATCACCAGTGCATTATCTTTTTTGCTGATGACGATGTTTGCCTCTAATGAGGTGTGCACAAAAGGCAGGTCGTAATCCTCGGTAAACTCAGCTTCCACTTTAAAGCTTTGATCGTTCTGGTTCATGTTCGGGTAAATTTTGCTAACCCTCGCCTTGTAGATTTTATTGCCGCTTATGTCCATTTTTACAATTACTTCCTGGCCTAACTTAATACGGTCAATATCCTGTTGGTCAACTGAAAGCTGTAGCAACTTGCTGCCGCTTTCGCCAACCAAGGCAATCATATCGTTACGCCGTACGGCCTCACCCAGTTCCTTGCTTATATCATAAACCACGCCGTCCATCATGCTGCGTACGGTATAGTTACCGGCCTCAAGCCCCGATGCGGCCAGTGTACTTTGTGCATTGCGTAATTCCTGTTGTAGTTGGTCCTTTGTTCTGCTCAACTGCTCGCGCGCCGATTTTAAATCGTTACCCGAAACTTCGTAAGCCAGTGCGGCCTGGTCCAGCTGCGCTTTGGTAACCGCATTGGCATCAAACATGTTTTTAAAACGCACATAGTTTAAGGAGTCGTTTTTAGCCCTGGCTTCGGCGCTTTTTATTTTGTTTTTTAAATCGGCTAAAACAGGTGAGTTATCCGATGCATTGTTTTTTGCCAAATCGTAAGCAGATGATGAAGCGCCCAATTTGGCAACGGTGGCATCGTTTTGCACCTGTAATATGGCTTCCCCTTTTTTTACACTATCGCCTGCCTCTTTATACTTGGCGGTTATATAGCCATCAGCCAGGGCGTAAACCTTATACTCATTTTTAGGCACCAGGAAACCCGAAGCATACACCGCTTCCGTTATTGCTTTCCGTTCCGCTTTAACTGTTTTGGTTTTTTTGCAGGCCGAAACACCAAGCAGTGCAACCAGGGCTACTCCAACAACAAAAATGTAAGCCGTCTTTTTCATCATCCATCTAATTTACGCGGCAAATGAAACAAGCTTATACATGGCCGGCAAGTCTATTTGGGTTATCAGGCCGTTTTTGTAACCGAAACGTTAACACTACTGTTTTAACCGTCAGGCCTTTAAGGCTATGGTTAACACGCTTTTATTCACGTTTCAGCATTTTAGGCAGGTATTATCACTCTTTTTAAGTTCAGATGCCTTTAATTTGCGCCGCCTTAGCAATATGGAGAACAGAAAGAAAAACATTTTCGGCGTTTCAATAGCGCTTATTCTGCCGGTAATACTGCTTATTACCGTGCCTATTTTATTGAATAAGTGCAAGCTGGACCGTAAATCGAGCCAGATGGTGAAAGCGCCACCACGCCTGTTTCCCGTAGGTGTGAACGAAACTACAGACGAGAAAGGGAAGAAGCAGGTAGATACTATTTATCAGAAAGTACCTAACTATAAATTTCAAACACAAAACGGCGATACGCTGGAGCTGGACTCTCTTCGCGGTAATGTGTATGTGGCAGATTTCTTTTTTGCAAGCTGCCCGGGTATTTGCCCTAAGCTAAGTCACAGCCTGCAGCGTGTGCAGAGCGCTTTTATTAAGGACCGCAACTTTAAGATTGTTTCTTTTTCAGTTGACCCAGAGCGCGACACCGTAAAGGCTCTTAAAGCTTATGCCGATTTGCACGATGCTATACCCGGCACCTGGTATTTTTTGCGTGGCAGCCACCAGGATATTTTTGAACTGGCTGATAAGGGCTTTCATATAACAGCAAAGGAAGACGAAGATGGGGGCCCTGAGGCTTTTGTGCACAGCGAGAAACTGGTACTGGTAGACCCCAAAGGCGTTATCCGCGGGTTTTACAGTGGGGTTGATAGCCTTAGTGTAAACAAATTGCAGGCAGATATTGTTTTGGTTCTGCGCGAGGCAGAAGGCCGCTTCAGTTTCCGCGATCAGAAGAAACAAACAAAAGGCCTTTTCGAAAATTAAACACTCTATGTTAAAAGTGTACATTCAAAGAAATGACAAGCAGGCTTACTGGTTTATAGGTATAGTAAGTGTTGTGGTTTTTTTAGCTGTTGCCTTTTTAAGCAAAAAGAATTTTACGGTAGACCTTGGCTTTAACCCGCACATTTTTGCACAGATAAATGCCTTTATCAATTCGGCGGTATCGGTATTGTTAGTAGCCGCTTTTGTGTTGGTTAAGCAAAAGAAGTATGAAGCCCACCGCAACGTAATGTTTGCTGCTATTATACTTTCTACCTTATTCCTGGTGTCCTATATAGCGCATCACCTGTTTGCCGGCGACACTAAGTTCGGTGGCCAGGGTGCCATCCGCGGTTTTTACTTTTTTATTCTGATAACGCACATTATACTGGCGGCTATCATTTTGCCTTTTATACTTTTTACCTCGTACCAAAGCCTTTCCGGCGATTTTAAAAAGCATAAAAAGGTGGCCCGCTATACCTTCCCCTTATGGTTGTACGTATCCATAACCGGGGTATTGGTATACCTCCTTATTTCTCCTTACTATTCTTAAGCTTAATTGGCCGGTAGCAGCGCGCCGCGTATGCTGGCGTGCACGTTAATCATTTCGTTACCTGCGGCCTGCGGGTAGTAGTATTCTGATGAAATACGTTCGTTAAAGAAAGTATCAAACAAGCTGTAGTTCTCGCTGTTAAACACCGGTAAAGCAACTATTTGCTTTTGCAGCTGGCTTTTCTCCTGGTTGTAGGCAATTATGCGCTTGTTCTCCTCTTCGTTATTGCCTACCAAAATCCCGCTTGAGGTGCTGCGCTTAATAACTTCTTTCAGGTTGTATTTATTCTCCAGTTCAGCAATGGCGTATCCCAGTTGCTCGTTATAAGATTTAATCTGGCGGTATTTTTCGGCCGTCCACTTGGGCTCATACCTGAACATGAAAGAAACGGGGCCTCTTTTTGATTCAGTTTTGCCGGCCTTGGTGGTGTCCCGGTTCTGGATCACTATCCAGTTATCGGCCATGCTTATTTGCCAGTTAGCAGGTAACACCATGCTAAGCTTGCGCAGGCACGAGTCTTCTTTTATCAGTTTATCCTGTGCGCTAAGGCCTAAAGCGGCCAGCAAAAACAGGGTCAGGGTAATGAGTTTCATGTGGTTGTATATATCTGTAAAGCTAATTAACTAATCATCATTTGGAATAGATAAATTAAATCTCATGTTTTTTAATTGATAATCAGCGGATAGAATGGTTACCCTGAAGCATGAGTGATGAGTTAATTCAGTTGGCTGTTTGCCTATTCTGCTTACTTTCGTTGTATGAAAAAATGGCTTCCTTTCTTGTTTGTGATAGTAATGGTTTGCCTTGCAAACGTAGCTGCTGCCCAATGTGCCATGTGCCAGGCAACTGCCGAAACCAGCCGCGATGCCGGCGCCTCTGTTGCTGATGGAATTAATAAAGGCGTGCTTTACCTTTTCTTTATGCCTTACCTGGTAATTGGCACTATAGGTTACTTTTGGTGGCGCGCGCGCAAAAAGGCGCAGGCTGAGTCCTAACCCACACTGTTTAAAACTTTCTTCTTTTTCTGCTTTTAAAGCGTAAATTTCGCCCGCAAAAATTACGCTAATGAATAAAAGCTTACTCTTATCATTAATCGCTTTGGTGGCTATCTGTGCAACTGCGTTTGCGCAAACTACCATAGGTAACGCCGGTATGGAAAACTGGACCGGGTCAGGCAACTCTATTGAACCGCAGTATTGGAATAGCACCAAATCAGCAGGTGGCACTTATGGTGGCTTTGCTCCACAAACCATTTGGCAGGAAGCCACCAACCCACACGGCGGCACCTACTGTGCAAAAATTGTTACCGGTAATGCTTTAGGTAATGCAGTTAACGGTGCACTAACCACCGGCCGCGTTATGGCACCATCAACAAACAAGGCCCAGGGTTATATATACAGCATACCTAACGATAACAATTACCACATGACCTTTACAGGCCGCCCGGATAGCTTTGCTTTCTGGTACCGCTTTACACCTGCAGGGGCAGATTTCCCCCGTGTAGAAGCTCGCCTGTGCGTAGGTACCGGTTATGCGCCTGAAGCGCCGGTAAGTGGCAACCACCCTGACAGCACCGGCAACATTGTTGCCCGCGCACAATGGCAGGGAACAAATACTACGGTAAGCGGTTGGGTGCGCATCTGCGTTCCATTTGTTTATGTAGATAACCGCATACCAGATAATATTTTGGTAACCTCAACAAGCAGTGGCGACCAATTAAACGGCGTGCAAAACAGCACACTTTGGCTGGATGATTTTGATGCTATTTACAATCCAACTATTGCCACAGGCACAGTTAATGCCGGCCCATATTATGTAAGCGCAGCGGCAGGCACCTCTATATCTGTTCCGTTTACACTAACCGGTACTTACAATGGAGGTAATACCATAACTGCCCAACTTTCAAATGCAGCAGGTTCGTTTGCCTCACCGGTAACCCTGGGTAGTTCCTCTACAACTTCTTCCGGCACCGTTAACGGTACTATACCTGCCAATACAGCTAGCGGCAGCGCTTATCGTGTGCGTGTAGTAAGCAGCAGCCCTGCCCTTACGGCTAATGATAACGGCTCAAACATTACCATTAACCTGGTAAGCAATTCTATAGCTCCTGCATCAGCGCAAACCATTGCTGCTAACGCAAATGGTAATCAACTCACACTTACTGCTTCATCAGGCTCAACATCTACTGAGTGGATGTATGCAACTGCTTCAGGTGGCCCGTACACTTCTTTCAGTCCAATGCAAATGAGCAATACCTACACTCCAAACTTTGCTACACCGGGCAATTATTATGTAGTGGCCGTTTCAACTTACCCCGGTGGTTTGCAAATAACAAGTAACGAAGTACTGGTTAACGTAGTGGGCAATGCAGTTACTCCTGCATCTCCACAATCATTATTAGTATCAACCAACGGTACGCAGTTAACGGTTACTGAAACCCCGGCAGGCTCATGGCGCGAGTGGTTATACAGCACCACCAGTGGCAGCGGCTATCAAAGCTTTGCACCGGCCATTACAGGTAGCACTACTTATACACCAAACTTTAACAGCGCCGGCATTTACTACGTAGTATGCCAAAGCGATATCAACGGTGTAATGGTTACCAGTAACGAAGTGGTTATTTCTGTAAGCAGCGTAACACTTTCAACCGGCAGTATAAGCGGCTCACCGTTCCAGTTTAGTGCATCTGCCCCTGCTGCTTCGGTTAGCGTTCCTTATACAACCAGCGCGGCATTTAACGGCGGCAACACTTTTACCGCCCAATTATCTGACGCTTCAGGCTCTTTTGCCAGCCCGGTAAATATCGGCAGCGTTAATGCTACAACTTCAGGTACTATAACTGCTTCAATACCTTCTAACACTGCTGCCGGTACGGGTTATCGTATACGCGTTATTGCCAGCAACCCAAATGTGTTTGGCAGCGATAACGGTACTAATTTAGTGGTAGACCAATTTAACAACAGCATAGCCCCGCCTAATACACAAACTATTATGCACGGAGTTAACGGTACGGCAATAGCTGTATTTGCTTCACAAACCTCTACCCAGGAGTGGAAATTCAGCCTTACCAGTGGCAGCGGATATGTAAGCTTTGGCCCTGCCGAAACAGGAAGTTCCTATACGCCTAACTTTGCTACACCGGGTACGTATTACGTGGTAGCTGTAAGCAAAAATCAATACAATGATGAAGTAACCAGCAACGAAGTACAAATTGATGTGCAGAATGGTTCTACTATCACAACTTCTGCTGTATCGGGCTCTCCTTTCTACATATCACCAAGCGCCAACGTTGGTGTAACGGTAAACTTTACTTCAGATGTTGTATTTGATAACGGCAACGCATTTAAAGCACAACTAAGCGACCAGAACGGAAGCTTTGCTAACCCGGTTGAAATTGGCACACTTAGCGGCGCAACTATAGGCGCCATCAATGCCACTATTCCTAATTCATCGGTTAGCGGTAACGGTTACCGCATTCGTGTAGTATCTACCAGCCCTGCTGTTATAGGCTCTGATAATGGAACCAACCTGCAAATCATTCCTCAGGAAGTTTCCATTGCTCCGGTTGATACGCAGAATGTTTATGTGGCCCAGTGGGGTAATTTGCTAACAGCAACAACTACACATCCCAACTCCACCTTTGAATGGCAATACGCCCAAACCCCTGGTTTCGGCTATGTAGCTTTCAGCCCTGCAAAAACTACGGATACCCTTACGCCTAAATTCAACATTGCAGGGCCTTATTATATCATATGCAAGGCCACCAACAGTGTAAATGATGTAGTGGCTTCGTCAGAAGTGGTGATAATTGTTAGCCAGCATAACGGCCTTAACGAAACCGCCAACGATGTAGTTACTGCTTATTGGAACCACAACGATTTTGTGGTTGACCTTAGCGGCGCTAAAATGAATACCCCGGTGCTGCAATTAATAAATGTTGCCGGCCAGATAGTGGTTGAGCAGAAATTGAATGCACAAGTGCTTAACACCGTTAGCACCTCATTAGATCAAGGCATCTACATTTTCCGCATAGTAGATGGCGACAGAATAGTAAGCGGAAAAACTCCTAAGAAATAACCATTATCCATACACTTGCGAATGCCGGCCCGCTACCTGGGCCGGCATTTTTATTTATGATGGCTGTCATTGCGCCCGGCAGTAAGATTTTAGCAATTTTGGGAATAATGAGCCTTGTGAAAAGTGCTATGTTTAGCATCTGTAGTAAAGCAGCAATGAAATCAACAATAGTTTCTATTATCCTTTTATGCCTGTCCCTATTCGGCTTTGCACAAGGCGATAGGGGAGGCACAGTAAGCAATGTTCAGCCCGCGGCCCCTACCGGCAGGGTTTATGCGCTTATTGTGGGCGTTTCAAAATACAATGAGGTTACCTCGCTTAAATACGCAAACCGCGATGCATTGGCTTTTGCCGATTACCTGAAATCAAAGGCCGGAGGGAATGTTGACCCCGCCAACATCAAAATTTTTACGGATGAAGAAGCAACGCGTGCTAATATTTTCGATGAGCTTTATTACCTGAAGCAAACGGCGCAACCCGGAGACCTTATGTATTTCTACTTTGCCGGGCATGGCGATATTGAACAGGATTTAAGTGAAGGGGAAGACGCCCTCTTACTGCTTTCTAAATCCTTTAAGAAAAACTACCTGAGCGGCAGCGAGTATATTGAGTTAGATAAGCTGCGTTCTATCATCGGTAATTTTGCCAAAAAAGGCGTTAACGTAATTTTTGTTGCTGACGCCTGCCACAGTGGCGCTATGCTAAGCGGTGGCCAAAGCGGTAAAGAAAGAACGCTTACGGCCCTTCAGGAAAGTTGGGGCAACGAGGTTAAGTTTCTCTCCTGCCAACCTAATGAAGTTAGTGAGGAGAATCCAAAATGGGGCGGCGGCCGCGGTATTTTCTCATTTACATTAGAGGAAGGTTTAAAGGGCCTTGCTGATAGTAATGGCGATAGCATTGTAACCGTTGGTGAAATAAAGCGCTACCTGGATAATGAGGTGCCCAAACAAACATCCGATGCCCAAAACCCTGATGTACGCGGCGATTTGAAAAAGCCCCTTGCCCGTGTTGATGTAGCTACTATGCTGGCGTTGAAAGAGCAGAAGCAAAAGCAATTGCCGGAGATGATTGCCATGAATGCCGGTGGCCGTTCAGCCGAAGATAACTTATTGGTAGGCGCCAGTAAACAGGTGGTGGATATTTACACCAAATTTAAAGCCGCCATGGATAGTGGCGATTTGGTTCAGCAGAAAGGAACTGCTTCGGCTTATGATTACTTTCTATTGCTACAAAATACGGATGCCTCAGCCGAATTAAAACGCATTGTGAAACGCAACTTTGTTTCGGCCCTGCAGGATGGCACCATGATTTTTATTCAAAGTCAGCTAAGCGGTAAAAAGGATGTGGATGGCTTTAATGAGCAGGTAGAGCGTGCGCAAATGGACAAGTGGAATAGCAGCATAGCGCAGCTAAATGCGGCAATAAATATACTTGGCCCCGATCATTACCTTACTCCATCTTATACAGCCCGCAAGTTGTATTTAGAGGCTTACATCCTTTACTACAACATGACAACCTATAAACATAAATACACCCGCGAAAACCTGGATAGTTGTATTGCTAAGTTGAAGAATGCTGTAGAGTTGGAAGAGAATGCGAGCTACGCTTATTACCTGCTGGGAGAAGTTTATTCCTATTGCGGTAAAAATGCGCTTTCGCGACAGGCTTACGAAAAGTACCTGCGCCTTAATCCCAAAGATGGTTACGCCTTTGTTAACCTGGCCGGTTTAGCCCGTAGGGAAAAAGACCTTGCCCTTGCTGACAGTTTGATCCAGGTATCTCTTAAAGTAGGTTCTAACCAAATGGCTGAATTTATTGATAACATTGGTGATTACTATTACATATGGGATGACTATGACAATGCTATCAAGTTCTACAAAAAAGCGTTGGAACTTAATCCCACTTTAGTTGGCCCTTACCTTAACCTTGGCGTAATCTTTAAAACCCGCAAGGATTATAAAAATGCGGCTTACAATTATGGTAAAGTGCTGCAGTACGATTCTACGTACGCATGGGCTTATAATAACCTGGCAAACATTTATGCAGCGGAAAAAAATTATGAGATGAAAAGTGTGACTACAGCTGCGTTTA
>CAZUHU010000074.1:0-6413 GCA_964620645.1 uncultured Chitinophaga sp.
CTCTACAAATATGGCGTAAATAGCCTTAAGCCGGCAATAAAAAATCCCGCAGTAAAAACTGCGGGACAAGTAAAGTGTGGAGTTTAGACTCCTATGAAAAAGGTACTAAAACCAGTAAGACACAACTTTGGTGCGGGTATAATTGCCCCTTGTAAAAGTTACTTTAAAGCCATAAGCACAACCTGAGCTGATTTGGTTACCGTCGCTATCTACACCAAAAAGAATATCAGCAGTGCGGTTAGCTACATGGTGAATAAATTCGCCCGAAACCGGCTTATAAAAACCACAGGTGCTGTTTGAAATTACAGGAGAAGCCAAAGCGTTTTTGAAAGTATCGCCCTTGCGGTTGGTGCCCCATGCTTCTACATTGGCAACGGCATCAATGGTGGTATCGCCCGAAAGGGTAACTGAACGAACGTTGTTTAAATTGGTAAAGGTGCGGGTTCTGCGAACGCTCCAGGTGCGCTGGGTGCCATCAGCAAAAGTTAGATTGAAATTGTCAGCGGCATGTTTGTGCGCAACCGTACCTGTTTCAATACCATCCATAATCTTCCAGGCAAGGCCACCGGTAACGTTGGTTATATAATGAGTACCATTTAAAGTAAAGTAAGCTCCTGAAACCGTATTGGTAAGTTTAACATTGTTGAAATCCAGTTTAAGAACAGCGCCTGCATCCTTCCAGCGTGTGCCTGAACTATAGTTTTGAAGTGTGGCGGTTATAGAACCTTCTTTTGTAAGGCCGTTGCATGAACTGCCATCGTAGTTAATAACAATAATACCATTGGCTTTTTGGCTGGTATCAATAGTAGCCCCGCATATAGAAGCAGTGCCATCTGTTTTACCTGACAGGGCCTGTATTTCTCCTACAGCATTGGCTGCATCATCGGTTGTGGCGTTAAGGCCGCTGTTTACGCTGCTGTTATCTTCAGCACTAACACTGTCATCGGCATCACTTTCTTTTCTGCAGGCCGTTAACATCATTACTGCTGTAGCTATTATCATAAGTGGGATTCTCAAAAACGAGCTTTTCATAACTGTAAATTTTTTGGTGATGCAAGTATGACCGAATTACCCAAAAAAGGTTTAAAGGATACATAAAATTAACAGAACACAGGTAGCCAAAACCCATGAACCGGATAACATGCCCGCCTTAAACCCTGTGTAAAAAAGGCTGACTATGAATGCCGTTTTAAAATAAATTCGCAGGTATAAACCCCATTTACCTTGAAATACCTGCGCCTCTTTATTCCGCTGGCTATTACCGCCCTTTTAATTGGTGTATTTAATAACAGGCTTGGGCCCGCACCTCCCTTTGGCAAATTTCTGAATCCTTTTGGCGGGTTTTGGCAAAACGCCGTTGATGAACGCGCCCTAAGTGATGAAGAACTTAAGTTGCCCGGCTTAAAGGATGAAGTGAAAGTTTACTTTGACGAGCGCTTAGTGCCGCACGTTTTTGCCAAAAACGATGAGGACCTGTATTACATGCAGGGATACATAACAGCTAAATACCGCCTTTGGCAAATGGAAATAAGCACCCATGCCGCAGCAGGCCGCCTTTGCGAAGTGGTAGGCGATAAAACACTGGATGCTGACCGCCTTATGCGCAGGATAGGTATGGGCTACGGAGCTGAAAATGCTCAGGAGTATATTGCCAAGGACCCTGAAAGCAAGAAGTTGATAGACGCTTACTGCAACGGCATTAACGCTTATATAAGCACTCTAAACCCTAAGGATTACCCTATAGAATATAAACTACTGGATTACCGGCCCGAGGAGTGGAAACCGATTAAGGTAGCCCTTTTGCTTAAGCACATGGCCAATATGCTTTCCGTTTTTGAATACGATATTGAGAACGCCAACTTTGTGGCCAAATATGGCGAGGAAGAGTTTAGAAAGTTATACCCCGACTTTGTAGCAGATGAAGACCCCATTGTGCCCATAGGAACAAAGTGGGAAGCAGCAGCTAACGCAGCGGACAGCGGTAGCAGCGAAAACAAAATTCTGAGCTATGGTAAGGTGTTGGAAAAGCCCGATGAAATTACAGGCAGCAATAACTGGGCAGTTAGCGGCAGCAAAACCAAAAGCGGCAAACCTATTTTGTGTAACGACCCTCACCTGCGCCTTTCGCTGCCAAGTATATGGTACGAGATGCAACTGGTATCACCAAACATGAATGTGTATGGGGCAACACTACCGGGTGCTCCCGCAGTTATCATAGGTTTTAATGATTCAATAGCCTGGGGGGTAACCAATGGCGGCAGAGATGTGCGCGATTGGTATCGCATAAAATTCAGTGCGGATAAAAGTACCTATGAATACCAGGGCCAACAGCTAAAGAGCGAAAAACGCATAGAGAAATATGAAGTGCGCGGCAAAGGAGAATTTTTAGACACCGTTTACTATACCCGTTTTGGCCCGGTTGTATTTGACGAAAATTATGGCGTTGCCAAAAGCAAGGAAAACCTGAGCATGCGTTGGACGGCCCACCTGCCCTCAAACGAGTTTAAAACATTCTACCTGCTTAACTGCGGCAAAAATTACGACGACTACTTAAATGCACTAAGCAATTATACCTGCCCCGCACAAAACTTTGTGTTTGCCTCGCGCAGCGGAGACATTGCCATTAAAGAGCAAGGTAGATTTGCCTTACGCGATAAAGCTAGTGAACAAGGCAAATACCTTAGCGATGGTAGTACTGATAAGGATGATTGGAAAGACTTCATTCCGTTTGCAGCTAACCCTACGTGCAAAAATCCTGAAAGGGGCTTTGTAAGTTCAGCGAACCAACACCCTACCGATAGTACCTACCCATATTACTATCCCGGTGTTGGTGTTTACGAAAACTACCGCAACCGCCGCATTAACCAACTGCTTAGCGAAAACAACGGCATTGATGCGGACTTTATGAAAAAGATGCAGAACGACAATTTTAACCTGCACGCTAAAGAAGCATTACCTGTATTGTTAGCGCTGCTGGATAAAGGTGGCTTAAGCAAGGAAGAAACGGAATACCTGAACAAGTTAGAGGCCTGGGACTTTTACAATAATGCTAACGAGATTGCCCCTGTATATTTTGAAATTTGGTGGAACGAATTGCGCAAAGATTTATGGGAAGAAATGCGTGATAGTAGCCTGCCTATGAAACAACCAAGCTTTTACGTAACGGTTAAATTTTTAAAGAACGATTCTACTTCTGCCTTTTACGACAACATCAATACGGCGGAAAAAGAAAACAGGAGCAGCATTGTAACACAATCATTCCATGCCATAACACAAACCTTGCAGGCCAAGCATTTTACCGAGGTTTCGGAGCCTTATGGCAGTGATGAAAGTTACGAGAAATCGGATTTGAGCCCGCACGACTGGGGCACCTATAAGGGCACTAAAATTGAAGCCCTCAGCCGCCAGGATGCCTTTAGCGCCCTTAATGTGTACAATGGCGGTAACCTGGGTATCATCAACGCCACGAATACTACCAATGGCCCAAGTTGGAGGATGATTGTAGACTTTGGCGATATGAAAGGTTACGTAGTTTACCCCGGTGGCGAAAGTGGTAACCCTGCCAGTAAATATTACCAGAACATGGTAAACAGCTGGGCTAAGGGCGAGTACTACACCACTAACTTTTTACACACAGGCGATGAATTAGGCAGTAAGAAAACCTATATAGCCACCTATAAACCGCAATAACCCCAACACAATAACGCATTAGCACAAAATACAAACTGATGAAGAACTTTATTTTAACACTGGCCTTAATTGCCATAGCATCCTTAGTGTTACAGTTATTTTTGCCCTGGTGGGTAATTGCCCCTGTAGCCTTTATAGCCGGTTATGCCTTTAAGCAAGGCGGCTTTAGCGCCTTTGGCGCCGGCTTTTTAGCCATTTTTATTTTGTGGGTCGCTTATGCCTATAAGCTATCAGCAGCCAACGAACATATTTTGGCTACGCGCATAACAGAAGTGCTGAAGCAGTTAACCGGTGGTAAAATGGCTATGTTGTTTGTGCTTACCGGCCTTATAGGCGGTTTGGTTAGCGGGTTTGCAGCCCTAACGGGCAATATGACCCAACAGTTGAAAGGCAAGTAGGTTATAGATATTCTACGCAAAGTTCGTTACCACAAAGGAAATGGCCCCTTGTGGTTCCCTTATCACGGGTTTTAAGGGGGGCTTCCTTCTTCTTAATCTCTACCTCGGGCTGTGGTAGTGGCAATTTAACAGCCGGAGCGGTAACGATATACGTTACAGTGTTTGCCGGGTAATTGGTGTCCTCTTTAAACATGCGCTGGTGTTTGATGAACCAAACATACTTAAGCCCAAGGTGACGGTGCGTCCAACTTTTTTCAAAAAATCGGAACTCAGAAAAATGCGGTGTAACATCAATATAAATCAACCATAGCTATACATGCTTGAATTTTAAGCGAATGGCATTATTTTGTGCAACTGCTCATGCGTAAACAGGATTACTTAGTGCAATTGATAAAGTCGCTTTCGCCAAGCGAGAAGAGGTATTTTAAACTCTTCTGCCAATCGCAAACAGGCGGTAAAAAATATCTGAAGCTGTTTAATGCCTTGGAAGAAGCAGAAGTTTATGATGCTGCGGCTTTATCGAAAGAGTTGAACATTGAGCCCGGTAATTTAGCCCACGAAAAGGAATACCTGCAGGATGTATTACTCAGAAACCTGCGCATCTTCCATGAAAACAATTTTGTAGAGAGTAACCTGATGGCTCAGTACCAGGAGGCAGACCTCCTGTACCGAAAGGGCCTTACCACTTACAGTATAAGCAAAGCTGAAAAGGCGCTTAAGAAAGTTATAAAGTACGAAAGGTTTGGTTTAGCCTTAAGCCTAACCCGTTTGCTATCGCACTGCTACAGCCATTTAAGCATGTATAACGAAATGGAGGCTACGAACGAGGAAGAAAAAAAACTTCTGGAAATACAGGAAGAGTTTATGGCTTTGGTGCATTTACGCGACCGTTTCAGAAAGCCGGTGATGAACCGCAGCGGATTTGCGGAACTTAAGGATGTAAAAGATAATCCGCTGTTTAACCGTAAGCCTTCCACCTTTAAAAGCTGGCATGCCGAACATTGCTGGAACGAGATAGGTATGTTCTATTATCAATATATAGAACATGACCCCCACAAAGCGCTTGCACATGCTCAAAATCAAATAAAACAGTTCCAGCGCTTTCCTCATTTCCGCTCCATATTACCATCGGGCTACTACAATGTATACGCTAACATTTGCGTAAGGCAATATGGAATGGGAAATTATCGCGAGGCTTTATCCTCAGTGAATCAGTTGATTGAAAAGTCGCAAAACCCGATTCCTGAAGTATCGCCTGTATTAACCAAACGATTCAACAATTTTGGTAAAGTAACCAAGATGACCCTGCTAAGCCTGCTGCACGAGTTTACCGAGGCTAAAAGCTGGGGGCAACAGATCTATAAAATTATAGATGACGTAAAGCCTGGCGAGCGGCTTACTTTTTTGCTTGATTACTCCTTGGCGCTTTTTCATACCGGCGATTTGGATGGCTGTATGGTTAACCTTAACCGGCTAATGGATAGCAAAACCAAAGAGCGAATAGACATACAGCTTTTTGCCCGCCTTCTTTTTATAATGCTGCAACTACAACTTAAAAATTACCAGTTAATACCCTACCAGGTAAAGAGTGTACGCGCCTGGAAGAAACGCGCCAAAACCGATATGCCGGGCTGTAACGAACTGCTTACCTGGTTTGACCGCCTTGGTAGGGCAGGCCTCCAAATGCAGTGGAATGAAACCTTTAATGCCTTTAAAGAGGACTTACAGCAGGAGCCATTAAAAGAACTTAGCAAGGAACTGGCCCTTAGTAAATGGAAACCGCCGGTAAGCGGACGGAAAACATAGTTTATTGGCTTTAGTAAAAACCAAAAAGGCACGGATTTAGTCCGTGCCGATTAATTATTTAGCCAAAAGGGTTGACTACCAGCGGTCGTCGCCGCCTTTCTTGTAGCCGCCGCCACTACCGCCACGGTAGCCGCCGCCTTTGCTTTTATTAGGTCCGAAGTTACGGTTACCACCGTCTTTCTTTTCTTCGGCTTTGTTAACCACAATTGAGCGGCCGTTGATATCAGAACCGTTAAGTCCTGAAATAGCTTGTTGAGCCTGGTCGTCATCGGGCATTTCAATAAAACCGAAGCCTTTGCTTCTACCGGTAAACTTGTCCGTAATAATTTTAGCCGAGCTTACGGTGCCGTACTTTTCGAAATGAGATTTCAAATCTGCTTCGCTTAAACTGAAAGGAAGACTTCCTACAAAAATGTTCACGTTTGTGCTTTTGATAATTAAATAATAGGTTAAAGAAAGCGTAAAATTTTCAATTGCAAGGAATTAATTTTTAGAGGGGGCAATATTCCCTAAACAGCC
>CAZUHU010000074.1:6513-16548 GCA_964620645.1 uncultured Chitinophaga sp.
AAGCAGTACCGGAGCTGCCGTAGCGCCTATTTGGCTGAGAAATCCTGCGTGGCCTTACAATACCAGGCGCCCTCCTTCTCCTTTTTCTCAAACATTATGGCGCAGCCCAGGCGGGTATAGGCCTTGTTCATCATATTTTTCTTGTGCGGGGGCGATTTAAACAAGTCCTTCACCACTTCCTCGGCCAACTGAATATAGGTGGTGCCGGCATTTAACTCCAGGTAGTTATAATCACAGTTTTCAGCCCCGGCATCCGATTCAATGCCAAATAGTTTCATGCGTTTCTCAGGCGAATAATATTTACGGTTTCGGCTATTGTAATGGTCAAAAAAGTTGCGTTCTATCATCTCGTTAGTATGCAAAACGGCCGCATCCCTAAGGCTGGGCAGATACTTAAAAACGGGAAAGTGCTTCTCCTCCCTCAATTTATTGGTAGCATAAAAAAAGGCGGCATTCAGTAAGTGCAGGTCGTAGTTTTTAGGATCTATTGCACTATTAGGCTCGGGTAGCTTATAAAAGCTGCGCCAATCCTTTTCGGCATAAACCTTCTCCTTAAAATAGGACTCCTTTACATAAAGGGAAACCTTCTGTAAATAATCCTCGCCATCATCAAAGGCCAGCAAGGGAAGAACAAAAAGCAGGGCAAGTATTTTTTTCATACTTCAACCTTAAACGCTAACTTTATAAAAATTGATATAACATGAATGAGGCCATATACGATGAGATAGCAGCATTGCAAAAGGAAATTGAAAAAAAGCGCGAAGAAATCCTAAACCTGCGCGCTAAAATGGAACCCGAACCAGTAGCTGATTACACAATGAAAAACAGGGACGGAAAGGATGTTCAGCTATCATCATTGTTTGACGAACGCAACGAATTGTTAGTAATTCATAACATGGGCAAAAAATGCCGGTATTGTACCCTTTGGGCCGATGGTTTTAATGGCTTTGCCCTACCGCTGGCGGACCGCGTTCCTACGGTAGTAATATCGCCCGACCCCCCGGAAGTGCAAAAGGAATTTGCCGAAAGCCGTGGTTGGACTTTCAATATGCTAAGCGCAGATGGCACCACCTTCATAAAGGACATGGGCTTTGAGCAGGAGCCTAACCGGTACTGGCCCGGTGTAAGCGCCTTTATCCGTAAGGATGGTAAAATTTACAGGGTTAGTAAGGATTACTTCGGGCCCGGTGACGCCTACTGTTCAGTTTGGCATCTGTTTGATTTATTACCAGCTAAGGATAATGGCTGGCAACCCAAGTATAAATATCCACAGGCGTATCCGCAGGCCACCTAAAAGCGTATATTAGTTAAGGATACACTGGGGGAATGAGGAATTTTTACGGCCTGCTTTTGGCGTTACTTTTTGGCATTATAGCGCACCCTGCCCGGGGGCAGTTTAGCTATGATGATGAGGTATGCCTTGACAAAACACCCCGCCAAATACAGCTTGAATACAATAAGAAAAGGTTTATGGAGGGGATGAACAAAACCTTCATTTATCTCAGTTACCTGAACTACCGCGATAGAACAGTTGACAGGGTGGTAACCGGCGTGGAGGAGTTTGAGCCCTATCGCGGAAAAATTATCAGAAATATTAATATTGAAATACTGGACCCCTTTGGTGTTTCTATTGAGAAGCCTGAGAACGACCACCCCAGCCGGTTTCAGAAGTTTGCCAACGGCATACAGATAAACACCAAACCCTGGGTAATAAAAAACGACCTGCTTTTTAAGAATGGCCAGCGGGTGGACCCTCAATCATTTGCTGATACCGAGCGTAACCTTTGGGAAAGAGAAACTTTTAAAGACCTTAAGATTTACATTACAGAAGTAGCTGAAGATGATGACTACGTGGATGTAACCGTAATTGTGCAGGACCGCTGGAGCTGGACCTTAATAAGCGGTGTACAATACAATAAGGCAGAAATAGGGCTGCAGTTTCAAAATTTCATGGGTCTGCCGCACTCCATAACCAACACCGTAAGTTTCAATTTCCGTAAGGATAACTTTTACACTGTTGGAGGCAATTACCAATACAACAACATTAAAGCCTCGCACATTGATATTAAAGGCATGTATTATTACCAACCTGCAAGTGTTGGTGGCGACCTTATAGTAAGAAGACCATTTTTCTCAGCCAACAGCCGTTGGGCAGGGCATATTAAGACCGGTATTTATAAAGAGAATAAATGGATACCCAATGCCTTTTCGGATGCTATACCTACCAACGTATTTGTAAACACGCAGGATATTTGGTTGGCCACCTCATTTAAGTTAAGCAGCCGCAATAAAGTACAAACCGATCTTACCCGCCTGGTGCTTTCAGGCCGCTTGTATCGTAAAGATTACCTGGCAAGGCCATTTAAGCGCAGTGCGGATGGTGAACTTAACTTTACCAAGCAGTTCTACTTCTTAGGCAGCATCGGCATTGCGCAGTGGGACTATTACCTTGACCACTCCGTTTATTACTTAGGCCAGGCAGAGTACTTTACCAAAGGCCTTAATACCGCTTTAATAATGGGCTTTGATAATGATGAAGACCTTAGCAAACGCTTTTACAGCGGCGTGCAGTTTAGTTATGGTAAATTTATTGAACGGCTTGGCTACCTCAATTCAAGAGCAAGCTACGGTGGTTTTATGAAGCGTAGCACTTACGAACAGATACTGTTTAAGGTAAGCACACAGTTCTTCTCTGTACCTATAAAGCTGGGCAAGCGCTTTATGATGCGGCAGTTTGTTAACGCCTATGTTAATATAGGCTTTAACCGCCCGGCCGGTTACGAACTTGTGGTAAATGATAAAAATGGCTTGCGCGGTATTTTCGGCGACCAGGTGCGTGGCACACGCAGCTATGTGTTTAATTTTGAAACAGACGTTTACCCCACCTTTAAAATTGCAGGTTTTAACTCCTCCGCCTTTGCATTTGCCGATCTTGCTATAACGCAAAACAGCGATGTTAAAGGTTATAGCCTTAGCCAGGCCTACGGTGCAGGTATTCGTTTACGTAACCTGGGAATGGGTATTGGATTCTTTGATCTTACTGTAGCCTATTATCCTAAAATGCCGGTTACGGGCTTAAAACCTTATGGCGTTCTCGCAGGCTTCGAAAACAACCGCGCCATAGAAAAGAACAACCTGTTTGACTGGAAAGTATTGCAGCCGGACTACTGATAATTATAGAAGTTTCTCGAAATGCCTTTTGCGTTACCTGCTTTTAAAGGCTTATTAACCGAAAAATAAACTCCTGCGGAAATTAAGGTTGGCAGCTTTCTTACTATTCAGGGAAATGGACCAGGCCAAACAGTTTTTCAGGTGATGGTTGCAGGCGTACCTCAACTGTTTTACCAATCTTAAGCGGTACGGTTATCACATTGCTTTTACCTGAGCTTATAGCTGTCATTAAGGCTGACCTCACCTCTTCAGGATTCTGAGTTAGTTCTAAGGCAGATTCAAGGTTAACTTCACTTGGCAACCCATAACTGCGCATCAACTCATCCATATAAGAGCTCTTCACCAAACCAAATGTTTTGGTATCTATCTCAAAAAAGCCCAAGCGAAAAACAGATTGCAGCACAGCAATACTCTTGCTTTCCGCATCCAGTTTGCTGCTTATGGTTTCAATCTGCTTGTTAAGCCTGAAGCGCTCAAAAGCAAACATTACTGAAGAAATAAGTACTTTGCCATCAAACTTTCCTTTCACTAAAAAGTCCTGTGCACCGTAACGCACCGTTTCCAGACCAACTTCTTCATCGGTTAGGCCCGTTAGAACAATAACCAGATTACCGGGAAATTTCGAAAGGATATTCTTGATAGTATCTACCCCGAAACTATCGGGTAGATTCATGTCACTAATAATAATATCGTATTTGTTTTCGCCAAGAAAATCCAATGCTGTTTTCAGATTTTCAGCATGCGAAACCTGGAATACAGGCGATGACGATTCTCCCAAATAAAATTTTATCAGGAAAGCATCACCGGGATTATCCTCCAACAAAAGCACCTTCAGTTCCTGCTCTGCCATATTACTATTCGTGGGTTAATTGCACCGTTTTAAACCAATATATTTCAACAAGTTTAATAACCTTGGCAAAGTCATCAAAGTCCACCGGTTTAAGTATATAACAGTTGGCATGCAATGAGTAGGCTTTCGTTATATCATGGTCGGCATCAGAGGTAGTTAAAACTATAATCGGAATCTTTTTTAAAGATTCATTGGCCTTTACTTCTTTTAAAACTTCAATGCCGTTTTTCTTGGGCAGGTTAAGGTCCAGTAAAATGATATGCGGGCGCGCAGCTTCGGCATATTTACCTTTGCGCGTTAAAAAATCAATAGCCTGTTCGCCATCCGAAACTACATCAAGGTGAATCTCCATCTGGCTTTCCTTCAGTGCCTCCTGGGTAAGCCTTATGTCTCCCGGGTTATCTTCTACCAGAAGTATGCGGGGCTTATTCTTACTATTCTTTAATAAATCCATATCTGTGGCCTGTTATTTCTTCAATGTAAAATAAAAAGTGCTTCCCTTGCCGGCTTCGCTTTCTACCCAAATATCTCCTCCGTGCCGCTCAACAATTTTTTTACATACTGCTAAACCAATACCGGTTCCTTCATATTCATTACGGGCGTGCAGCCTTTGAAATATAACAAATATACGATTGTAAAACTTGTTTTCTATTCCAATGCCGTTGTCACTAACGGCAAAAAGCCACTCGGTTTCCTTCTCTTCTACGGAAATTTTGATTTCAGGTTTTCTTTCCGGCGCTTTGAATTTGATGGCGTTATCAATCAGGTTCTGAAACAATCTCATTAGCTGGGTTGAATCACCCATTAAAACCGGCATTTTATCAAAAGTTACCTGTGCATCATTATCCTTAATACGCTCCTTTAAATGGGCAATAGATATGCTTAAAACCTCATTTAGATTAACCTGTGTAAACGGATTGCCCTTGCGGTTTACACGGCTAAACTGCAGTAAATCGCTTATTAAGGCCTGCATGCGCGATACACCATCCAGCACAAACTGCATAAACTCTCCGGCTCCCTCGGGTTTACCTGCCTCAAGGTTCTTTTGGATGAGTTGTATGTAGCTGGCAATCATCCGCAGTGGCTCCTGCATATCGTGCGAGGCCACATAAGCAAACTGTTCCAACTCCTCATTTGAGCGCTTTAACTCAGCCGCCCGGTTGCTCAATTCATCCTGGGCAATTTTCATTTCTGATATATCCAGACAACTACCCATATAACCCGCAAAAGTTCCATCGGGTAAAAATCGAGGGGTTCCTATTTCAAGTATGTGGCGGTATTCGCCGTTTTTGCGTTTAAGCCTGTATTCAACTGAGTACTCCTTTTGGGCGCTAAGTTCAGGGGCTATATTATTCAACAACCGCATATCTTCGGGGTGCACGTTGCGGAGCCACCCGGTACCTAATTCCTCTTCAAACTTTTTGCCTGTAAAATCAAGCCAGGCTTTATTGAAGTAATAGCACAAATTATCCTTATCGGTCATCCATATCATTACCGGCGATGCATCTGCCAGGGTTGCAAAACGTGTTTCACTCTCCTTTAAAAGGCCGGTAAGCTGATCCAGGGTTGGATTATCAACCAGGGTATAAACGGTGCCTTTAGAGCCGTCTGCCATTGCAATTGGCGACATGGACACCTTTAACCAGATCTGGTCTCCTGATTTTGTGGTAATGCCCGATTCCCAGTGGGTGAGTTTGTTGGTTTCTACAAGGTGGTAGTTAACCCTTACTTTAAAGAGGTCTTCAACGGTTACGCGGGCAATATCCTCGGCACCATAGCCGGTTAAACGCGCGAATGCTCTATTCAGGTAAACAGTTTTGCCCTGGGCATTGGTAATCATAATGGCCTCGGCATATTCATCAAAAAAAGCTGTAAAGGGCTGAGTAGAAAGCTCTAACAAGTATTCTATTTGAACGGGAAATTATGAATAGTTATACGAAAAAAAAACGGTTCCGGCTTACGCCGGAACCGTATAAAAGTAACGAACAAGCTATTATAGGTTACTTTATTGGAGAAACTTTTTCGATCATGATACCGTTAGCAGAAACTGACAGTGATGGGTTGCTTTGAGAAGGTAACTGGTTAAAGAAATCTTTGTAAGTGTTACCTACGATAGTGTAACCACCGGTGTTCAGATCGTAGAAGATGTTGTTCATCATGTTGATGTTGTTACCAGAACCGATGTTACGATAGTAAGCCTGGTTAGTATTTTGTTGGCCGTTGATAGTAAGTTTAACACGGTTGAAGTTCAGAACCTGGTTGTCGGTTGAACCGCTCAGGTATACTCCGAAAGTTTCGCCGGTGCCGCCTACTGCAATGGAGTTGTTGTTGATTTGGCCAAGGTTAGTAGCTGAAGCAGAACAGTTGTTCATTGCTAAACCGTAAGAACCGTTAGCAGCGTTTACGATGTTGTTGCTTACAACCAGGTTACCGCTGGCGTTGTCAAGGCTTATTGCTTTAAAGCCAGTGTAGTTGCTCAGGGTGCTAACTACGTTGTTAGTAATTACCGGTGCTTCTTCGTTTAAAAGAGCCAGACCTGTTTCGTATTGGTTAAAGAACAGGGTACCTGTGATAGAAGTTTTGCTGTCCATACCGTCGTTACCCATACCGCTTTTGTAGATACCGAAGCTGCCGTTGTTGATTTCGCAATCTTCGAATGCTACGTCGCTTTTAGGGGCAGTAGAAGCGAAGTATACAGTTGAGCTGTTAGCGCCTGTTCTTGCTGCTTCTACACCATCAAACACAACACCTTTAAAACCGATGTGGCCTGATTTACCGTCGATACGTGCACAGTTGCCGTAAGTGGCAGTTTTATGGTCGATAGTGATATTTTCAAAGTTTACGTAAGAAACACCGTTAAGAACCAGTGTAGCGTCAGATGTAGCGTAAGAAATAACTACTTCTGTATTGTTACCGCTTTTTGATTCGAAAGTAACAGTGTTGAAAGCGTCAGCACCCTGGATAGATGAAAGAACTACTCTTTCATTATAAGTACCGTCCTGAATAAGGAAGGTAACCGGGCCTGATACGCCACCGCATTTTAATGCGTTAACAGCGTCATTAACTGTTGTGAAGTCAGCATCATCTTTACCGATGGTGAATTCTCCTGACAGAGAAGGACAGTCGCCCGCGAAGGCATTCAGAGAGATTGTCAGGAAGGCTGCTCCGAAAATTTTGTTTAGCTTGTTCATTTTACTTGTTTTTTAATTTTTTCTGTAACCTTTTTCTTGTCGTTTCGTATTGGTAATTTACATCAGCCCTCAGGTTTTGTCAAGAGGGTGTTTTAAAAAAGTTTCACTTCAGCCTCATTTTTTTCATAACTCACTGATTTCCAAAGACAAATTTCTGCACTTTTTTATAAAACAAGGCTGCTAAATGCCTTTTTGGCTCTCTTTCTTTTTTAGGGGGGATAGTGCAAATTTAAAGTTTATCCCGTTCAAATATAAATTCTTCAAAGAAATAATTTAAAGCTCGTCCATTATTTAAGTCACTGGCTTACATAAGGTAATGCCGCCATTTCCCTCCTAGTCCTAAAAAACAAAAGCCCCCCGATTATTCGGAGGGCTCTGCTATTGTCTTACTCTATTTGTTACTTGCCTTTCTTACCGTAGGTAAAGCCGGGGCCTGTCTTTGTTTCCTTAACAGGGTCGCCATAAGGTTCAAATTCAGGAGCATCATCCGGTTTGTCAGGGATAATCTTGAATTCTACACGACGGTTGCGTGCGCGGCCTTCCGGATCATCCTCACCGTTTGGTAATTCGTTAGGAACAGCAGGCATTTTTTCGCCGAAAGTTTTAACGGTTATGCGGTTTTCAGCAATACCTTTCTTTTTAACCAGGAAGTTCTTCACTTCTGTAGCACGGCGTAAAGAAAGCTTCTCGTTATACTCGTCAGAGCCTTTGCTATCAGTATGGCCTTGTACCTCTACTGAGTAGCCCGGGTTAGCGTTAAGCACTAATACTACGCTATCAATTTGGGTTTGGTAGAATTGTATAACGTTGCTCTTATCAAAAGCAAAGTAAACGTTCGGGATACGGATCTTCTTCTTAACAATAGGGTCAAGGTAGAAAATCTGGAAGATAGTATCGCGCTCTTCATCTTCGCTTATGCTCAGGTTATCAATAGAAGGCCAAAAACCTTCTTTGTTACCGTTGATCTTGTATGAAGTGCTGCGTTTTACAGGGAAAATGAAAGGCTCAGGAGTAGTAATGGTATTTTGAACAAATTCAAAATTGTTACCGGCTACTTTATACATGCTGGCATCAACACCTGCAATTGGTGTGTTGCTGGCATCTCCCCTCTTAACGTAAATACCTTTCAGGAACACATCGCGTTGCACTATTACAGTCCATATGTCATCGCAACAGGTAGCGCCACGTGGTGATGTTGTACCAACACGGTTAGAAACCATAAAGCCTTTAGCACCTTTGTCGTCAAGGGCCAGGTAAAGGTCATCGGCACCTGAGTTAATTGGCACACCGGCGTTAACTACCGGGCCAAAGCTGCCGGGTACGCCACTGGTTTTAAACACGTCTAAACCACCAATTGATGGGTGACCATCAGAAGAGAAGTATAACACCTTGTTTTTAGCATCGTAGAATGGAGTCATCTCATCGCCTACAGTGTTTATTTCGTTACCAAGGCTTTGAGGGGCGCCAAAAGTTCCATCAGCATTTTGCTTGGCGTAGAACAGATCTAAACCATTTGCGCCTTTGTCAGAAACAAAGTAAAGGATAGTGTTACCGTCGGCATCAACACCCCACGCAGGTTCAGTAGTAGTACCATCTTTATAGTTAATAGCGCTTATCTCCTGTCCTTCTGTCCATTCAGCGCCATTCTTTTTCGAAGAGTAGATGCGGCAACGGCCCAGGTTATCAATCAACGGATCAGTACATTTTGTGTAAACAAGTGTATTGCCATCAGCACTGTAAATAGCATTGCCTACGTTGGTTTTGCTATCGTTCGGAGGGAAAGGCAGTAGGTTGCCTGCACCAAAACTGTTGCCCGAGCGTGAAGAGGTATAAATACCGGTATAGTAATCAGCCTTGCTGGTGCTAACGTTAACCGCAGTATCCGTTTTTTGACGGGCATACATCATATCGCCATTCTTTAATGGCTTAGGAGAAAAGTCCTGAAGCACTGTATTAACGGCACCTTCAGTTTTCTGAACTTTAATTTTGGTAGGGTTAGCTACGATAACCAGGGCGCTATCGCAACCTGCAATTTCGTTTTTGGTTAACGACTTGTAGCTTCTGTCGTTTTTGCCCAGTTCCTGTTTCAGGTAGCTTTCAAAGCTTTTCTTGGCATCTTCATACTTACCATTCATTTTAAGCATTTGGCCTAAAAAGAAATGGTCATTAGGGTATGCCTCCGGGTTCAATTTAACAGCGGCGCTGTAATACTTTTCAGCAGCTTCGTAATCGCGCAATTGGCGGTTAACTTCACCTAACAGGTGTGGAACTTCAACTTTATCAGGTTTTTCCCTGTACACGTCCTCCAGGTAAACGGCGGCGTTGTAATAACTGCCCTGGGTAATTTTCAAGCGGGCAATCTTAAGTTTCTTCTTCCACTTATAGTTCGGATATTTCTCAATATTCTTTTTAGAACCTTGAGCATTGGCAAACATGATCAGAGGTACCAATGCTACTAAAAGGAAATACTTCATGGCTTATGTTTAGTTTTCTTGGGGTTAATGAATTTAGCGCAACAACATTCTAGTACCTTGGGTTAAACAGGTAGCTGTCTTCTTTAGGAACAAACAGGTTGCCTACATACGAAAGCGTAATTTCAAACGCTTGCGGGAAGGCGCCGCCTATGTTCTTGTAATCTTTACGTTGTTGGGTTAAGTGCGCATCGTAAGCAAAGCCGGCGCTGAAGCCCTTCCATGCAAAACCTACTTTAGGTATTATGGTATAGTTGCCGGTGTTCAGGCGGTTCCATAAGCCCAGAAATAAGGTAGCACGCTTTGCAGGGTCTCTTACCACATGTATGCCGCCTGTTACACCGAAGTTAAC
>CAZUHU010000075.1:0-7275 GCA_964620645.1 uncultured Chitinophaga sp.
CTAATGCCAAGAAGATTGACTATGACGTTATACGCATCAAGTCATCGCCACAGGCAGGTAATGACTACATAGATTTACAGAGCAGCAACATTGATTTGAAAGGGGTGTTTGAAATTCCTATCAGCGATTCCAGCTACGTTTATTTCCGTCCGCGAAAAAATGCAGTTAGCCTGCAGAAAGATCGCAATATGGAATTTGATGGACTTATTTACGCCGGCCGTATGGACCTGTATGGGGAGAAGTTTAAATTCCAATATGCTCCGTTTACCGTTGACCTTACTAAGGTTGATACTATGCGCATTAACGTGCAGGACAGTGGAAGAGTAGACCAATACGGTGAGCCGATATTGAAGCCGCTGAAGAGTAAGGTGGAGAATATGAAAGGCTTGCTGGAAATTGATGCACCGATAAACAAATCGGGCCGCACCAAACTGCCGCAATTTCCGCGTTTATATAGCCGCGATAAGTCTTATATCTATTATGATGACCCTGCCGTAGCTAAAGGGGCTTACAACAGAAAGAGTTTCTATTTTGAGTTGGAGCCTTTTAGGCTGGATAGTTTGAACAACTTTAGTGGAGACATTATTAACTGGCAGGGTAAGCTGGTAAGCGGTGGAATTTTCCCTGATGTAAAGGACAGCGTGCATATACAGGGCGATGGTTCCTTAGGGTTTAAATCGGAAACACCGCCAACAGGCTATGAGCTTTATAAGGGCAAGGGCAAATATTACGGCAAGTATGAGTTGAACTATAACGGTATACAGGGCGATGGACGTATTACGCACTCTACTGCTGAGTTTGTAACGCATGACGTGCGCTTTTACCCGGATTCCATGTTGGCAACAACCGATAGCTTTAGTATTGCTAAAACCTTTGATGGCGTAAAAACACCGGCTGTAAAAGGTAACAGCGACCGCATCAACTGGAAGCCGAATGCTGACAGCATGTTGATTAGCATGAACAGCAAAGACCAGCCTTTCAGCATGTATGATGATGGTTTTACCACCTTTAAAGGCGACCTGCTGTTAACCTCAAAAGGCTTGCGGGGTAATGGTTTATTGGATTGGGAAGAAGCCACTTTAGCATCTACCGATTTTTCTTTCCGTACTATGGACCTTTCAGCTGATACGGCTGCGCTGAATATTAAAACCACCGGCGATAAGGTGACTTTTAAAACACCTAACGTAAGCGCTAAAGTGGATTTTAAAACGCGCATTGCGGATTTTAAATCGAACCTTAAGAACATACCTACGGAGTTTAGCTATAACCAGTATAACACCGCCATTAACGAGTTTAAATGGTTTATGGATGATAAGATACTGGACTTTAAAGCGCCACCACAGGGGCCGGGAGAATACTTTACCTCTACACGGCCCGACCAAAAGGGCCTGAAATTCCTGGGTAAGCGCGCTACCTATAACCTGGTAACCTCCCTGCTGCGTGTAGAACAAGTTCCGGAAATACGGGTAGCTGATGGAAGTGTAATACCGGATAGCGGCGTTGTGGTGATTGAAGAGGGCGCTAAGATGCGCCAGTTGCGTAACTCAGTAATTATTGCCGACACTATTAATAAGCGCCACCGCATTGAGGATGCTACCGTAGATATTTATAGCAAAAACGAATTGAAGGCTGTAGGTAACTACCGTTACACCACAAAAGACATTAAGGAAATAATCAACTTTAACGATATAGGCTGTAAGAAGGAGATTGAAGGGGAGAAGAAAGAGAAGGAAGAACATTGGAAGATTTATGCACGTGCTGATATAGGCGCCGAAAAGAATTTTGTGATTTACCCGGGTGTAAAATACAATGGCGAAGTAATGCTGACGGCTGCCAACCCATTGTTGCATATGAAGGGGTTCGGCACTATTGAATTTAAACATCCAAAGGCAATGACATCGGACTTTAGTATTAACCAGGATGTTGACCCCGCTAAACTTGAGTTGAAATTCGATACGGTTAAGAATAGCAACGGCAACATTTTAAGTGCCGGTATACACCTTAACCCGATGGAAGAAGGCGCGTTGATGTATACTACTTTATTGGCCCCTAAACAGGATAATAAGGACATCACCTTCTTTAAAGCTACAGGCCTGGTTACTCAACTGCCAACCGGTGAATATCTGATGGGTAACGAAAAGAAGATTAAAGAGGGCGCCCTGACCGGTAACCTGATGAAGTATGATGATAAGAAAGGCACGATTAAGGCGGAAGGGGATGTTAACCTTGGCGCCAACTTTGGTATTATAAAAACAATGGCAGCCGGCTTTGCTGATGTAGCTTTAGATAGCAGCAAATACAAGTTTAACGTAACGTTTGGCATTGATATGAAGATGGACGATAAAATGCAGGAGCGTTTTGAGTTTTATATGGCCGGCGATAATGTGGACCTTGCGGATATTACTTACGATAGCGAAAAGCAACGCAAAACCATACATGAGTTAAGTGATGAGAAAGAAGATAAAAAGATGCTGGAGGACTTTGATAAGCTGCAGATGTTTACCAAGCGCCCGAAGGATCTGGAACACAATGTGATTTTTAGCGATGTTACTTTTGTGTATGATTCAGCTGATATATCGCTGCGCAGTGTAGGCAAAATTGGCGTTGCCATAATTGGCAAAAAGATCATCAATAAAAAGCTGGAGGGCTATATTGAGATACAATACAAAGGCGGAGCCGACCTGTTTACCATATACCTTAAAACGGGAACGAATGATTGGTTCTTTTTTGAATACCGCCCCGGAACGCTTGGTATTTTAAGTAGCTACGATGATATAAACACTATGATTGGTAATACTGCGCCGGATAAGCGTAAAATCAAAGATGGCGACCGTTTTTACCTGTATACACTGGGCAGTTCTATGAATAAGGCTGATTTTGTGAGCTACATGAAGGATAAAGCAGCCGGTATAAACCGTCCGCGTTTTGAGCCTAAGCTGGATATACCTATGCCGGGCGATAGCCTTGATATGTTTAATGTAATGCCGGGCGATACCAGCAATGGTGCCCCTACCCAAATGATTACGCCTGACCAGCGCGAGCAGCAGGAGAAGCAACAACAGCAAAAAGAGATTGACCAGTTTGAGCAGATGAAAATGAGCAACCAGAATATATTGAGCGGTCCGCCACCTGACAGGCAGCCTAAAAAGGTGGAGCCCAAGCCGGAAGCCCCTGTAACTCCTGAACAACCAAAGCAGGAGAGCGCCCCGCCTGCCCCACCGGTTGAGCAACCTAAGCCAGCTGAAACACCAACGGATACCGTTCCTAAATAAAAAACAAAGGCCCCTGAGTTAAAGGGGCCTTTGTTTTTTTAGCTATATCAGCACTCGGCATTTTTGCAGGCTTCGCCGTCGCGTTCGGTTTCCAGTGTTATGTGGTGTATGTTTTGATGCTGCAGTTCGTGGCGCAATTCATTTTTAATAAGGCGCTCACGTTCAATGGTGGTATCTTTCTCTAAAACCAGGTGGGCGGTTAATGCGTTCTCCGTAGTGCTTATGGCCCAAATATGTATATGATGCAGGCTTCTAACGCCGGCTACCTTTGTAGCAGCATTCTTTATGTTTTCCATTTTAATATCTGCCGGCACTGCATCCAGCGAGAGCCGGAAACTATCGCGCAAAAGCCCCCAGGTGCTAAAGAAAATTACAACGGCTACCAAAATGCTTAAGGCGCTATCCACCCAAAACCAACCGGTGTAAATAATAATGATGCCGCCAATTACGAGCGCTAAGGATACCAGTGCATCGCTTAACAGGTGCAGGTAAGCGCTTTTGATGTTCATGTCCTTATCCTTATCGCGGAAGAATAACAAAGCGGTAAAAGAGTTGATAATAATACCTGCACCGGCAACAAGGGCAATAATACCACCCGGAAGCGGTTCAGGATTAAAAAAGCGATGAACTGCTTCGTATATGATGGCCCCTATGGAAACCATCAGCATCATGCCGTTAAACAGCGCCACAATCACTGATGTTTTGCGATAGCCGTAAGTGTATTGTTCGGTTGGCTTAACCTTAACCAAACGGAACGCAAGAAGGGATAGGGCCAGCGTGCCTACGTCGGCCAGGTTGTGCCCAGCGTCGGAAAGGAGAGAAAGGGAATGCACATAAAGCCCTACTACCACCTCAATAATCACAAACAGGAAGTTTAGCGCTATGCCTACTACAAAGGCTGTATTAACATTGGTAAGCGCAACAGGCCCGTGATGATGATGGTGATGATCGTGGTGATGTGCCATTGCAGCGAAAGTAATAATAGAACAGCAGCCAATAGACAAGCAGAGGTTTAAAAAAGAAAGCCCCCGATTTTCGGGGGCCTCTGCTTATTGTTCTTTGCTATCTTTTTTGTCTTGCTTTTCTTTTTCCTTGTAAGCCATCCATTTTTTCCATTGGGCGGAGGTTAATATGGCGCGTATTTGCTTGTCGCGGGCATCCTTCAGGTCATCAATCTTCTTTTCGCCTTCTTCTTTATTGGCGAGGGTGGTAGCCTTTTCAATAGCATCCTTTTTGGTGTAGTAATCTATTAAGGCGGCGTTTACCTTGCTGGTTTGTTCGCCCTCCAATTTTACGGCAGTGTGAATTTTGCTTAATGCCTTTTTTGCTTTGGCCTGAGGGTTATCAGCACTTTGTGCATTTACACAGGCAAAGGCGGATAGTGTAAATAGTAGAAACAGGATGGATTTCTTCATTATTGATAATATTTACTCCGAAAGTAAAGGAATTTCCTGAAGGCTGGGAGTGGCTGATTATTTTTTGCTTTTATTCGCTAATGTTATGGAACACGAACTTAAGGTTTTTGGAGCAGGTAGCCGCGAATATGAAAAGGCGTTAATACTGCGCTATAACGTTTTGCGCAAACCACTGGGTTTGCGCTTTACTGAAGCCGAAATGCACAAGGATAAAGAGGATACTCATTTAGGCCTTTTTGAAGGCGATAAAATAGTAGCCTGCTTAACCTTGAGCCGCTTTCCGAATGGCAGAATGAAAATGCGCCAGGTGGCAGTGGATGCCAAATTGCAGCGTAGCGGCTTCGGACGCACGTTATCAGCAGAGGCGGAAAAGTACGCCGTGGAGCATGGCTTTACAACTATGTTTTGTAACGCACGCGATGTGGCGGTGCCTTTTTATACCAAACTTGGTTATAAGGTGGTAAGCGACGTTTTTACGGAAGTAGGCATACCCCACTATACCATGGAGAAGGAATTGAAGTAAGCGCAGAATAAATACATTTGCCTTGATGAAAGCGGTAAAATTTTGGGCTCTCTTACTTTTGGCCGTAGCGGCTATTGCAGGTATTGAAAGTTGTAAAAGTTGTAATAAGAAAGACGACAATACGGTTAAGCCGGCTGATACGGCCCAGGCCAACCTGTCCAACTCAGGTACGTTGACCTTGCCGCATGCAGATACCACCCTTATCCCTTTACTGGCGAGTGTTATTGATGAAGCATTTGACGCCAGCAGCAAAAAGGATTACAAGCGCTTTGCCAATTGTATTATCTACAGGGGGCCGGACTCGTTAAGATATTTTACGGACGTGTTTACCTATAACACGCCCTACGAAAAGCAGTTGGTTAAAATAACCAGCGATGCTTTTAATAAGTGGAGCAAGGATGTTGAAAGCCGCGATTACAACCGTATTTATGATGTGCCACTACCCGATGGCAGTAGCATGCCGTTTTTGGAAGTGATATTTATAGGGCCAAAAAATACCCACCGCAAATTCTTTGGTTTTTTGCCGGTGGGTCAGGAGTTCAAAATAGCCGAAGTAACCTCTACTTTGTAGCAGGGTAACAAATCAACTGATCGATATTATTAAGTGTATTTAGCGGGCGGAAGGAAAATACCTTGCTGTTTAGCGTAAGTATTTCCGACTGCGATGTGTCAGTTCCGGTAACGGTAATAATCTGTTTTTTATCAGCGCTTAGCCACCATTTGCCCGGTGCCGTATCGGTACCCTGAACAACATAGTAGAAACTATCGGGCCTGAAACGGAACTGAAACTCACGCGTTAGTTTAAAGCGCAGTTGTTCCCGTTCGGCCTGGTTAAGAGGCCCGGTCCTGGTATACTTTACATCATTAACCTGCCAATCTTTACAAAGCAGCCTTGCCGTAGTATTGCAGGAATAAACGCATAGCAAACCTATCCCCAACAAAAGAAACCAACGCTTATCCATAGCTTACAGGTGTATAACCTCTCCGTAGGCAGCGGCGGCAGCTTCCATAATAGCTTCGCTCATTGTAGGGTGAGGGTGTATGCTCTTAATGATTTCGTGACCCGTAGTTTCCAACTTGCGGGCAACCACTACTTCAGCTATCATTTCAGTAACGTTAGCGCCCATCATATGGCAACCTAACCACTCGCCGTATTTAGCATCAAAAATCACTTTTACGAAACCATCGGTAACGCCGCTGGCTTTAGCTTTGCCACTGGCGCTATAAGGAAATTTGCCCACCTTAATTTCGTAGCCTTTTTCTTTAGCCTGTTCTTCTGTTAATCCAACAGAGGCAACTTCGGGCCATGTATAAGTGCAGGAAGGAATATTGTTGTAATCAACCGGCTCGGGATTATGGCCGGCAATTTTCTCCACACAGGTAATGCCTTCAGCACTGGCTACGTGTGCAAGGGCAGGACCTTTTACAATATCGCCTATGGCATAAATGCCCGGCACATTGGTGCGGTAGTAATCATCGGTTACTACAATGCCCTTTTCGGTTTTTATACCTAAATCTTCCAGGCCAAGGTTTTCAAGGTTAGTGGTTACGCCCACAGCGGAAAGCACCACATCGCATTCAATAGTTACAATGCTGCCGTCTTTCTTTTTAGCGCTTACCACGCATTTCTTGCCTTTGGTATCAACACTTTCAACAGCAGTGCTGGTCATAAATGTCAAACCCTTTTTACGGAACACGCGCTCAGCCTCTTTGCTGATATCCTTGTCCT
Organism: uncultured Chitinophaga sp.; assembly: GCA_964620645.1. Taxonomy (GTDB): domain Bacteria; phylum Bacteroidota; class Bacteroidia; order Chitinophagales; family LD1; genus Bog-950. Next base: position 6,940 of record CAZUHU010000075.1, read on the forward strand.
CGCGCGGAAGAATACTATCTAAAAATTCAATTACAGTTACTTTGGTGCCCAGTGCTGAATAAAAGTAGGCGAACTCCATACCTATTGCGCCACTGCCCATTACCACCAAACTTTCAGGTTGGGTAGGCAGGTTCATGGCCTCGCGGTAGCCTATAATCTTTTTGCCATCCTGCTTAATGTTCGGTAGTTCTTTACTGCGCGCACCGGTAGCCAGTATAATGTGTTTAGCGCTGTGCTCTTCCTTTTTGCCATCAGCGGCTGTAACCTCAACCTTACCGCCTTTTTTAAGCTTGCCGGTGCCCATTATAACATCAATCTTGTTCTTCTTCATCAAAA
>CAZUHU010000075.1:7285-16538 GCA_964620645.1 uncultured Chitinophaga sp.
CTGAACGCCCTTGCTGTTACTATCGGCCACACCGCGGCTGCGCTTAATTACAGCCGGGAAATCGGCCTTACCGCCGCTAACTGTTATACCGTAATCGGCTGCATGGTTCAGATATTCAAACACCTGGGCGCTTTTTAAAAGGGCTTTGGTAGGTATACAACCCCAGTTAAGGCATATGCCCCCCAGGCTTTCGCGTTCAATTATTGCGGTTTTAAGGCCTAATTGCGAGGCACGGATGGCAGCAACGTATCCTCCGGGTCCGCTTCCTATTACTATTAAGTCGTAGTTCATATTCTTTACTTTTAAACTGATTTTAATGCTTATAGCCGGTTTTTATGGCCAAAGGCTGTTTTTTATGCGAGGGCAAATAAAGGCAAAGTATAATAAAGTGGAAAGGGGGAGGGGCCCCGGCTTTGTTGTGTAAAACTTTTTCATGAATAAGTTCCCCTTTTGGCGGAATAAACGACCTTTGCGGCACTAAAAACCAGAAAAAGTCATGAAAAACAAACTGAAACTTGCTGCCCTTATTTTAGTGGCGGCCGTTGTTGCAACATCTTGCGGCGGCAACAAAAAAGAAATGCTTACTAAAAAATGGCAGTGGACAGAGTTTTCAAGCCCAGAAATGGACAAGAAGATGAAAGAAGCTAAAGATGCTTTAGATACAATCAGCGACCCGGCTATGAAGAGCATCGCCGAATCATCAGTAAAAATGATGGATGGTATGATGGCTGATATGAAGCAAACTACCATGGAATTTAAAAAGGACGGCAGCTTTGATATGCACCTGAAAATTATGGGTATGGAGCAGAACGAAAGCGGCAAATGGGACCTGACCAGCGATGGCAAAACCCTTATTATGACTGACAGCAAAGGTAAGACCGACTCATCTCAGGTTGAGATTACTGCTGACAAAGTTGTATTTACCCTTGATGCAGGTGGCGACAAAGCTTCTGTAACAATGGTGCCTGCCAAGTAATTGGTTTAAGGTTAAATTAAATTGATATAGCCCCCGGCGTTGTACGTTGGGGGATTTTTTTTGCCCGCCCATTAACCTTAGAAAGACCTGTTTTAGGGTATTGCCCTGCCAAACGATATTATAAAAGTTTGTTACCGGTAAGTTGGCTTATACGCCAAATAGCTACGGTAAGCCGAAAACGTGTTTAGAGTAGGCAAAAAAATTAACGATATGGCAGGGTTAAAACGCGCACAAAGAATTCTATCGGGCTTAGGGCTTATGGGCAACTTTATTGAACGGCCCTTAAGGGTTGGTGATATTGTTTTGAATGACGATGGCCAACACCTTATTTGGGGCAATATTGAGGATGTAGTAGATGGGTTCTCGCTACAGGGCAAAACTGTGGTTGCCAACAAGGCGGATTTGAAATACACGGTAGAATCAAGTGTTTCGGTGGATATAGGCGGTTCTGTAAACTCTTCGGTAGCTAAAGGCGAGATAGGACTGACCTTTGGCGCTAAAAACAGCGGTTTTGTTTCGCTAAAGCAAATACAACGCACTTCGGTTAAGCTTGCCCTTATTGACGACAAGTTGAAGGAATACTGGAAGAAAAAGGGATTTAATAAGCCACTGAATCGCGTTAAGTATCACTTTATTGCCGAGGTAATAGATGCGGAGTCGGGCACGGTTATTTTTAGCCAGGAAAGGAATAACAAGGTGGTAATTACCGGTAAGAATAATACACCGCTAACTTCCATTTCGGTGGTTGGTGAGGGAAGGGTGGAATATGTAAGCAATTCCAAATCGACATTGGAGATAATAAGCGAAACCAAAATACAACCGCTTTACACGGCAGTACGTTACAAGATGGATGGAAGTTTTGAAATAGTTGGATGATATAACTCCCTCCGGACTTACTTAAAGCATAAAAAAAATCCCGCCCTTTGCAGAGCGGGATTTTTAGTTTACGAACTAAAGCCGGAACCTTAATTATTCGTTTGATGTATTTTCGCCGGCAGCTTTTTCGTCGGCCTCTTTCTTAGCAGCAGCTTCGTTTTCCTGCATCTTTTCTTTCAGGTTGCTAAGCACGCCTAAATCGCCAAGTGTAGTTTTTTCGATGCTCTTGTTCAGATTCTTAACTGTTTTAGAAGCGGCTTCGCGTTGTGCTTTCTTCTCCTTCTTTTCGCCTTCTACCACATCGCGTTGTGCTTCTTCCCAAATACGGGCATGAGAAACGATGATCTTCTTATCGTTACGGTTAAACTCAATTACTTTGAATTCAGCCTTCTCATCAGCAGCTACAAACCCACCGCTTTCTTTAGCAAGGTGCTTTTTAGGAGCAAATGCTTCTAAACCGTAAGGCAGTAATACTACACCACCTTTGTCTTCAACACTAAGCACAGTAGCTTCGTGAACAGAACCTACAGGGAATACGTTTTCAAAGGTATCCCACGGATCTTCTTCAATTTGCTTGTGGCCCAGGGTAAGCTTGCGGTTTTCAGCATCAATATCCAGCACTACAACCTCTAATTCGTTACCTACTTTGGTAAACTCGCTAGGGTGGTTAAAGCGCTTGGTCCATGAAAGGTCGCTGATGTGAACCATGCCACCGATACCTTCAGAAAGTTCAACAAACACGCCGAATGGAGTGATGTTTTTAACTAAACCTTTGGTACGGGTGCCTACAGGGAATTTCTCGGTGATTTTTGTCCAAGGATCTTCAGTTAAGCGCTTCAGGCTTAAGCTCATCTTACGCTCTTCGCGGTTGATGGTCATAACGATTGCCTCGTGAGAATCGCCTAAGTGGAAGAATTCGCGGCTGTTGATCGGAGTGTTGCTCCATGAAACTTCTGATACGTGGATCAGACCTTCTACACCCGGAGTGATTTCCAGGAATGCACCGTAATCTTCGATGTTTACGATTTTGCCTTTTACTTTGGTTCCTACGTCGATAGTAGAATCTAAAGTATCCCATGGGTGTGGCTGAAGTTGTTTCAGGCCTAAAGAAATACGCTTCTTGTTGTCGTCGTAATCCAATACCACCACGTTCAGTTTCTGGTTCAGTTCCAGCACTTCTTTCGGATGGCTGATGCGGCCCCATGAAATATCGGTGATGTATAACAGACCATCTACGCCGCCAAGGTCGATAAACGCGCCAAAGTCGGTGATGTTCTTGATAGTACCTTCCAATACCTGGCCTTTTTCCAGTTTGCCGATGATAGCCTCGCGTTGAGCTTCGATATCGCTTTCGATAAGCGCCTTGTGCGATACAACTGCGTTTTTAATGGCTTCGTTAATCTTAACCACTTTTAATTCCATGGTTTTACCAACGTATACATCGTAGTCGCTGATTGGCTTAACATCAATTTGAGAGCCCGGTAAGAAAGTTTCCATACCAAATACGTTGGCGATAAGGCCGCCCTTGGTTTTAGAAACAATTTTGCCGGTAACCACTGCACCACTGGTGTGTGCATCAACGATGTTTTCCCATGCTTTAAGCATACGGGCGTTTTTGCGGCTAAGGATAAGAACACCTTTTTTGTCTTCCTTGTTAACCACGTAAACATCGTAGGTTTCGCCCAGTTTCAATTCTTCCACATCGCGGAATTCAGAAAGTGGCACAAGGCCGTCTGATTTGAAACCAATGTTTAATACTACATCGGTAGGCGTAATTGCCACAACGGTACCTTTTACAATCTCGTTGTTCTCGATGGTTTTTAGAGTTGCTGAATATTCAGCATCGTAGCGCTTACGGTCTGCTTCGCCGTAGCTAACTACGTTACGCTTATCTACACTCCAATCAAAATCATCGTGAGCAGTAGTGGCAGCGGGTTGTTGTTTTACTAATTCTTCTGACATACTAAATCCGGTTGTTTTTTATTCTCGCCCCGAACGCGAGTTTTGGTTTGTTAAAAAGGACTGCGAAAATAGGGAATTTTACCCGGATTTCAGACGGTTTTCGGGTCGAAATCGGCTTACTTTTGAATGTCTGTTTAATCTTTTGAAAATCAATAAAATACATACCTTAATCCTGTAGGATAAAGAATAGCTTCAGTATGAAAGTGAAGTTAACCGAGGGAGAATAGTTGTTCCGGCAGCTTTTTAAATAAAAAAGGCGCAAACTAAGTTTACGCCTTTTAACGGTTAGCAGCAATAAATAAGGTTCAAAGTCGGGATTTGTTATTGTTTGATGAAGCGGTTGCGCACAATTCCTTTTGCGGTTGTTACTTCAGCAAAATACATACCTGCATTTAACAGGCTGATATCTATGGTAGAAGAGTTAACGGTTTGCAGCAGTTGCCCTGCAGTGTTGTAAATGGTTACTGTTTCTACCGGCAGGTTTCCGGCTTTTACTGTAAGCAGGTTATTAGCCGGATTAGGGAACACTACCGCTGACCAATCATCTGCAGCTGTTTCCGCTACATCGCTGATTACCGGAATATCAGAACTCCATAATTCTTCGCCTTTATTGTTGCTGGCCGTAAAAAAGACCTTGTTGCCAATAAGTGTAAACTCAGAAGAATTAGAGTAACCGCCACCAGGTACCAGGTCGTAGGTTATTGTGCCGCCGGGGTAGCCGTTGGTTACAAACATTTCGTGCCCTATGCCGCTGGCGATAGTACTGAAATAAACCAGGCCGTTTATAGGGCGTAAGGTTGTAAATGCAGTAGTGCCGATGTTAACGCTGTTTACCTGTATGGTGCCTGCTGTTGTGCCATCGGTTCTGTAAAGCTGCTCCGATTGGTTGCACTGTTCGGCAACAAAGTAAACAAAGCCTTTTACAGGGTCAGTTGCCGGCATTTGTATGTAGGAGCTGCCTGTGCCTGTGCAAATTTCTTTTAATAAAAAGGTGCCTGCTGCTGTGCCGTCACTAATCCAGGGGTCGCCACCTTCAGTTGGCGTATTGCCAACGTAAACAATTTTGTTTCCAATTGTTCCCAATAGCGGCTCTGCTGCCATAATGCCGGAGCCGTTAGGGTTTATATCTTTCACCAGGTGAGTGCCATTGGTAGTTCCGTCTGTAACAAAAAGCTCGCCTCCCGAACCGTTTTCGGCGCTCACAAAAAACAGTTGGTTACCTGTTACTGCTAATAACTGGGGTTGGCTTTCAAAGGGGCCCTTTACAAGAGTAGTTCCGTTATTGGTGCCATCAGTGCGCCATAATTCATATCCGTAACTAAAGTAAGCGTAGTTGCCGAGCACCATGCCTTTTCCGGGGTGCTCGAAAAATGATGGGCTGTAGGCCAGTTGTGTACCGGCAAGTGTGCCATCGCTTACATAAATATCATTATTTATATTAAACACCAGTTTGCCGTTAACAACATTGTAAAGGTCGAAGCTATAGTAAACGGTACCTGTTGGCCTGAAAATACGTTTTGTTCCCGCAGGTGTACCATTACTAAAGAACAGGCATGATTCGCTACTGTCAATCAATATCATAAAAAAGCCACTCGGTAGGGCTGCAAAGCCATCGCCTTTCCAGCTGTTTATAGCGGTGGAGGCGTTTACCTGTATAAGTGGCAGAGTGCCGCCTGAAGTGCCATCGCTTATCATTAGCTGGTTGTTATCCCATTGGGTATGGTCGTTACCTACCCATATCAACTTATTGTTCCATTTGCGGAAATTAGGTTCGTTGTAATCATAGTAGCGTGACATGGCCACAGGCACTGTGCCTGCATCTGTACCATCAGATTCATATAGCCAATAAGTAGAATCGTTTGGGTGGCCGAAGAAGTAGGCTTTCCCGTTCAATTCCGCAAGGTAGCTATCCGCTAATATTCCGTCCTGGGCACCGGGATATACGTCTTTAACCATTGCCGGCGGTGTTTGCGCTTTTGCTACAATCATAATGCAGCTTAGTAGTAGTAGTAGGTTTTGTTTCATGGGCGCCAAACATAAACTATATACGCACAGTAATTGGCGCTGTTTTTTTCAAAAATCGGAAGTCACTCAACTATCCTTCAAAAGGCCGGCAATTAAATTGTTCAGGAATATTCGGAGTATGCATCAATCGCATTATAATTATAGCAACAATGTTGAACTATGGCACGCACTAAAGGCTCAGATGACCTGTTTAAGTTAATTCACTCCTTAACGCCTGAAGAGAAAGGCTACTTTAAAAAGTTTGCCAGGCGGCATGCTGATGACGGCAATAAATACCTCCAGCTTTTTGATGCTATAAACGCACAAGAAAAATTTGAAGAAGCGGGGCTGAGAAAAACTTTTAAGGGATATGCGGATATGAAAGCATACCTGCTAACTATGGTATTGGATGCCCTTATGTTGCTTGAAATGAACAGCAGCGAGGTTAACAAAACTATAAAGCAGTGGTTTCATGTCAATATTCTAAACCGTAAGGGGTTACGTTCCAAGGCTATTCAGGTAAGTAAAAAGGCCCTGCAACAGGCAAAAGAATTGGAGCTTTTCTGGTTGGAACATCCGTTGCGCAAAAAGCTGTTTGATATGGAAAAGCACAGTTGGAAAATAGCAGAGCGCGAGGTAGAAAATGCAGCCCTTTTTGCAGATCTAAAGCGTGCTGTTGCAGGGATGCAACAAACTGACGGCTATTTTGAAGTCTTTCAGAAGCTTAGTAATTACAGTAACCAGTGGGCCTTTGCAGGTAAGCAAGCAACGCCTTTAGAGCAGGTAACCTCCATTGCAGAACTTGAAAGAGAAAAATCGGACGTTGTTACAGTGGAGCGGCTGCGTATAGCTACAATAAGCATGTATTACATGCTTAAGCAGGATTTTGAGAAACAGTATGAGGTGGCAAAGCACTACTATAGCTTTGAGAAGAAGATATGGCAAAGCAAAAGCCTGTTGGCGGATTATGACAAGTATGTAAAGGCGATCAGGGCTTTTATTTTGGCGGCACTTTACACCGATCGTGCTGAAGAAGTTTTTGCGTTGAATGAGGAAATGTACGCGGCTAAAGGTGCAGGTGAACTGGAGCGAGTGGAAAATGAACTATGTTATTTTACCTATAACCAGTATGCTTATTGGGGAACAGGCAGGCATAAAGAGGGCGAGAAGTTCTCGCAGCAACATTTTCCGGATAAATTGATTGAGCAACATGGCAGCCGCTTCAGGCTTTTTATTCTTGAATTTCATCGGTATAAAATTTTGTTTGAGTTTGCTAACAAAAGCCATAAGCAACTGTTTAATTCTATCGCAGCTTTTCAATCATTAGGGGTTAAAAAGGATGCCACTTCACACTATAAAAGTTGCGAACTGCTTAAAGTTCTAGCTAATGTGGAGTTGAATGCATTTGATGTACTACCGCAAATGGCTGCCAATGCTATAACGCATCTGGAAGCTTACGGGCTAACAGAAGGAGAGAAAAGAATACTTACTGCCTTGCGCAAAATGAACAGCGGCAGTAAAAAAGAGATACTTAATAAGCTGCTAAGCTCGTTTGAGAAGGATGCAACAGCAACCCGCATTTTTATGGCCTTTAACATTAGAACATGGCTGCGTAGTCAAATTGAGGGACGCCCGTTTACAGCCGTTTTTTCAGATAACCGCAAAGCCAAGGGTGATGCTTAGTTAAAGCTATAGGGCTGCGGTAAGCATTTCAACAACAACCTTATCAATGGGAAGAAGAATGGTATCTTCCTTATGAAGGTCCTTTAGGTTTACCCAGCGGAAAGATTCTGCCTCTTGCCCCGGCACCTCAATGAAATCAAATTTGGTTTCCGAAGTTTTTATATCCCGCCAAAATGGAGAGGATACGGTATAGTATATACTAATGATTTGCGTTTCGGTATCGAAAAAAGAGGGAACGAAGAAGTCGGTAGTGTAAAAGTGTTTAACCACTTCTACCTGTACGCCGCACTCTTCTACAAATTCTCGCTTAAGGCCATCGATGGTGCCTTCGCCTAACTCTAAACCACCCCCGGGAAATTTGGTGCTGCGGTTACCGTTTTTAAAAACTTCATCAGATACCAGCAGTTGGTTTAATTCGTTAATAAGTAAACCATAAACCCTTACGTTAAAGCGCTTTAAAACGTGCATAAAGCGAAGGTAATAGTTGCAAAGTGATGCGCAATAGACAATTCACAAACGAACCTTTGCTATAATTCGTGAAAAAGCCATTCCTTAGCTATGCTCTTATTAAATTTACCTTATGGCCTACGAGGCAATCAGTGTTTTCGACATATTTAAAATTGGAGTTGGCCCGTCAAGCTCACATACTTTGGGCCCATGGCGTGCTGCCGAACGTTTTTTAAATGAACTAAAAGCGGCCGGTAAACTGGAGCAGGTGTTAAGCCTGCGCGTTAAACTGTATGGCTCGCTTGCTAAAACAGGCAAAGGCCACGGAACGGATATTGCTGTGTTAATGGGCTTAAGCGGTGAAGACCCTGTAACTTTTGATACAACACAGTTAACCGCCAAGGTTGACGGCATACAAAAAAATGCATCAATAAAACTTGCAGGAGAAAGAGAACTGCCATTTAACCCTTCGGCAGATATTGAGTTTTTAAAGAAGGAGAGCTTACCCTACCATCCTAATGCACTTAGCTTTATTGCAACCTTACGGGATGGTGCGCAGGTTGAAGGTATCTATTATTCCGTAGGCGGTGGGTTTGTGGTTAAGGATGGAGAAACATCCTCGCCTGGTATGAAGGTGCATGTGAAGTATGAGGTAAACGATGCTGACGACTTATTGCAGTATTGTATGCGCGCGGGCCTGAGTATTTCGCAACTGGTAATGGAAAACGAAAGAGCATGGCGGCCGGCGGAAGATACCCGCAAAGGATTATTGCGCATATGGCAGGTGATGAAAGATTGTATTTACCGCGGCTGCCATAATGAAGGAATATTGCCCGGGGGGTTAAACGTGGGCCGGCGCGCCGCTAAAATGAACCGACAACTGCTTAAGGGCGCTGCATACTATAACTTTGAGGAGTGGGTGGAACTGATAAGGAAAAGCGATAAGTCCTTTTCCTCTATTATGAATTGGATAAGCTGTTTTGCATTAGCCGTGAACGAGGAAAATGCCTCTTTTGGCCGTGTAGTTACGGCGCCTACGAACGGAGCAGCCGGTGTGGTGCCTGCCGTATTGATGTATTACTACCTTTTTGGCGGAGCTAAAACAGATGAAGACATTATGCGCTTTATGCTAACGGCTTCCGAGATAGGAAGTTTGTTTAAAAAGGGCTCCACCATTTCTGCGGCAATGGGTGGCTGCCAGGCCGAAATTGGCGTGAGCAGCGCTATGGCGGCAGCGGCCTTAACGGAATGTTGTGGAGGCAATAACGGACAAGCCCTTCAGGCGGCTGAAATAGCTATGGAGCA
>CAZUHU010000076.1:0-16170 GCA_964620645.1 uncultured Chitinophaga sp.
GCAATACTGTTTACCAAATTCGAAACCGGCACAATTGGGCGCAGCATGCATTTAAATGTAGCCCCTAAAATAAGCCTGGTGTTATTAGCTGCTGTGGCTATAGTGGTAGCTCAACCACTTATTGAATTTTTGGTGGAACTAAGTAAGGGATTGGCATCCTCCCCCACCCTGCAGCCGCTCAGAGAACTGGAAGAGAAAGAGGCTGCCTTTATGGAGAGCTTGTTAAACTATACCGGTTTGGGCCGTTTTGTTTTAACCGCCACGGTAGTGGCGCTGATACCTGCTTTAAGCGAGGAGTTTTTCTTCAGGGGTTTAATCATGCGCACTATGTTAAGGGGCAAAACCAATGTGGCAGTTGCCTTCGTAGTTTCGGGTTTGCTATTTGCAATAGTGCATGTACAACTCTCCAACTTTCTTGCAATATGGGTACTGGGTTGCTTTTTGGGTTACCTCTATTATATCAGTAACAGCCTATGGCTGCCGGTTATAGCGCATTTTATAAATAACTTTCTTACGGTATTGCTTAAATACCTGTATAGCACAGGCAATATTTCCAAAGATTTTGCGGAAGCCAGCAGGCCATTATGGTTAACACTAATAGGTACAGCGCTCTTTGCGCTGTGCATTTTTATGTTTTATAAATGGCGCGAAAAAGCTGATTTTGCCGACACTCAAGAACAACCCCATATAGAAACCCCTTCATATGAATAATCTCCTTGTCCGCATTGCATCCGGCATAGTGTTCGTTGCCTTAATGGCCACCTGCATTCTCTGGAATCAATATTCATTCCTTGCCCTGTTCTTCTTTATACTGGTAGGCTCACTTAATGAGTTTTACAACATCACCGGCCCAAAGCGCGAACCTTCCACCAACTTATGGACCGGTAAATGGATGATAATTTTTATGTGCGTTTTTGTTTACCTGGTATCTTACCTGCTGGCCTCCCCTCCCGTGAGGTCTCTGCCCGATCCTTCCAATCCGCTTAAAGCGTTATTCAGCGTAATTATGATGCAGCGCGATTCATCATTGGCGCTAAACGTTTTTGTGCCAATCATTATTCTTAAAATGATTGGGGCGGAACTGTTCAGCAAGCGCGAAAATCCTTTCACCAACATCGGTTGGAACGTAGTTGCGGTGGGTTATATCCTTATTCCATTAGTGCTTACCAACAATATTTACTTTTCAAATGGTGGTTTCTTTTTAATGGCAGTTTTCGTTTTAATCTGGGTTTATGATTCTGCTGCCTATGCTTTCGGTTCAGTGTTAGGCCGCCACAAATTGTTTGAGCGCATATCACCTAAAAAAACTATTGAAGGTTTAGTTGGCGGCGTACTATTTACCGGGGCACTGGCTTATTTCATCCCTACCATAGTTGAAAGTTTTAAAGGTAGCCAGGCAGAATGGGTAACCCGTTCCCTTATACCACAACTCAACGCCCTGTCGGGCATTCAGTGGATTTTATTGACAGTTGTCATTATACTGGCTGCCACCTTTGGCGACCTGGCGGAGTCACTTTTAAAGCGTAGCCTTAAAATAAAGGACTCCGGAAGCATAATGCCCGGCCATGGTGGCTTTTTAGACAGGTTTGATGCCTATCTGTTTTCGGTGCCCTATGTTGCCCTTATGCTTTGGGTATTTAACCAGGTTAACAACCTTTCTATAATGATTGACTACATCAGCAAGTAGTTCAAACTAACCGTTTGATTTTAAAACAATTAAACAGCAACTTTACAATTCCAACTAATTGCCTTACGTTTGTAGGCTTTAATAGTAGAGAACCGGCATGAAAAGAAAAATGAAGATTCACAAGGAAGGCCACATGACCCTCCTTGTTTCAGGTATAATCCTTCTCATTTTCAATATAGTAATTGCTTTTGTTTATAGAGACCTAACGGTTTACTACATAACCGGTGGTTTATCTCTTATAATACTGGTAGCATTCGCATCCTTTTTCAGAATACCTCACCGCGAGTTTATAACCGGCGATAGCCATATAATTGCCCCCGCCGATGGACGCGTAGTGGTTATTGAAGAAACCTTTGAGAAAGAATACTTCAGCGATAAGCGCATTCAGGTTTCTATTTTCATGTCGCCGGCCAATGTGCATGTTAACCGCACACCCGTAAGCGGCGTGGTTACTTATCAAAAGTATCACCCCGGTAAATACCTGGTTGCCTGGCACCCCAAGTCATCTGAAAAGAATGAGCGCAATACAGTGGTGATTGAACATGACGAAACAGGCCTGGAAATTTTAGTGCGCCAAATTGCCGGTAAACTTGCCCGTAAAATACGCTGGTATTTAAACGAAGGCGATGAAGTGGAACAGAATGCAGAATTGGGCTTTATAAAATTCGGCAGCCGTGTAGATATGTTCCTTCCTCTTGGCACAAAAATAGATGTTCAGTTAAATCAAAAAGTAAAAGGCGGCATTACCGTTATTGGTACCCTGCCCGCTACTGAAGAATAATACCATAAATAAATACAATGAAAAAGTTTGCATTACTACTAACCTTCATTTGCGCAATAGCCTTCGCTAACGCCCAAACAGCAAGCAATCAGCAAAACGCAAAAACAGCAACACCGGTTCTTAAAGTAGACCAACAGGTAAACAATAACTTTGTGGCGCCTAAGGCTGAAACCGGCAGCAAAACCACAACTGCTTCTACTACTTCAACAACCAGCGCCCCGCAAAAAAGCTGCATGAGCGCTTCAACAGATGGCTCAACCCCGGCCTGCTGCGCGGGTAAAACTTCTTCATCCTGCAAGCACGATGAAAAAAGCTGCACTAAGGCAAGCACCGGTTCAACAACTACACCGGCATGCTGTCAAAAAGGTTCTGGGTCAGGATGTAACCACGGTGGTGCTGCCAAACCTGAATAAATAATTAAAAAAGAAACGCTTAGCCCTGTGTAAAACCGCAGGGCTTTTTATTTTTAGGTAGTGAATCTCGCCTCAAAAATTGACCATACCCTTCTAAAGGCTGATGCCTCGGAAAAGGAGATTAAGAAACTTTGTATGGAAGCAAAGCAGTATGAGTTTGCTGCTGTATGCATACCCCCCTATTTTGTTAGAAAGTGTAAGGGTTGGCTGCGCGAAAGCAATGTAAAAATTGCCACGGTGGTAGGTTTCCCCTTGGGTTATACGCATACCCCCGCAAAAGTGGAGGAGGCCAGAAGGGCAATTGACGAAGGCGCCGATGAAATTGACATGGTAATAAACATTATAGCCCTTAAGGCCGGTGATATGAATTACCTGAAAAACGAGTTAACCAGCGTAGCCACCATAACCCAACTGCGTGGCGGTAAACTTAAAGTTATATTAGAAACAGGCCTGCTTACTGAAAAGGAGATAATTACGGCATGCGAATTGTGTAAGGAAATGGTGGTGGATTTTGTTAAAACCTCCACGGGTTTTGTGCAGCCGGGTGCAACAGTTGAAGTGGTAAAGCTACTACGTGCCAACTTACCCAAGAGCATTAAGATAAAGGCCAGCGGAGGCATACGCGATAAAGAATTCGCGATGCAGTTAATTGAGGCCGGTGCAGACCGTTTAGGCTGCTCAGCCAGTGTAAGTATCGTATCATGAAGATTGTACCTCTTTTTGTAGTCCTGTTTTTTACCACCCTGTTTGCAGCCGCCCAGGATACTACCGCTGTGGCTAAAAACCCTAACCTAACCGTGCATCAGGATAGCTCCCTTACCAGGCTTACCTCCGATTACAAAAGCTACAACCACCTTAAAGATGTTACAGATGGCTTCCGCATACAGGTAACCTATACCGATATACGGTCAGAAGCCTACAACAGCAAAGGCCAGATGTATAAGGAGTTCCCTGAACTAAAATCGTATGTGGAATACGACCAACCTTACTATAAACTGCGCCTGGGCGATTTTAAAACCCGGCTTGAGGCAACTTATTACCTGCAGCAGGTCATTATTCTGTATCCCGGGGCTTTTATAGTTAAAGATAAGATTGTTACAAGGTAACAACCCCGCCTCATACATCAATTGGTTCCTTCACTGCTTTTTATATTTTCGTGGCAACTATGACCATTTTAGGTATTTCGGCATTTTACCACGATTCTGCAGCAGCCATAATTCAGGACGGTAAAATAATAGCCGCAGCGCAGGAAGAGCGCTTTACACGCAAAAAACATGACCCGGGATTTCCGATAAATGCCATTAAGTTTTGCTTAAAGTATTCAGGAACAAGCATAAACGAGGTAGATGCTATAGAGTTTTACGATAAGCCCCTGCTTAAGTTTGAGCGCCTGCTGGAAACCTACTATGGTTTTGCCCCTAAAGGCCTGGTTTCCTTCTTACAATCCATTCCGGTTTGGATTCGGGAAAAAATGTTCCTTAAAACAGTTTTAAACGAGGAACTGGAAAAAATTGAAGGTTACAAAAAGGGTTCTGCCAAATTTCTTTTTCCTGAGCACCACCTGTCGCACGCCGCCAGCGCCTTTTACGGCTCGCCTTATAAAGAGGCTGCCATACTTACTATTGACGGCGTAGGCGAATGGGCCACAGCCTCTATTGGTGTGGGACGTGGCAACAGCATTGAAATATTAAAGGAACTACGCTTCCCTCATTCAGTTGGTCTGCTGTATTCTGCCTTTACCTATTTTTTAGGTTTTAAGGTTAACTCAGGCGAGTATAAACTGATGGGCCTTGCACCTTATGGTAATCCTGACTCCCCTAAAATTGCGGAGTACGTAAACACCATTAAGGAAAAACTGGTTGATATAAAAGAAGACGGTTCTATTTGGCTTAACCAGGATTACTTCAACTACGCCACCGGCCTTCGCATGGTGCACGACTCCATGTGGGAAAAGCTTTTCGGCTTTAAGCGCCGCGATGAAGAAGATGAGTTAGAGCAACATCATTGCGACCTTGGCTATGCCATTCAAAAAGTTACTGAAGAGATTGTTCTAAAAATGGCTCAGGAAGCCAAGCGCCTTACCTCCTGCGATTATTTATGTATGGCCGGTGGTGTTGCGCTTAACTGCGTGGCAAACGGCAAATTGCTTCGCTCAAAAATATTTAAGGATGTTTTTATTCAGCCGGCCGCCGGTGATGCAGGAGGAGCTTTAGGCGCAGCACAGGCTGCCTACTATATCTACTTTAACCAGGAACGCAAACCTTGTACCGGGTTAGATGAAATGCAGGGGGCCTATCTTGGCCCCGAGTTTAGCGACCAGGATATTGAACTGGACCTTAAGAAGTTTAAAGCCTACTATACACGTTATGCCGACTTCGACAAATTGGCTGGCGAAGTGGCAGACCTTATTAACGCAGGCAACGTAGTAGGTTGGTTTCAGGGCAAAATGGAATTCGGCCCGCGTGCCTTGGGCAACCGCAGCATTTTAGGTGATGCCCGTAACCCCGAAATGCAGAAAAAGCTTAACCTGAAAATTAAATACAGAGAAGGGTTCCGCCCTTTTGCGCCGTCAGTTAAAGCAGAAGCCTGCCAGGATTATTTTGAACTGGATAGCAACTCTCCTTACATGCTTATTGTAGCGCCTTTGAAAGAATCGCGCCGCAAAAAAATGCCGGATGGTTATAACAGTATGCCTTTATTAGAGCGCTTATATGTGTTGCGCTCAGACTTACCTGCAATTACGCACATTGATTTTTCAGCCCGTGTGCAAACCATACATAAAGAAACCAACGAACGCTATTGGAAATTGCTGGATACCTTTCAGCAAAAAACAGGTTATGGTGTAATGGTAAATACCAGCTTTAACGTACGCGGCGAACCACCCGTGTGCACCGCTGAAGATGCCTACAAATGCTTTATGAGAACCGAAATGGATTATCTTGTTGTTGGCAATTACCTGCTTGATAAAAAAGCACAAAAGGAATGGAAGGAGAAGGATGACTGGAAACAGGAGTTTAAATTAGATTAGAATAAAATAAATAAAGATGGATTTTCTAAAAGACCTTTGGCAGTTTTTAAGCGAGCGGAAGAAGTGGTGGTTGTTGCCGGTGATAGTAGTGCTGCTTTTAATTGGTGTACTAATTGTATTTGGTGGCGGCTCAGCTGTAGCACCGTTTATTTATACCCTGTTTTAAAATGAAGAGCAACTTAAACAGAGAGAAGGAAGTTGAAACCATCTTAACCATATGCATTGGTTTGGTGGTAATTTTCCTGGTTAGCGAAAGGCAACTATTGGCCGGTAGCCACAAAAAGGCGCTGCTTGGCGTTGCTGTAATACTGGGTGCTATAGGCCTGTTTTCTAAAGTCCTTACCACCTACGTTGCCTGGGCCTGGATGAAACTTAGTGAGGTGCTGGGAATGGTTATGCCCAAAGTTATTTTGAGCATTGTTTTCTTCCTGTTCCTTTTCCCGGTTGCAATGCTTACACGCTTATTTTCAAAACGCAATTTTCTTCAGTTAAAGAAAACAGGTGACTCGTACTATTTCGATAGAAAACACAAATACACCGCTGCCGATTTGAAAAACACCTGGTAACAGGTTATTACCATGAAAAAAAAGCTGCTCGACCTTCTGGTTTTTCTGGTATTGGCGTTTATCCTGTTCGGCATTACCGCTGTTATATCCAGGGTTTTGGTATTGGTGCACCTAAAATCGGTTGCGGATAGCTTTGTCTTTAGCACCTTAATCCGTCTTTTCCGCGTTGGCATTATTCTGTTTTTCCTGGTTGGCATTACCTATAAATGGTTGTGGAGCCGCGAGAAACTGCAGAATACAAGCGGTAAGGTAATTTTCAGCAGCCTGTTGTTTTTTCTTTTCCTCTTTATCACCAGCCTTTACTACCTGCTGGTTGATTTTGCGCCGCAGTATTACAGCGCCGTTAAACAGTTTTATAATACCGAAACCTTTATTGAAGGCGAACCCTACCGGGCAGATGCGCAACTGGGTTTCTCCTTTAAACCTTCAAACCAGGTATACCGGGTATCAAAAAAAACGGGCGAAAAGGACACCATTCTTAGGACTGATGAAAACAGTTGCCGCGTAGCTTTTGATTTTAAACCGTCTGACTATAACCGTCGCCCGCTAATTATGTTCCTTGGCTGCTCCTTTACCTATGGCCACGGAATTGATAATCCTGAAAACACTTTTGCGCATAAATCCAGCACAGCCCTTGGCGGTTACCCGGTTAACTTTGCAGTAGCAGGTTACGGCTTATCGCAAATGCTTATGCGCACGCAAACCATGGTACCAAGGCTAAAGCCCGATGTTGTTGTAGTGCAGTATTCCCCATGGCTTGTAGATCGTGCTACGGCCTATTATATCCCTAACGAACCATTGAAGCTTACTACTTCCTACTTTACTGCCGATAATGGCTCTATCAGCTTCTGTAAGCCTGCTTTTGAAACCAGGCAGTACTCTTCTACCATGCTCAAATACCGCCTTACCCCGCCTTCTACCACTAATTACATTGCCTTTTTGTTTGAAGTAGCAGCGCCGGCTTTTTACCACGATGTTTTTGCACGTATTGGCTTAACCATTAAAGAATGGCTGCACCTTACGCCTAAGCCTGCTAAGGATAAGAAAGCCGTTGAGAAGTATGTGTATGACCAGATTTACGAAACCTGCCGCCAATACGGTGCTAAGATGGCGGTGCTTAATCTTGGCAACCCGGTTTACACCAAGGACTCTCACCGCCTGCTAAGCGATAAAGGTGATGTGATTTTCGTTGAAGCCGACTCAGTATTATGGAGCAGAGTGAGTGATTCCCTTTCGTATGACCGCGCTTATTGTTTTTGGAAATCCAACGGCACCGACTCTGTTGTTTCTGACAGGCACCCCAGCTATAATGCGCATTCGGTCATTGCCGAAACTGTAGTAGCAGCATTAAAGCCAAGGCTTACACCTGCTGACTCTCTAACTTCTAAATAATCCAAAGACATATAAAAATAAAAGGGCGGCTTCCGATGGAGCCGCCCTTTTATTTTTATGTTAAGCCTTGGCTTATTTCGCACCTCTTTCAACACGTTTGAAAGCTAAAACGGTTAAACCGCTTTCAGCCGAGCCTAATACCTGTTGAACTGTTTGGCTGCCATCCTTTACGAAAGCCTGTGTAAGCAGGGTATTTTCTTTAAGGTATGTGTTAGCAGCACCTTCGGCAATTTTATCCAGAATGTTAGCAGGTTTGCCTGCAGCAGCAGCCTTTTCGCGGGCTACAGCTTTTTCTCTTTCCAGCACATCAGCGCTAACTGATGAAGCATCAACAGCAATAGGGTTCATAGCTGCAATTTGCATGGCAACATCTTTACCTACGGCAGTAATAGCATCGTTCAATGGCTTGTTTAAAGCTACCAATACGCCAATTTTATTGCCCATGTGGTTGTAAGCAACAACGCCTTCGCCTTCTATGCTTTCATAAGCAGAAACGTTGATCAACTCACCAATAGCAGAAACTTTCTCCTGCAATACATCCTTTACGCTGGCGCCGCCAATAGTAAGCGCTAATACATCATCAACTGATTTAGAACCTGCAGCCAAAGCTGTATCGGCAATAGAATTAGCCAGTTTTACAAACTCTTCGTTTTTAGCAACAAAATCCGTTTCGCACGAAAGGTAAACCACTACACCTTTTTTATTATCAGATGAAGTTTTGGCAATTACCACACCTTCGCCGGCTGCGCGGCCTGCACGTAACTCAGCTACTTTAGCACCTTTCTTGCGCAAAAAATCAATGGCCTTTTGAACGTCGCCACCGGCTTCAGTTAAAGCCTTTTTGCAATCCATTAAACCTGCACCGGTTAAGTTTCTTAATTCGTTTACTTGAGCTGCTGTAATATTCATTTTATTATTTGTTTTTATGTGTTCTTTAATTCTGTTTAAAGCTGTAGTTAAATCAGCTAACTTCTTTTAAATGAAGAAGCCAAGCTTTATCAAACTTGGCAACTTCTTATTTTGTAAGCCTTAAGGGCTTAGTCAGTTACAGCTTTTTTAACTGCACCACCGCTGTTTGTACCACGGTTGCCACCGGTACGGCTGCGGCCGTTGCCACCACTACCACGCTTGCGGCGTTGTGCGGCTCCTTTGTTTTCACCATCTCCACCTTCTTCTTCGCCAACTTCCATATCAAAGTTGTCTCTGTCGCTGCCGTCTTCTTCCTCCTGGTCTATACCTTCCTGGCTTGCGGCGCGCTCTGCTAAACCTTCAGCAATAGCATCAGCAATGTAGTTGGTAAGTAAGGCAATTGAAGTAGCTGCGTCATCGTTACCCGGGATTGCGAAGTCAATCTTAGTTGGATCGCTGTTGGTATCAACTATACCCAGGGTATTAATGTTAAGGCGCTGTGCTTCTTTAAGGGCGATATTCTCATGGATAATATCTACCAGGAATAAAGCGGCAGGCACACGGTTCATAGCCGCAACACCACCAAGTACTTTTTCCATTTTCTCTTTTTCGCGGGTTAAAACCAGCTTTTCCTTTTTGGTTACGCTCTCCAGGGTACCATCGCCTAACATCTTCTCGATGTTCTGCATCTTCTTGATGCTCTTGCGTATGGTAGTGAAGTTCGTTAACATACCACCTAACCAACGTTCAGTAACGTAAGGCATGTTTACACGCTGTGCAGCCTGTTTAACCACTTCTTTCGCCTGCTTTTTGGTAGCAACAAAAAGGATCTTACGTCCGCTGCGGGCAATTGCTTTTGCGGCCTGTGCAGCTTCTTCCAGTTTGTCGATGGTACGGTTAAGGTCAATAATATGTATGCCTTTGATTTCACCGAAAATGTACGGTAACATTTTAGGGTTCCATTTGCGGCGCAGGTGCCCGAAGTGTACTTGCGCTTCCAATAAGGCTTTATGTTCTGGTCTTTGCATATCTTTTCTGTTAAATATGTTATTACTAAAGGATTAACGCTTAGAGTATTGCTCTCTCTTACGGGCTTTGCGTAAGCCGGTCTTTTTACGCTCAACTTTACGGGCATCGCGGCGAAGCAGCTTAGCCTTCTTTAAAGCAGGGCGTTTTTCCGGGTTATCAATAATTAAAGCGCGTGATATAGCTAATGCTACTGCCTCGGCCTGGCCTTTGGCGCCACCGCCGAAAACGTTAATTGAAATATCAAAGCGGCCTTCGCTTTCTGATGTTTTTAACGGAGCCTCTACCTTGTTTTGAAGGTAAACTACCGGAAAGTAATCTTTATACTCCTTACCATTAACGGTAATGATGCCGCTGCCGGCTTTTACGTTAGCGCGGGCAACAGATGCTTTTCTTCTTCCTACTGTAATTTTTTCCATGTTATAATTAGGATTTAGGATTATGCCAGTTGTTTTGGTTTGTTAGCCAGGTGAGGGTGTTTGTCATCGGCATAAACAAACAACTTACGGAACATTTTGCGTCCTAATGAGCTTTTTGGCAACATACCTTTTACAGCATGCTCAATAAGCCTGTTTGGGTTCTTGTCCAACAAATCTTTAGGAGCGGTATGGCGCTGGCCGCCAGGGTAACCGGTGTAACGCACTAAATAACGATCGGTCAGTTTTTTACCGGTCATACGCACTTTAGCGGCGTTAATAATGATTACAAAATCGCCCGTATCGGTGTTAGGGGTAAAGGTTGCTTTGTGTTTGCCACGTAAAACAGACGCTACTTTAGAAACCATACGGCCTAAGGTTTTGCCCTCTGCATCTACGATAAACCACTCGCGCTTTACTTCGCTTTCTTTTACCGTGCGGGTGTTATAACTGCGTGATTGCATAATTCTCTGCTTTTGTTTTCTTTTTTAGAAAAGGAGCGCAAATGTAGAATTATGGCGCGTTTTACACAACAATTGACAACAAATATTTTAAGCATCTGCTGTAACTAATTGAAAATGAGTATTTGAATTGCTCATTTTTTATAGCAACAAAATTGGCAGTATCCAATTTTTGTTGGTTAAAACCCAACGAAACGTCTTTTGGCAGTAACAGATTGATGGCCGGGAAACAGATTAAAACCTTCCGTTCAACCGGTATACAGGATCGCTGCCCGGGGCTATTAACTGCCATTGTTTACATTCGCAAAAACGCACTGCTTATGAATAAACTGCCGACATTGTTCATCGCTTTAACCCTGCTGCTTGCTTCAGCCTGTAAAAAAGATGCCATTAATACTGATTATCTGCAAAACCAAAGTTGGTACATCAGCAACCCAGCCAGCCTTGTTAATGGTGCGCCTGTAGTTTTTGGCGCAGATAGCGTTTACTACAGCGATGGCCAGCCTATTGGTACCTGGCGCAAAACCGGTAATGCCCATATATTTTTACGTGCCAATTTTGGCGGTGCCGATTCCATAGAATTTGACATAGTTGACCTAAGAGCCGATTTTCTGAAATTTAAAATAACCAAGAGCAACTTAAACGCACAGGAAAACCAAATAGTAGAGGCCGACACTATTCCATAAATTCTAGTGCAGCTTACTGCAAAAGCAAAAGCGGCAACCCTTAGGGTTGCCGCTTTTGCTTTTGCCAATTACATACTAGTTGTTGCTTCTAAAGCTAAGCATTACCCAATCAGCGCCATCCCAAATAAAGGTAGCGGCATCCTGCAAGTCAAGCAATAAGGAAGCGCTTCCTGTCTGCGTATTCGTTCCGGCCTGGGTATCTTCATCTATCAATTCAAACTGTGCATTAGCCAAAGTACTTTCATTTACAAGTATCAAAACTTGTCCCACTTCCAAACCGTTACTTAAAGTAACAGTTCGTGTAGTACCGGTAACTGAATTACTATTAATGGTTATGAAAGTTCTATCGCCAATAGTAAGCAATTGGTTGTCGGCAGATACAAATATGGATGTTTGACTGGCAGCAATACCACCATTTACTACCAACTTTACGTCAGGCAGTGTGGTATTAATGCCTACGTTACCATTTCGGTTTACGCGCATACGCTCTGCAGGGGCTGCTGAACCGGAAGCCCTCGTATAGAACGATAACCTTGATGGCATTACAGTTCCGGCAGCATTAGAATCTATTTCGCCCACAATATCGGCCACCTCTGTATAAGAGGTGCCGTTATAAGTATCAAACTGAATTAAACCTATATCAGCGCCATTTACCGGTGTAGTTGGCGAAGCCAATGTGCCATAAGCCTTTTGTAATACAAGGGCTGCCGGATTTAATCCAAGGCTTGAAGCCTGGCGCAGTACTAAAGCATTTTCGGCAGAGCCATCCATTGCAATCTCCATTTTGGCATTGCCATAAGTTTTACCTACATCTGTTACACCAATACCTACTTTAGGCAACAGAGCGCTATCGCCGAAAATGATGTTGTTGGAAGCGCTTACCCCTGCGTTGTAACCTATAGCCGTTGCGTTGGTAATAGATGAGGAGCCCGCTCCTGTTACATCCGCTCCTGATCCGATTAAGGTATTATTGCTACCGGTAAAAATGTTGTTACCGGCTAAATGACCAATTATAGTATTGTCATCGCCGCTTGTTACCCCCACCCCGGTTCCGTAGCCAACAAAAGTGTTGTTGTTGGCACTGTCAGACGCTGCTTCGGTTCCATCGCCGGAGTAGGCACCTACAAAAACGTTTTGGTCGCCATTGGTTCTTAGCGTACCCGCCATAACACCCATATATACGTTATCTACCCCGCGTACTGATTGCGCGCCAGCTAGCTGACCTACATAGGTGTTAGAACTACCCGTGTTAAACTGACCTGATGCTGTGCCGATGTATGTGTTACCTCCGGCAGTAGTATTGCTAAAGCCAGAAGAATTACCTACAAAAGTATTAGAGCCACTGGTTGTATTAAAATAACCGGCAAAGGAACCAATAGCTACGTTGCTCGCACCTGTGGTATTGCGGTTTAAAGCTCTGTTACCTATTGCAACAATACTTGATGCGCTATTGCTGTACAATGCGCTATCGCCTATGGCAATATTTAGCGTGCCTGCAGAAGAAGTAAAACCGGCATAGCTACCGATAGAAATATTGCGCGAGCCATTGGTATTACTAAAAGCGGCACTATCGCCTATGGCTACGTTGTAAGTGCCTGATGTATTTGTTGCCAGCGCAGAGGTACCTAATGCTGTATTTGCCCGGCCACTGGTGTTTGCAGACATAGCCCGTCCGCCAATGGCTACGTTATAACTTCCGGTACTTAAACCCGCATAAGCCGAAGTACCCAGCGCTACGTTAGTGCTACCTGTTGTATTTAAGAAGCCAGCCTGCGAACCGACAAAAGTATTGCTGCTGCCGGTGGTATTAAGGCCGGCCTGGTAGCCAAACAATGTACCACCGTTTACCACATCTATTAACCCTGAACGTGTGTTGTTTGCACGGAAGGCAAGGCTAATGTTATCTGTTGTGCCCACAAAGTTGGTAGAGGCATTTGTGCCTGCATTGCCTGTTAAACTCCAGGCGGTGCCCGAACCGGGTGC
Organism: uncultured Chitinophaga sp.; assembly: GCA_964620645.1. Taxonomy (GTDB): domain Bacteria; phylum Bacteroidota; class Bacteroidia; order Chitinophagales; family LD1; genus Bog-950. Next base: position 13,349 of record CAZUHU010000076.1, read on the forward strand.
CGCCCAACCGGGGCCTGTAGCAGACAAGGTGAGAACATCTCCGGTTGCACCTGTTGGCATAGCTCTTAAATCACCATTAGCATCAGCATACATTAATTTGTCGGTACTAGCCGAAGGAGCTGTAATAAACGAGCCCCCTGTGGCTACACCACCATAACGCATACCGCTTGTTGCACCCGAAAGGTGGAAACGGCGTTGAGGGCCGGTAGTTCCTATGGCAAGGGTATCCTGCACGTAAACCTTGCCTGAACCGTTTTGTAAACTTGAACCAAACCAGCCGGCCCAATTGGTAGATCCCACACCATAGGCATATGAAACTATACCATAATTTACCGCCGCGCCGTTAGCATAAAAGTTGCCCCCATAGTTGTTGCCTGCTCCCGCACCAGTAGTATGTGCATCAATACCAAAATTGTTTGCCCCTAGGGCCGTGTTAAACGCAAAAAGAGAATAAGTGGTGAAAGCAGTGGGGGAATTTTTAGCCTGGAAATAACCTGCTTGCACATTACCCGTACTGGTGTTCTCGGCAGTTACAAACATACCATTCCCCGATGCGGTGCTGGCCACTGAATATTCTACACGCACAGCGGGCCTGTTGCCAAGTGCCCCAGGTGAGTACACAACGTGTAATGGGTATCCCGGTGCTGAAGTGCCTATGCCCACATTTACGCCGGTAGTTGCGCCGTTTATGCCGTTTACACTTCCAAGCACTATCGCGTTGCTGGTATCAACGCGCGAGTTCCATCCTATGGCCGTAGCATTATTTAAAGCTGCACTACCAACATTGGCGCTGTCGCCAAGTGTTGTAATACGGCTTCCGGTTAAATTAGTATTGGCTGTTAGATAGCCGACAAAGGTATTGCTGTACCCTGAAGTAGTATTGGTGCCCGCCAACGAACCAATCATGGTGTTATTCTGAGCGCCGTTTGAATTCATATCATAACCGGCCTGGTACCCTACTAATACTGTGTTAACACCGCCACCACTAAAACCGGCTTGAGCCCCTACAATAGTGGAGTTGCTTGCGGCATGGTTTCTTCCTGCTTCGCTACCAACAATAGTTTGGCTACCCGGGTTTACTGTAGAATAACCCGCCTGGTAACCGATATGCGTATTATCGGTTGAGTTAGCGTTGTTGGCCCCTGCCTTATAACCCAGCAAAGTGTTACGGGTAGAAGATATAAACCTTGCCCCGGCACTATCGCCGATAGCCACATTAAAAGAGGTTGTAGTAGTATTTACCCCGGCCTTGCGACCGATAAAAATGTTTGAAGCACCCGAAGTAATATTGCGCCCTGCACTATCACCAATAGCAATATTATCAGTACCACTGGTAACTGCCATTAGTGTATTGGTGCCGTACGAATAATTGTCTGACAGATGGTCTATTTTACCAGCCTGTAAGTTATTTACTCTAAAGCTTAACGGTACATTATCAGTGGTGCCAACAAAATTGGTTCCATCCGCTGTTCCTGCGTTACCAGTTAAACTCCATGCGGTGTTGCTGCCTGAAGAAGCATAGCTGCCATTATTAAATCCTGTAACCACCCAACGGTCGATAGTCGCGTTATATATGAACGATACACTTCCGCTGTCAGCAATAGTTAATGGCCCGTTACCCGTAACAATACGATCTGTGGTTGATGATAAAGAATCGGGCACTACAGTCATTACCTGGTTGGTACCGTTGTAAAGTACCAGTAATTTGCCATCATAACCCGGCGTAAAACCGGTAACCCTGAAAGCGGCCGTTGGCCCTTGTACGCGGAAATAAGTAAACGTATCAACCGGTATGTTAAAGTTTCCTCCGTTTGCCAGGGTTAAGGCTTTCTCCTGCATAGCAAAGTCTCCGCGAAGGTTCAGGCGTGTTTCAGGCGTGGTATCGCCTATTCCCACAAAACCACGGTTTACCAATAAGCCATAATTGTCGTTCATGGCGTTGAAATAACCCGCGGCACCTTTGTTGATGCCCGTGTGGTTTAACCAGGAATAGAGACCGTAAGCACGCGAGCTGCTGCCGGTATCGCTCACACTTAAGTATGCGCCATACGTTTTAGCGCTTTGGTTATTCTGATTAATACTTACATCAACACCTGCAGTTACTACATTCGAATTATTGGCTTTATAACTAATATCAGAAACAAAAGATTTGTTTTCTGTTACCTGCGGGTAGCCTGCATTACTGGAGGCTGACAGTACAGAATGAAATCCGTAATTTAGTTGTGCCGGCACAACACTGTATTCTATTTCAGAATAGTAACCTGTACGAGGCCCCCCGGCACCGGCACTCTGCCTTGTAAACACCCCATAGCTGTTAAGCCCCGAAGGCTCTATATAAATACCAAATGCAGTGTCACCGGCCACAGATGGAGTAGTGGTTACATCAAAGTAACCGCCGTAAGCATTTCCGGCAGAACTGATTGTGCTGTTTAATGCAGTTACTGAAAGGCCTATGGCAGAAGGTCCGTTTGTTGCAGTGCTGTTAAATGCACCTGCAATGTTAGAGGCTGCGGAGCTGGAATTATTTACAGTTAAGCGTGTAGTACTAACAGGTGCCACGCCAATACCTACGTTACCGGCACTGCTTACGCGCATGCGCTCGGTATTATTGGTGCGGGCTACAAAATCAATGGCATCAGTTGTACCTATAAAGTTTGTTGTGGCTACCGTTCCCGCATTACCGGTTAGCCCCCACGCATTGGATGAGCCCGCCGGGCCGGTAGGACCTGTAACACCAACACCTGTGGCGCCTGTTGCTCCGGTACTTCCTGTTGCCCCCGTTGAACCAGTACTTCCGGTAGCCCCTGTGGAGCCCGTTGCTC
>CAZUHU010000077.1:0-3084 GCA_964620645.1 uncultured Chitinophaga sp.
GGGATAGTTACTAACCACCGAAAACAGCAATGGTGTATTCGTTCATGAACTTGCCCTGTGGGTCCATTGCCTTGCGCAACGCATTAAATTCATCAAACCTGGGATAGTGGCTTCGCAGGTATTGCGGGTCTATAGTAAACTCCTTACCCCAATGCGGCCGCCCGTTATAGCGTTTTGCCATTTGCTCAAAATCGGCCAGCAGTTCTTTCCAGCCAAAGTTATCCATGTTGTAAACGCCCAGCCAAATGCTGTTTTGCCCGTAACAGGGGCTAAGCGCAAAGTTATCGCCTTTTGTAAAGCGTATTTCCTGTATAAAGTTGATGCGGTGCGCGCTTTGGTTAATGGTTTTCTTGTATTCACGTAATAGTTCCTGAGCTGATTTTATATCAAAAGCCCATTCCGTTTCGCGGTGCAGGGGTGGTTCTGGCACTATAAAAACCTTGTGGCTTTTTTCAATGCGATTTAGTGCACCAATAAAGCCCACCAGCATGCGGTTTATTTTTTTGCGCCATTCGCGGTTTAGGTTACCTACTTTAACTAATAAGCGGTACATATAAACGGATAAGAACTCATCCATAAACCATTGGCGGAAGCGGCTGTCGTTTGCGGGTTCCTGTGTTCTGTTATAGCGGTAAACCACAACCTGCTCGGTATGCGCAAACCACCACATTTTAAAGTGGTCTGTTTCGTTTACAAAATCTTCAAGCCGGTCTATTACAGCATCAAAATTTTCGACTGAAGTATGGTCGTGCAGGTTATAGGCAGGCACTACGTTTAAAACCACTTCTGTTATTACGCCAAGACAACCCAGGTTTACCAGGGCCATTTCAAACAGTTCTTTGTCCTTATCGCGGTTAATGATAACCTTTTGCCCATCTGCCTTAATAAGGCTGAACTCCTGAACCTGCGAACCCAGTATTTGAAAATTGATACCACTGCCGTGTGTACCCGTGCTAACTGCCCCTGCAATACTTTGCCGGTCGATTGAGCCCAGGTTTTTTAAAGCCAGCCCTTGCGTATCCAGGTAGGCATTTAATTGCCAAAGCTTAATACCGGCCTGCACACGCAGTTGTAGCTGTTCCTTATTCAGTTCAATTACCTTGTTGTAATGGTCAAGGTTTAATAAGGCTTCCTGGTTAAGGCAAACGGCGCTCCAGGAATGGCCGCTACCAACCATTCTTATTTTTGAATGTTTGCTGATTACCTCAATCAGTTCTTCTTCCGTTTCAGGCTGATAGTAGTTTTTTGCCGTGCAGCTGTGGTTTTTAGCCCAGTTGCTGAATTGGTAGTTAACGGCGGCTTTCATTAGCAACGAATATATAAGAAGTGACAGAATACCGTTGGCCGGAACTATATTTGCGATTGTTTATGGCTACGAGCTTCACTGAAAACCGGCGGTTTGAAAATATAGACTTTACACAGCAACTACCCGCCAAAGGCGGTTATGAGAACTGCACTTTTGTTAACTGCAACTTTTCAGCAGTTGATGTAGGCGGGCTAAATTTTGTGGACTGCGAGTTTACCGCCTGTAACCTCAGTAATTGTAAGATAGTTAAAACGGGCTGGCGGCAGGTTAGGTTTATCCAATGTAAATTATTGGGCTTGCGCTTTGATACCTGTAACGATTTTCTGTTTGCGGTATCTTTTGATAACTGCAAGCTGGATTTTGCTTCCTTTTTTAAAGTAAAACTTAAGGGCACTACCTTTAAAGATTGCAGTTTGCATGAGGTAGATTTTACGGAGGCCGATTTAACTGCTGCGGTATTCAGCAATTGCGATTTGAAAGATGCTTCCTTTGGGGCAACCAATATGGAGAAAGCCGACTTTAGAACAGCGTTTAACTACTCTATTGACCCGGCGGAGAATAGGCTGAAACAAGCGAGGTTCTCTGCACAAGGCCTGGCCGGCTTGCTGGATAGGTACGATATAATAGTTGATTAAGGGTTATCAAAATAAAAACGCCCCCTGATTGAAGAGGGCGTTTTCTATATTTTAAAACCCGGACTAGAAGTCGTCTACGCTGGTATTCTTCTTATAGTCTTCGCTGGCTTGCCAGTTACTTTCGATAGTTAACTCAAAGCGGCTCTTGGTAATTTCCTTTAGGGTAAATACCACGTCCTTGATCAACCACTGGAAAATGTGGGTATCGTCAACCACGCTTTCGTTTTTAGGATCGCCGAACTTATAGGTAAGGATGAACTTCATGCCTTCGGTTTGGTCAACTGAACCCTGAACAAACACTTTGTAGAAGCGGTTTTCTTCGTTAAACAGGTAAAGCACCTTGTCGCACTTTACTGAGCCAATCATCAAATCATCGCCTGTAATAGAGTAGGCGTTTGGCAACAGGCTCTGGCGGTCCTTAACAAACTCAACCTTCTTTCCGTCTCTCCAGCAGCTATCTTTTGGAACACCCCAGAAAATATTCCGGAAGTCTAGAACAGCATCGCTCTCGGCGCTGAAACCGGCTATGGCGATAAACAGCAGGGGTAGGCACAAAAGTAATTTCTTCATGATTGGTGGTTTTAATTTTAATTGAAACGCGAATATGCACTTTTTTCTTATTCAGACAGGGGCAACTAAATTATTGTGTTAACCACCTGTATGTTGAAAACTCAATCCGCTTTTTGTTTTGTTTCAGGTAGGACTATGCATCCGCAAAAAGGTTAAAATCAAGCGATTCCATTAACGTTAGTTAACGGTTATGCTCTCCACCTGCTTGCGGTTAGCTACTATATAAGAGTAGGTAAAAAAGATAACGCAGCCCACAAAAAGTATGGCCGAAACCACTGCGGTTACGGTAAACCAGTTAAGGTGCCAAAAGTAATAGAAGGTGTTAAGGCTTACCATAACCAGCGCCAACCGGAAATATTCCGCATACACCACCCACTTTTTGTTTTCGAAAATGGCGCCTATAATAAGCATGGTTACCAGCAGCAAGGCAAAGAAAACTACCTTGTAAAAGGCGCTTATAGGATGAACCTCATCTTTAAAGTAAGCCATATATTCAACCGTACCCCATAACAGGGCTAAAAACTGCACAAAGGCATATATCTTTAAATAGATATTAGTGTCAGCATCATACTT
>CAZUHU010000077.1:3184-13755 GCA_964620645.1 uncultured Chitinophaga sp.
TTGGTGTGAATCCAGAACTGGTACAGGGTATGGATACCCGCTGCTGCACCAAAGGTAATAGGGTCAAACCCCAAAATAGGAATGGGTAAAAAGATGAAAAAGGCTAATACGTTATGAAACCAGGACTGGCGCAAAGCTACCGATAGGTTATACTCCTCACTTTGGTGGTGTACTGAGTGAGCGCCCCAAAACAGGTTCATTTCGTGCCCCCAACGGTGGGCCCAGTAAAACAGAAAATCGAAAAGCAACAGGGCCAGGATGAAAGACCACCAGGTATTAGGAATAGTGAAAATGCCGAAGTTGGTCTTTATCCAGATAAAGAGGGCAAAGATACCTGCCTTAAACAGCAGGTTAAAAATCTGGTTGCCTATGCCTATGCTTAAGTTGTTTAGCGAATCGTTTAAACGGTATAGCTGCTTTTTCTTGAGGTAGCCCCAAAGCATCTCTATACCGATTAAGAGAAAGAAGAATGGGATTACATACAATATCGCTGTTGATTTCATGGGGACTGCATTGAGTTTTTCAAAGTTAATATAAGGCGGGTAAAACCACCAAGCTGAGTTGCTGATTTTTACGGAAAAGCGGTGTTAAAGGTTGAGGCGTATAATTTGAAGCGCGAGCCGCAGGCTCACAGGCTATATGAACTGTTTTTTGTGCTTCTTAGTATCTGTTGTTTGCTTAATTTGCGCACCTTATCAGCGCCCCGTTTATGAAACGTTTCTTCAGTTTATTGCTAATGGCTGTTGCCTTTTATTGTAACAGTTTATCTGCCCAGGAAGCCCCCCTTGTTAAACCCAAAACACTTGCCGACACTGCTATTTGCTACCTGCGCGATGCGGGGGGAAGGATACGGGAGCATAATGTGGACTTTATCCGCATGCTATTGGATGTAAAGTTTAAAGCCAAAGAAGGTAAGGTAATAGGCAATGTAAAATACGATTTCAGGCCAATACAATATGTGTGCGATACGCTGTTTCTGGATGCACCGGGCATAAACGTTACCAAAGTGCTGCTTGACGGAAAGGAAGCAAAATACAGAGTGGATAGCCCCGGCTTAACTATACTGTTTCCAAAATCGCTTGATTGGAATAAGCAATACAAGCTGGATATTACCTATGATGTTGTGCCGCATAAAGGCATTTACTTTATAGGATGGAAAGTAGATGCAAAGAACGAAACCAATGACCCTTACTTTACCCGCCACCAGATATGGACACAGGGCCAGGGAACAGATAACCGCTTTTGGTTCCCCTGTTATGATGATGTAAACGATAAACTGATAACTGAAACCGTAATTACGTTTGATACCGCCTACACGGTAGTTTCTAACGGAGTTTTAAAATCGAAAAAGCCTAATAAGGATGGCACACAAACCTGGCATTACGCTATGAGTAAGCCAATGGTGCCTTACCTGGTAATGATTGGCATTGATAAATATGCTTACAAAGATTACAAGAGCAAGAACGGAATGATAAGCCGCCAGTATTATTACTCCGACAGGCCCGAAACCGTGGAGCCCACCTACCGCTATAGCGCTGAAATGATGGACTGGTTGAGCAGCGAATTTGGTGTGGCCTATCCGTGGGAAACATACGCTAACGTGCCTGTGCAGGACTTTATGTATGGCGCAATGGAAAATACCTCTGCTACGGTATATGGCGATTTTTTGCTTACATCCCCAAGGGCCGGTATTGAGCGCCCATATGTGCACACCAACGCGCATGAGTTAACACACCAATGGTGCGGCGACTATGTAACAGAATACAGCCCTGCCCACCACTGGCTACACGAAAGTTTTGCCACCTACTATGCCAAGCAGTTTATGCATAAAACGTTTGGCGATGACTGGTATGAATGGAACAAGAGGAGTGAAGCGGTGCAGGCCATTAACGCTGACCGTGCTGACCGTTACCCTATTGCAGATAGCCGTGGCGGCAGCCCGCGCGTTTACCCCAAGGGCAGTTTTGTGCTGGATATGATCCGTTACACTATTGGCGATTCGGTTTACAAGAGGGTAATAAGCAGCTACCTTAAGGAACATGCTTATGGCAATGTATCGAACCACGACTTGCAATTTGCTTTTATGGATTATGCCGGCATAAACCTCGATTGGTTTTTTGACCAATGGGTTTACCGCACAGGTATACCTAATTACAATGTTAGCTATACACGCCAGGCAGATAAAGTTGTTTTCACGGTTATTCAAACGCACCTGATGGATGAGATGACCTCTGCCTTTAAAATGCCGATTGTATATGAAGTGCATTGTAAAGATGGAAGCACTTACAGCAAGCGGGCGTGGACAAACGGACCTGCGGATACCATAGCAGTTGATGTTCCCGCAGGTAAGGAAGTGGATTACACCTTGTTTGACCCTTCAAGCAATGTTTTAAAAACAACATATTTCCAGCGCACGTATGAAGAATTGTGTGCACAGGCGGCAAAGGCAACGCATATGCTGGACCGTTACGATGCTATACTTGCCTTAGAAACTTATGATGCCGATAAGAAGCGGGACTTTTTAATTAGCTTGTTTGACAAGGAAAAGAGCGCTTATAACAAGAATGAAATGCTGCGACAGCTTGGTAAAGACCACCATGAAAAAACAGTGGCTTTATTTAAAAAGGCAATGGCGGACGCTGATTTTACAGTGCGCAAGCAAGCTATTGAAGTGCTGGACGATATACCTGTTAGTTTGCAGGCATCTACTGAAAAGTTATTGGTGGATACATCTTATTATACTATTGAAAGCGCTTTACGGAAATTATGCCGTGCTTACCCTGATAAGCAGGCGCAATACCTGGCACAGGTTGGTGAACTTAAAGGGATAAATAATAATGTGCGCATTGCATGGCTGGAGCTGACCTTAAAAGCCAATATGCTGGGCCAGGGCGCCCAGGCTGAAATAAAAGAGCTGACGGGTTATACCAGTAACAGATACGAATTTCGCACCAGAGTTAAAGCTGCAGAGGCGTTGGAAAGGATGAACTACTGCGATGAAGATGTGTTGCTTAACCTTATGAATGCTTCCACTTACACCAATAACCGCTTAAACGGCCCGTCAACCAGAATTTTAAAGGCCTTTTTGCAAAACCCTGTTCAGCATGATAAAGCCAAGGCCTTGTTGAGCCTTGCTAGCTGGACTGAGTGGGAAAGAAAGATTTTAGAAAAGATCATTAACTAATATGAAGCGCCAAGCGGTAGTTGCCATTTTAATACTATTAGCTTTTGCAGCCTGCAAAAGGAAAGTTGCACCACAAGAGGCCGCACCACCAGTGGCAAAGGTTGATACCATAGCCCCGGTAAAAAAGGATACAGTTGCGCAGCAAAAAGTGTTGCTGGTTGAAGAATCCGACACTATTGAAGGGGATTTTAACGGTGATGGAAAAAAGGAAAGAATGTGGCTGAACCCTCCTAAGCTCTCTACAACCGACCAGTTTGAGTGCGATGGACCATGCACCGGTTATATTACTTTTTCCGACGCAACCATACCGGCAATACCAATGGAGGATTGTATTGATGGTTCACCTGTAAATGAAGGGGATTTAAATGAGGATGGCGCTGACGATGTGGGCATGCTACCCGGCTGGTTTACCAGTTGCTGGCATCAGTATCATGTGTTCTCCTTCCGCAATGATAAATGGATAAATGTGGTTAACCCCTTTGACACGCACTGCACGCAATGGGAGGACGGTGTGGATGCGGTTTCTATAGATAAAAATAAGCCCGGCCATGTTATCATCCGCTATATGGTAGTTGGCGATGATGACTTCAGCATTAAGGAGAAAAGTATTAAGGCTAAACGCTAATACTATATGGAAGGATTAAGGCAATAAACTTTCGCCTGTCATTTCCTTGGGCTGCTCAATACCCATTAGTTCTAATACAGTTGGTGCTATATCCGCCAGCTTACCGTTTTTTAATTGTGGGTGGTAATCATTATCCACCAAAAACAATGGAACCGGGTTTTTAGTGTGCGCCGTATTTGGGCTGCCATCCTCGTTTACCAGGTAATCGGCATTGCCATGGTCGGCAGTTATTAAAAAGGTATAGCCGTTTGCAAGGCCGGCTTCCACCACGCGTTTTACACAGGCATCAATAGTTTCAACTGCTTTAACTGCTGCCTTAAACACGCCGGTATGGCCTACCATATCAGGGTTAGCATAGTTAAGGCAAACAAAATCGGGCCAGCCGCTTTGCAGTTCTGCCACAATTTTATCAGTTACCTCAGGCGCACTCATTTCGGGCTGTAAATCGTAGGTGGCTACTTTAGGCGAGGGAACCAAAATGCGTTTCTCATCTTTAAACTCCTTTTCGCGGCCACCGCTAAAAAAGAAGGTAACGTGCGGGTATTTTTCGGTTTCAGCAATGCGTATCTGTTTCTTGCCGCTCTTCTCTATTACCTCACCAAGGGTGTTCTCTACTTTATCGTTATCAAAAATTACCCCCACGTTTTTATAGGTTTCATCGTAGTTGGTCATGGTAACGTAATGCAGCTTAAGAGTTTTCATACCGTAGTCCGGCATGTCTGTTTGGGTTAGTACTGTGGTAATCTCGCGGCAACGGTCCGTACGGAAGTTGAAGCAAACTACTGCATCCCCATCCCACACCTGCGCATAAGGCATACCATCAGCATTGGTGCGTACTATGGGTTTAATAAACTCGTCCGTTACATTTTCAGCATAACTATCTTCAACTGCTTTAATAATATCGGTAGTCTTTTTGCCCTCGCCTTTGGTAAGCAGGTCGTAAGCAAGCTTAACGCGTTCCCAACGTTTGTCGCGGTCCATGGCGTAATACCGCCCGCATATAGTGGCTATATGGCCGCCGCTGGTTTTTAAGTGCTCATCCAGTTCCTTAATAAAGCCAAGGCCGCTTTTGGGGTCGCAATCGCGGCCATCAGTAAAGGCATGGATAAACACCTGGTCGCTTCTTAAGCCGTAATCCTTAGCATAATCACAAAGGGCTTTAACGTGGTTTATATGAGAGTGTACCCCACCATCGGAAACCAAGCCCATAAGATGCAAAGGCTTGTTGTTGGCTTTGCAATACGCAAAAGTATCGTTCAATACTTTGTTGGCTTTAAGTTCGCCGCTTGTAATAGCTACATTAACGCGTTGCAGTTCCTGGTAAACAATGCGGCCTGCGCCAATGTTTAAGTGCCCCACCTCACTGTTGCCCATTTGCCCGTTAGGCAGTCCAACAGCTTCGCTATGCGTTATTAACTCGCTGTTAGGGTAATTACGGTAAAGGCTTTCAATAAAAGGCACATTGGCCTGGGCTATAGCGCTTGCTTTTGGGTTGGCGCCTTTTCCCCAACCATCCATTATAATGAGGACAACTTTCTTGTTCATGGGCTGCAAATGTACTCCACTTTCTTATTTTTGAATACAAACCCCGGAGATGAAGAACCTGACGCTCGTCATTGCCATGTTTGTTTGCGTGTTTAGTGCTAAGGCGCAAATGGATACTGTTAGGCTGATGTTTGAAACAAATAAGTATGAGCTAACCCCTAAGCATTTAAAGGAAATTGACTCGCTTTTAGCGGTAAAGAGCCAGATAAGCCGTATTAAAATAGCAGGCCATACGGATAATGTGGGCAGCGAAACCTATAACCAAAAACTATCGGAAAAAAGAGCGGCTTCGGTATACAAGTACCTGAGCACGCATGGCATTGATACGGCCCTGTTGTTTGTGAAGTATTATGGTGAAACAGACCCCCGTGTAGCTAATACCAACTCAGAAAACCAGGCAAAGAACCGCAGGGTAGATATTGTAAGCGCCTTTATTGATACCGAGAGCATAGCCAAGCCACAGGCCCCGCCACCGCCAAAGCAGATTCACTTAACCTTCAGCAATGGCGTGAAAATGAATTTTGTGGAAGGCAACTATAACAAAACCGTTGAAGCGGGGTTGGTTGCTTCTGACGTTAGCAACGGGGGAGGAGGGGCATCTCCGGTAACGTTGATTACCAATACTACCGAGATGCGCTCTAACAATATGCTTACCATGACCACCGGTAACGAGCCTCTCATCAGCAATTTGATATGCTGCTTTAACCGCGAGCTTTGCAGCGCAACAAAACCTGTTGAAATTTTAGTGCCTGTGCGTGAGCCCCTGCAGTGCGATTTAGGAAACCTGATTTTGTGGGACCAGGTGCTGGACGAAAATGGCCGAACCAAGTGGGCGCCAAGCAATGAAAAGCCTGAAATGTTTGAGATGGAGGGTAAGAAATACTTTGTGTTTAAGCGCATTCCACCTTGTGGCTGCGTTAACTTTGACTTTAAGCTTGTGCCGGGCTGCGGCAAGGTTGATACCTTTACACTTGAAGTGCGTAAAAACAGCAAAAAGCCTAAACTGTTTACTAAGGTTACCATAAAAAAGGTGGAGGTTGAAGATGCCACAGCTAACATGTTGTATGAAGCTGAGGGCAACGGCCGCGGTGGATACACCTTAATGGTGCTGGATGCCAGTAAAGAGACTGCGAAGTTTACCGTACGCCTGACGGATAAAAAGAACTCGGCTTATCGCATAAACGCTGTTGCCTTGTCTGCTTTTCAGTTTGATAAGGCCACCAATACCTATTATGTGACTAAAAAGGCCCTGAAAGCGTATAAAAAGTAGGCTGTAAACGAGGCACTTAATTGTATATATTCGTTAAATAACTCAGCCGGCCATTATTGGCATAGAATTAGAACACTAGTCTGTATGAAAACGAAGAATGTATTGATTTTAGTGGGTTTTATTGCTTTAACAGCTCTTTTTACCGTTCCTGCCCGTGCGCAGAGTTTTGACGGTATAGCCGGCGCTATCCGCAGTGGTAATGCTTCTGCTTTAGCGGCAAACTTTCAGGGTAATGTAGAAATTACCATTAAGGATGCCAGCCAAAGCTATAGCAAAACACAGGCTGAGATTGTGTTGAAGGATTTCTTTGCCAAAAACCAGCCTAAGGCCTTTAGCGTTGCTCACGAGGGTACCAGCCCTGAGGGTTCTAAGTACTTTGTAGGTAATTTAACTACCAGCGGAGGTACTTACCGTACCTATGTATATGCCAAGGTAAACGGCGCCAGCTTATCTATCCAGGAGATTAGATTTGAGGCGCAATAAGGGAATATGCTGATAGGATGATTTGAGAATAAGATAATAGTCAAGTTATAATTTTCGGATGGTTGGCGTTTTCGCCAACCATTTTTTGTTATTACGATTCATGTAGCAGGAAGAAATCCTAAAATCCAAGGCGGATGTTTACTCCAACAGCTGCCTGAGGATAATTGGAGGTACCGTTTATCATAACCGGTCGCCAGCTAACGTTAAGGTCGTCCTTCATATTCCACTCAAACAGGTGAGCATCTACAGCGGCATCAACAATATTTAGGGCATACCAAACACCAGTGCAAATAGCAGATATATCCAGATAACGTTTGTAGTAATCGCGGTACGATTTAAGGGTTGCCGGATCATCAATTCCATCCACTGAACCCAGCGTTGCGGGGTCTTCATCCATTTGTAACCGGTAGGCGTTTCGGTAGGTGGTAAAGTTGCTGGCGGTGTAATAAACAGCATAGCCAAGGCCACCCAGCCCGGCGTATACAATGGGTATTTTCCAATACTTTTTATTGTAACCCTGCCCTAAGCCCGGTAATGCCGTAGAGAATAGCGCCGCTTTTAAAGGGCTGTGTCTTTTCTTTTTTACGGATGCCGTGGCCGTTACGGCGGAATCAACTTTTGCTTTGGTGCTATCCATTACCATAGCAGGCTTGGCAATAGTATCGCCCGTGTTAAACCGCGGCTTAACCATTGTTTTGGTGGTAGTATCTAACCCAAGGGAATCAATATCCTGGCTGAACAGATTAACTGAACAGAACAGGAGAAAAGGCAACAGCAAGCAGAGGTACAGATGTTTTTTTGTTGCCAAAATGGTAATGGTTTATACAGCAGTAATAGTTTCAACTAAACGCTCCAGGTCATCATCATTATAAAACTTAATAATGATTTCTCCTTTTGCATCAGCAGTGCGGATAATGCTAACCTTGGTAGAAAGGCTACTCATTAACTGGTCCTGCATTTTTTTGAGCATAAACGGCTGTTCGCTCGTTTTATTTGAACCGGCTGGCGTATTCTTCTTAGGCTTTTCGGTAAGTCCCTGAACGTAGCTTTCTACCTGGCGAACACTCATTCCCTTTGCTATTACTTCTTTAAAAGCAGCAAGCAGGGTAGGCATATGGTCAATAGACATTAATGCCTTGGCATGGCCCATTGTTATTTTGCTATCGCGTAGGCCGGCCTGTATATCCGGTGGTAGCTTTAGCAGGCGTAAAAAGTTAGTTACGGTGCTGCGGTTTTTGCCCAGGCGCTCGGCCAGTTGCTCCTGCGTTAAATCGCATTCGTCCTGCAGGCGCTTATAGTTTATGGCAATTTCAAGCGGGTTAAGGTCTTCGCGCTGTATGTTTTCAATAAGCGCAATCTCAATACTTTCCTGGTCGCTGGCGGTGCGTACATAAGCAGGCACCTCTTTTTTGCCCGCCAGTTTGCTGGCGCGCAAACGTCTTTCGCCGGCTATTAACTGGTATTTGTTATTCTCGGCTTTACGAACTGTAATAGGCTGTATTACGCCATGTATTCTTATAGAATCAGCAAGTTCGTTCAGGCTTTCTTCTTCAAAAGTTGTGCGGGGCTGAAAGGGGTTAACCTCAATTTGCTCCAACGGAATATTGATAACAACACCTGATTGTGTACCCAGGTTGCTGGTAAACTTATTGTCAGCGGGTTTTGATGTGGTATCGTTTGCTTCGAGCAATGCGCTTAAACCGCGCCCGAGCACGCTTTTCTTCTTTTCCGTCATCTTCCTGAAAGGTTAGTATATAGTGAAAAAAATTCCGGTTAGCTTTCTGTAACCGGATCGTCGTTTTCAGCCACTAAATTAAACTCTTTGTGGCTATTAGGAATATTGGTGGCGTCATTTCTTTGCAGCATTTCGCGCACCAGGTTCATATAGTTTATGCTGCCTTTGCTTTCGGCATCATACATAATAGCCGGTTTGCCAAAGCTTGGGGCCTCGCCTAAACGGGTATTACGATGTATTACTGTATCAAACACAATGGTTTCAAAGTGGCGGCGTATTTCCTCTACCACCTGGTTGGCCAGGCGCAGGCGAGGGTCAAACATGGTAAGCACAATGCCTTCAATTTCCAATTTAGGGTTAAGGCGGCTTTGTACAATTTTAATGGTGTTTAACAGCTTGCCTAAACCTTCTAATGCAAAGTATTCGCACTGCACGGGTATCAGCACCGAATCGGCAGCTGTAAGGGCGTTAACGGTTATTAAGCCAAGCGATGGAGAGCAATCAATGATAATGTAATCATATTCACCGCGTATTTCATCCAGTATCTGTTTAAAGATCTTCTCGCGGTTGGGGTGGTTTATCAATTCAATTTCTGCACCTACCAGATCAAGGTGAGATGGCAGTAGATAAAGGTTGGGGGTTTCGGTTTCCAGTATAATATCCTTGGCCTTGGTTTCGCCTACCAAACATTCGTAGATGCTTGTTTTAATAGCCTTGGGGTCAAACCCTACGCCTGATGTGGCATTGGCCTGAGGGTCGGCATCCACCAACAAAGTGCGGTACTCCAAAATGGCAAGGCTGGCAGCAATGTTTATTGCTGAGGTAGTTTTACCTACACCGCCTTTTTGGTTTGCCAGGGTTATTATTTTGCCCAGCCTGGTTTTTTCTTCATTCTTCTTTTTACCGCTCATTATATTTCCTTTTCTGTTTAAATCTCAATGCTGTCGCCAATGTTTAATAATATCAACTCCTTGCCTTTGGCTTTAAAGGCATTTATGGCAGCCTGGTGGTCAATTTTTATATAGCCAAAGGTATCGTAGTGTAAGCCAATTACCTTGTTACATTTTACAAAATCGGAGGCAAGTATGGCTTCTGCAACATCCATGGTAAAGTTGCCGCCAATGGGCAGCAAAGCTACACTTAAGTTTCCGCAAGTAAGCGGAATTAACTGCATATCCATTGTTAAAGCCGTATCGCCGCTGTAGTAAAAGTTGCCATTGGCGCTTTCAATAACAAAGCCGCCGGGGTTGCCGCCATAAGTGCCATCGGGCATTACGCTGCTATGCGTAGCATAAACATATTTAGCAGTGCCAAAGTCAAATTTCCATTTGCCGCCGTGGTTCATGGGGTGTGTTTTTTGCGCCCCTTGTTTTTCAAACCAGCTTACTACCTCAAAGTTAGATACTATGGTTGCCCCGGTGCGTGTGGCTATATCCAGTGCATCGGCAACATGGTCCTGGTGGCCGTGGCTGATAAACACATAATCCGCCGGTATACCTTGTATATCAACATTTTTAGCCAGCTCGTTATAGCGGATAAAAGGGTCGAAAAGCAGGTTTTTGCCGCCAACATTAGCGCCAAAGCAGGCGTGGCCGTAAAATGTGAATTTAATCGCCATAGATGCCGCCAAAGATACTTGGGCGTGGAACAATACCCCTTCGTAATTCTCCACCTTTAAACAGAGTGTCTGTTTATATGTATGTTGATTAGTGGCGTTTTGATGTTAGCG
>CAZUHU010000077.1:13855-16143 GCA_964620645.1 uncultured Chitinophaga sp.
AATTATTTATCTAAACCAATTATTTGCTGATAGTTAAACGCTTAACAGCGGTTTTGTCAGCAGTTTGAATTTTAACTAAGTAAGTACCGTTAGCAAGGTCGCTGAAGTCGAAGCTCTTGTTGAAAGTAGAAGCAACATCAGTAGTGCTGAACGATTTAACTTCTGAGCCAATTACGTTGTAAACGCGGATTGACAGGTTCTTTTCTACTGAGTTAACAGAGATTTGAACGTTACCGTTAGATGGGTTAGGAACGATTGCAACACCACCACCGAAAGTGATATCATCAACACCTACTAAACAAGCTGCGTTGGTAGCAGGCAGAATGGTGATAGCTTTGGTAATAGAAGAGAATGAACAGCCAGCGCTATCCATAGTTAACTTAACGTTGTACTGGCCTGCAGTAGCGTAAGTGTTAACGCCGTCTTCAGAGAAACCGGTGTTGTTGTCACCGAAGGTCCATGTAAAGTTCCAGCCATTTAAGCGCTGAGAAGTGTTATCGAAAGTGATAGGCTTACCGGCACAGTTTGGTGGGTTAGGCACAGCAAAGTTTACGTTGTTGTTTAAGCCACCAGGGTATTGTACTGATAATGAAGCACTGGCTGAACAACCTGAGTTGTTAGTTACAGTAACTGAGTAAGTGCCCGGCTGTTGAACCTGAACAGATGAAGTAGTAGTGCCAGATGCACCGGTGCTCCATGTGTAGTTTTTGCCGGTAGTAGTACCGCTTATAGAAGTAGTAATTGTTGCGTTAGCGCCGCAGTTAATAGTAAGCGGATTAGGGTTTGTTATAGAGATGTTGATGCCTTTAGAGCTTACAACTGCAGTAGCTGTTGTTGTAGCGTTGTTAGCATCAGTTACAGTTACAGTTACAGTAGCGTTGCTTGTACCGATAGTTAAATCAACTGAAGGATCGGTAGTGCTGCTAAGGTTACCGCTGGTAGTAGCCCAGCTGTAAGTGTATGGGGTAGCATTTGAACCGAATGCGTTAGCATTTAAGGTTAAAGTGCTGCCGGGGCATCCTTTTAATGAATCAGCCGAAATGATTACACCGTAATCAATTGTAGCTGTAACATATGCAGGAAGAACCCAGTTTTGAATAGGGAAGTTTTCGCAACCACCTGCAGTAAAACCGCCGCTGGCGTCGCAATCGTAGAAGATGTTGCTTGCACCGATGTTCTCAAAGTAGCCAGACAGGTTAGTGCCGGTTTGAGTAGTAAGGTTTAAGTAGTAAGCACTGTTGTTACCGGCAACTGAAGCCTCAGCAAAACAAGCAGCAGCACACTGGTCGCGGTAGCCGGCTAACAGTTCGAATTTGTTAGCAGTATCACCTGCGAAATCGGCACGTAGGCCAAAACCTTTACCCTGAGGTAATGTAACGTTAGGGTAGAAGGTTAAAATAGTATAGTTGGTAGTGTTTAAAGGAATGCTGGTGTTTACTACAATAGTGGTATCCCACAGTTTAGGAGTAGTAAAAGTAGCGTTTGGTGCGCCGTAGTTAGTTACGGTTTCAGCACCACTCTGCCATAAGGTAAAAGTGATAGAATCGCTACCGCCGGTAGTATTGTTGTGGATGAAGATTACATCAAAGCTATCAACAGTCAAAGTGCTTTTTGCAAGCGGGTAAAACTGTAGTGCATTGTTTCCGTCTACATACTGTAAAGTATCATAGTATACAGCAGCATAATCCATATTCAGGTTATCTGTGTTGCCATAACGACGGTTGATTTCCCATATGTAACGGGTGTAGTCGTACGTCATGTTTGTAGCGTAGGTCTCATCATTGTTGTCATAATCCAGGTAGATATTAGTTGTAGCAGCACGGCTAGAACTAATTGTGTTGGCCTTTTTAGTAACAGGAGGGGCAACTCTTACCTTAGCGGCAGAGGCTGCGTCCATTGGCCTGTAATTGCTTTGCGCACTCAACGCAAAAACCGAGGCTACAAGACAAAAAAGTGTAAAAAACTTTTTCATGGCTGATTTTTTAGTTTTTTGATGTTTTGGTTTAGAAATAATTGAAAGTGAAATTAACCCTTTCTATTGTTAGGGACGCAAATGAAACCAAAAAAGTGATGTTTACAAAACAAATATGACATTGGCGTGACAAATGGCCTTTCTGAGATTAAAAGTCAAATACAGATTAAGAATGTGAACTTTTGCCTAATAGATGGCAAGGGGCATTTAAGGCGTCAAAAATTAAAAGTCTGGCATCGAGCACTGGGGTGGCTGTGAATCCCTTTGTGGAAAAATAAGTAAGTGCTTACGTAATGAAGGTGAATATGTAATAGTG
>CAZUHU010000078.1:0-16089 GCA_964620645.1 uncultured Chitinophaga sp.
AATAAGCACGGCAATGGCATTTGTTTACTTTAAGGAAAAGAAGGTGGACTATGCCGTTATTGAAACAGGAATGGGTGGCCGCTTAGATTCTACCAATATCATTACTCCTATCCTATCTGTTATTACCAATATCAGTTTCGATCATCAACAGTTTTTAGGTGATACGCTGGAGAAAATTGCCGGTGAAAAAGCAGGCATCATTAAACCAGCTGTACCGGTTGTTATCGGCAAAACGCAAAAGGAAACCGAGGGCGTGTTTAAAGCTAAGGCTGCAGAAACACGATCGAACATTGCGTTTGCCGATAAACTAAAGCGCAAACAGCATTTTAAAAGTGCATTACAGGGCGATTTTCAGCAGCAGAACGCTCTTACTGCTTTAGCGGCCATTGATGAACTTAATAAACAAGGGCTGCATATAAAAGACAAGGCTATTAAGCGCGGCCTTAAAAATGTAATAAAGAATACTGCGTTCTTCGGCCGTTGGATGGTGTTAAGCAAAAAACCAATGGTGATTGTTGACAGCGCCCATAATGAAGATGGCCTGCGCATGATAACAGCCGAACTGAAAAAGCTGAAGTTTAAACGGTTGCATTTTGTTTTCGGAACAGTAAGCGATAAGGACATCAGCAAAAACTTCCCATTGCTGCCTAAACAGGCTACCTATTACTTCTGCAAAGCCAATATACCGCGCGGTATGGATGCGGAAGAATTACGTGAAAAGGCAGCAACCTTCCAACTGCAAGGCCGAAGTTATAAGAGTGTAAAGGCGGCCTTTAAAACTGCCCGTAAGTCCGCCGTTAAAAATGATTTAATATTGGTTGCAGGCAGCATATTTATAGCTGCGGAAGTATTGTAGTTAATCCTGCTTTTTAATGCCAAACCAACGGCGCACCGTGCCAATAGGCAGGCGTTGCCAGGCACGTTCATGAAAATAGTACAACACTATTTTGGTAACCACTTCCAGCAGGCCTATAAGCACTCCCTTCTGAAAGTCCTTCAATATTACCCCGCTCCACAGCATAGTATCTAATGAACCTACAACCCGCCAACTTACCGCCTTTGCTATGGATACGGCCTTAGTTTGCTCCTTCCCTTTTAAAAAGTAAAGCCATACACGTTCGTGTACGTAGTAAAGGAAAATTTTGGTAAACAACTCTACCAGGCCTATCAACATGGCATTGGAGGCCATTTCACTATGGCTGGCTTCTTTCGCTCCCGCCTTAGCCGGCAACAGGTGAAAATACTGCACCCAAAAGGAAATCATCATGGTATCCAGCGTGCCTATAATGCGCCACGATACCCCCTTTATGATG
Organism: uncultured Chitinophaga sp.; assembly: GCA_964620645.1. Classification (GTDB taxonomy): domain Bacteria; phylum Bacteroidota; class Bacteroidia; order Chitinophagales; family LD1; genus Bog-950. Next base: position 1,314 of record CAZUHU010000078.1, read on the forward strand.
CTTCTTAAGTGCGATTCTGTCATAATAAATGCGGGCCGAAAGTATCAAAATCTACCATGCCTGTAGATTAAAAAGAGATTACCGGCGCCAATCATCTTAACTAAAAAGATGAGCCGGATTTACTATACAGGCTTGATTACGAACAAATAAGCCCTTTAAGCGTTATAGTAGCGTGAAAAAGAAAACAGCTATAGTAATTGGTAGCGGTGTGGGTGGTTTAGCAACGGCTGTGCGCCTGGCTCGCCGCGGCATCAAGGTTAAAGTGTTTGAAGCCTATTCATCTTATGGCGGCAAAGCAACTAAAATTGAGAAGGACGGATTCTTTTGGGGCTTTGGCCCTTCTCTGTTCACGTTTCCCGAATTGTTGGACGAGCTTTTTGTTCTGTGTCAACGCAATCCTGCTGATTACTATAAGTATCATCGTATTGATCCTATCTGCAATTACTTTTTTGCAGATAGAACGCGCTTAAGCGCATATGCACGGCCTGAAAAATTTGCCAAGGAGATTGAGGAAAAAACCGGTGAACCCGGCAAAAATGTACTGGCACACTTAAAACGGATCAAAAAGGTGTACGAGTTAACCAAGGATATTTTCCTGTTTAACTCTGTTCATAAACTACGAACCTACCTAACCCTGAAATCGCTCAAGGCTTTATTTCAACTTCCTTTAATTGGTATTGACACCAATATGAATAAAGCTAACGAACAAAGCTTTAAGGATGCCCGCGTAGTGCAGTTGTTTAATCGTTATGCTACCTACAACGGCTCTAACCCTTACCTGGCTCCTTCAACATTAAACGTTATAGCGCACCCCGAATACAACGAAGGTGGCTACTTTTTAGATGGTGGTATGCCCGACCTCTCGCGCAGTTTGCACCAATTAGCCACCGAGTTGGGGGTTGAGTTTCATTTTAACGCACTGGTAGAAAAGATTGAGGTAAAAAACAAAAAGGCAGAAGGCGTGTATGTGAACGGCGCCTTCCATGCTGCGGATATTGTAGCCAGCAATATGGACGTGGTTTATACCTACCAACGCCTTATGCCAAACGAAAAAGCGCCTGAAAAAATAATCAATCATCCAAAGTCAACTTCTGCTCTGATCTTCTATTGGGGCATCAAGCGGGAGTTTAAAGAGCTGGACCTGCATAACATTTTTTTTAGCGGCAACTACGAAAGGGAATTTGACTGCCTTACGAATCAGAAAACCATTTATACCGACCCAACCGTGTACGTGTTTATCAGTAAAAAGTATCAGCCAAAACATGCCCCTGATGGTTGCGAAAACTGGTTTACCCTTATAAATGTACCGCACGACAGTGGTCAAAACTGGGAACAACTTGTTGCCACTGCCCGTACTAATATCCTTAACAAGTTGCGTGAGCAGTTAGGGGTTGACATAGAGCCGCTCATAGTTTCTGAAACAGTAAACTACCCTAAAACCATAGAGGAAAGAACCCTCTCCTACCTTGGCGCCCTATATGGCAGCAGCTCAAATGATAAATATTCAGCCTTTTTGCGGCATCCCAATTTTTCGAGAAGTATAAAAAACCTGTACTTTTGCGGCGGAAGCGTGCATCCCGGTGGTGGTGTTCCACTTTGCTTACTTTCAGCCAAAATTATTGATCAACTTGTTGCAGACGGCCAGCCTTAAAAAAGAATCTACCTACACCTCGGTGGTAGTAGGTGTTATGGCTATAAACCACCTTATTGGCGTTGCGGGCTTAAACCTGCCTGCTTCTTCAGCCATCTTCCAATCGGTATCGTGGGTTAATTTACTACTTAGCCTTGTACTGGTAACGGCATTTCATAAACCGCTTAACCTAAAGTTTGTAGCTTTTTGCACTATTGCTTTTTTAGTAGGCATGGCTGCCGAAATAGCCGGCGTTAACACAGGCAAACCCTTCGGCATTTATTATTACACGCCTTTGTTTGGCTGGCAAATTGCAGGGGTGCCCGTTATCATCGGGCTTAACTGGGTATTACTTGGCTACGTTTGCGCTTTAACCGTGGGCCTGCTAATTGAGCCCGGCTGGAGAAGTATTCTGGCTGCTTCCTTTCTAATGGTTTTAGTAGATGTAATGCTTGAACCTTTTGCCATACGCCATAACTTTTGGGTTTGGCAAAATGTTTGGCCGGGGCTTGAAAACTACGGCGCCTGGTTTGTAGTAGCCCTGCCAATACAACTGGCTTACAGGCTACTGATTAAGAAAACCGTCAATATGGTCGGCGTAGCCTATCTTCTTATTCTCATGCTTTTTTTAGTAGCCGATTGGCTGTTGGGCCTGTAGCGCGAACTTTTGTGGCACTGCTTTGTTATTGGCTGTATGATAAACGTATTGGCACTTGTAATTGGTTTTGCGGGAATGGAGTGGATTGCCCATGTAATGCACAAATACGTGATGCACGGCTTTTTATGGAGCCTGCATAAGTCGCACCACCAAAAAAGCAGGGGATTTTTTGAAAAGAATGATTTCTACTTCCTGATTTTTGCAACACCGGGTATAGCGCTCATAATTACCGGTGTAAATGCCGGTTTCGATTGGAAATTTTTTCTGGGCTTAGGCATTGCCCTTTATGGCTTTACTTACCTTATTGTACACGATATATTGATACACCAACGCATTAAGTGGTTTACCCGTTGGGATAACCGCTATATAAAGGCTTTGCGCAAAGCGCACAAGGCCCATCACGCCGATGTAAGTAAGGATGCTGCAGTATCATACGGTATGCTGTGGGTAGATAAGCAGTATTTTGACGCTCCTTTACTGCCTAACAATTTAAGAGGCCACAATATCATCTTTTAAAAGTGGGTGGCAATATGTTCAGTAAGCTCAGGCAATGTGCAAAACATAAAAGCGTATCGCGTTTCGTTTAAGTAATCTTGTAAACAGTATTTTTCTTATGGCGCAGTATTCAATAAAAGAGGTTGAAATTCTTTCGGGAGTTAAAGCCCATACTTTGCGCATATGGGAGCAGCGCTACGATTTTCTTAAGCCACTGCGCACCGATACCAACATACGCTACTATACTGATGAACAATTGCGGATGATTTTAAACATCGGTACGCTTAACCGCAATGGCATTAAAATTTCGCGCATTGCCGAAATGCGCCAGGATGAACTGGAACGTGAGGTGCTGAACGTTTATGAAGGTACCAAGGAGCCTGATATCATGATGGACTCCATGGTTCATTCTATGCTTGATTTTGACGAGGAGCGTTTTGAAAAGGCCCTCTCATCGGCGCTAACCCGCCTTGGCTTCGAAAAAGCTTTTATCGAACTTGTTTTCCCCTTCCTTATACGCACCGGTATTTTGTGGGCAACAGGCTCAGTGCAGGTAGTGCAGGAGCACTTTATCTCTAACCTCATCCGCCGTAAAATACTTGCTGCCACCGATAGCATTTTTGTAAAAAGAACCGCAGCCACTAAAAAATTCGTTTTGTTTTTGCCCGAGGGTGAAACGCATGAGTTGTTGCTTCTTTTTACTGAATACTTTCTGCGTAAACACAACCACGAAGTAGCTTATATAGGTTGTTCGCTGCCTATTGGCGAGCTTAGTTTTGTAATTAAATCGTTTAAACCCGATTACCTTCTTACCTATATAACTGTGCCTACAACTGAAATGCCCTTAAACAAATACCTGCAGCAACTGTCCGCAGGCGGTGGTAAATACAAGGTGCTGGTAGGCGGTGCTCATCTGGCCACATTGGATACTCCGCTCCCACCCAATTGTATTGGTATTCAGTCTCTTGAAAGCCTTATTAAGGTTATCAAATAGCAAGTCTCCGCTTGCCCTGTTAAACAGCTCCCTCTTTTCTGTTTAATCTTTTAACATTTTTATTAAACAAAAAATTAGGTCAAATCAAGGCATCAACTTATTTTTGTTTAACTTTTACAATAAATAGTTAAACAAATGGAAGCAATGGAAACCCTTGATACAAGCCTGAAACAGTACGAGCCCATCTTAAAACCTTTTGCATTTAACTTAACCAAGAGCCTTGAGGAAGCCGAAGATTTGATACAGGACACCTTCTACAGGGCACTGGCCAATCGCGACAAGTTTGCTGAAGGCACCAACTTTAAAGCATGGCTGTTTACCATAATGCGTAACATCTTTATCAATAACTATCGCAAAAAGAGAAAGAGCCATACCGTTAGCGATTCGTTTGAAAATCCGGCGCTATTGAACAACAGCCGCACGGTTACCAAAAATTACTCAGAGCGCACCTTTTTAGCCGAAGACATTGAAAAAGCAATGAACGAGGTAAGCCGGGATTATACGGCCCCTTTCTTAATGTATTACAATGGTTTTCATTACCAGGAAATAGCCGAGAAGTTAAACCTGCCGCTGGGCACGGTTAAGAGCCGCATTTTTTCAGCCCGTAAGGAATTGCAGGACCGCCTGCGCGTATTGGGTGTTACCAACTCAGCCTACAATAACTAAGCATGAACAAGCGCAAAAACATAGTAGTAATTGGTAGTGGCTTTGCGGGCTTAAGTTCTGCTGCACTAATGGCAAAACAAGGTCATAAGGTTACAGTGCTTGAAAAGAACGACCAGGCTGGAGGACGTGCCCGTGTTTGGGAAAAGGATGGCTTTGTGTTTGATATGGGCCCCAGTTGGTACTGGATGCCCGAAGTATTTGAGAAATACTACAACCTGTTTGGCAAAACAACGGCAGATTTTTATGAGCTAAAACGGCTTGATCCTTCCTATAGAGTTTATTACCCGCAAGCAGAGCAAATTGACGTACCGGCCAACACGGAAGAATTAATAGCCCTTTTTGAACAGAAGGAAGCGGGAAGCGGCGCGAAACTGAAAGAGTTTTTGCAAAGCGCGGAATACAAATACAACACCGCTATGAGCGAATATGTGCACCGCATATCCGATTCTATCAGCGAGTATTTTGATATAAAGCTGCTGGTTAAAAGTTTTCAGCTTAAACTGTTCCAATCGTTGCGTTCCGAAGTACGCAGCAAGTTTACCAACCCTGCACTTATCAGTCTTCTGGAGTTTCCGGTTCTTTTTCTGGGCTCAACCCCTGATAAAACGCCTGCCATGTATAGCATGATGAACTATGCTGACCTGGTGTTAGGCACATGGTACCCTATGGGAGGAATGAACCGAATTGTACAGGCCATGATTGCAATTGCCGAAGCCCAGGGTGTAGAGATTGTGTTAAACCAGGAAGTAACCCGAATTGAAGTTAAGCGTGGCGAGGCCAAAGCAGTTTACACAAAAGATAAAGTGTATAAAGCGGATGTGGTGGTATCGGGCAGCGATTACAACTACACGGAACAACACCTGCTGAACGAAGACAGCAGAACATACAATACTAACTATTGGGATAGACGCACCATGTCGCCCTCTTCCCTATTATTCTATCTGGGTGTAAACAAGGAAGTAAAGGGACTACTGCATCATAACTTGTTTTTTGATGCAGACTTTGAGCAGCATGCACGCGAAATTTATGCAGAGCCTAAGTGGCCCAGCGCACCGCTTTTCTATGCATGCGTGCCCTCTAAAACAGATGCTACAGTAGCTCCGCAAGGCATGGAAAACATTTTTCTGCTAATGCCATTGGCCCCCGGCATTGAGGATACCGAGGCAATACGCGAAGAATATTTTGACAAGATTATGAAGCGCCTGGAGGAACGGACCGGCCAGGATATACGCAATCACATTACTGTAAAGCGCAGCTATTGCATTAAAGATTTTGAAAAGGACTATCACAGCTATAAAGGCAATGCATACGGTTTGGCTAACACGCTTATGCAAACAGCCTTCTTAAAGCCGAAGATGATATCGCCCAAAGTGAAAAACCTTTTTTATACAGGGCAACTAACAGTGCCAGGACCCGGTGTACCGCCGGCAATTATTTCGGGCCAAATGGTAGCAGGCGAGGTACAGCGCCGTATTGAAAAACAACTTATTTAAACCAAAACGCGGAAACCATGTTTGACTTGTTTGTATCAACCTCTGCAGCCTGCAGCAAAAATATTACCCGGGCATACAGCACATCCTTTTCGCTGGGCATACAAACCCTGCACAAAAAACTGCATGCACCTATTTATGCCATTTATGGTATGGTGCGCTATGCCGATGAAATTGTAGACACCTTTCATGGCTACGACAAAAAATACTTACTGCAAAAATTTAAGGCGGATACGTATGAAGCTATACGCGATAAGATAAGCCTGAACCCTGTATTGTTCAGTTTCCAGAAAGCGGTAAACGACTACAACATACCACTGCCCCTTATTGAAGCATTTTTCAATAGCATGGAAATGGACCTGTACGAAACAGCTCATGGCCGCGATAGCTATAACGAGTACATTTACGGTTCGGCCGAAGTTGTGGGCCTGATGTGTCTTAAAGTGTTTGCCGAAGGTGACGAACACCTATATAACAAACTGGAGTCTGCAGCAAGAGCCCTTGGAGCCGCATTTCAAAAGGTAAATTTTCTGCGCGATATGAAGAGCGATTTTGATGAGCGCGGCAGGGTTTACTTTCCGGGCATTGACTTTACCAACTTTAAGGAAGAAGCCAAGCAACAAATTGAGCAGGAAGTTGCAGAAGATTTCGAAAAGGCATACCATGGTATTATGCAACTGCCTGCCTCATCACGTGGCGGGGTGTTATTGGCTTACAAATATTACATGCGCCTGTTCCGCGAAATCCGTCGTGTGCCGGTTTCGCGCATTAAAGAAGCAAGAATACGTGTGGCTGACTTCCAAAAGCTGGTGCTGCTTGTTGAAACCCTGGCGGGCCAGCAGTTAAAAAAGTGGCTTACTGCAGAAGGCTGGACTTACGGCGGGCTTTCAACCCAGCACTAAAACAGGAAGATGAAGTACACTTATCTTCTCCTTAATGTATTCACTATACTTATTCCGCTTTTGCGCTCGTTCGAAGGCAGAATAAAGTTTTACAAAAAGTGGCAAGCCCTGTTTCCGGCTATTACCATAACCGCTATCTTCTTCCTGGTATGGGATTACTTTAAAACCCATTATGGCGTATGGGGGTTTAATCCTCAATACATAATGGGTTACTATTTTTTCGGTTTACCTGTTGAGGAGATATTGTTTTTTATAACGGTGCCTTATGCCTGCGCTTTTATTTACGAAACAGTGGCCTATTTCAGTAATAGCAGCTTAAGTAAGTTACGTTTAAAGTGGCCTGTGCGCATTATAGGAGTATTGATGTTTGTCGCTTCCCTTCCATTATTCGACAAAGCCTACACTTTTTCTGTGCTATTTATTGGCGGACCCGTCTTTATTGCCGCCACATTTTTAATGGATAATCGGGCTTTTTCGCGCTTGATAATAACTTATATACTCAGCCTTATACCGATGGCTGTTGTAAACGGAGTTTTAACGGCATTACCGATAGTTATATACAACAATGCTGAAAACCTGAACCTGAGACTTGGAACAATACCTGTAGAAGACTTTATTTACAGCAGCATATTGTTATCTATGAATTTCTCTTTATACGAATGGCAAAAGAGAAAAGTAAAGACCAATTACAACCAACTAATAGCTTCAGTCTAACCATAACTATGAAAAGAGCCCTACTTGTTTTAACTATTCTATCCCTATATGTATTTGCCCACGCTCAAGGAACCTTGCAGGCAAAATTGACCGAAAGCGGAAGCAGCAAACCCCTGGAATTTGCCAATATACAGATTGAAGGAACTACCCTTGGCGGTGTTACCAACGAAAAAGGGGAAGCAGAAATAAAAGACATTCCTGCAGGCACTTATAATATTAAGCTTAGTTGTATAGGCTACCAGCCCAAAAGCATTTTTGAAATAGAAATTAGCAAGGGTAAGCCTGCTGTAATTGTAGCAGAATTATCCCCAAGCACTACGGAGTTAAAAGAGGTGGAAGTAAAAGCTAACCCTTTTGTAAAGAATGAGGAAAGCCCGGTTAGCGTTCGCACTATAGGCACCAATGAGATACAACGCTACCCCGGTGGCAACCGCGATATCTCCCGCGTAATTCAATCGCTGCCCGGTGTGGGCTTCTCCGCAGGTTTCCGTAATGATATATTGGTGCGCGGTGGTTCGCCAAGCGAAAACCGCTTTTATATTGATGGTATAGAGATACCAAACATTAACCACTTTGCTACCCAGGGCGCAAGCGGCGGGCCTACCGGTTTAATAAATGTTGACTTCATACGTGAGGTAAACTTTTATTCCAGCGCCTTTCCGGTTAACCGCGGCAATGCACTTAGCTCGGTAATGGATATTCGCCTGCGCGATGGCAGGGACGACCGCTGGGGAGGAACGTTTACCATTGGCAGCAGTGAGATTGCCGCATCAATGGAATCTCCCCTCAACAAAAAGAAGAGCGCCACTATGCTGGCCTCTGTTCGTTACTCCTATTTGCAGTTTCTGTTTAAGGCCCTAAAACTTCCTTTTTTACCTACCTACAGCGATGCGCAGATGAAGATTAAGTGGAAGATTACCCCAAAGGATGAGTTTGTCTTTCTGTCTCTTTCCGCTTACGATATGAACCGCCTGAACACAAAACAAAATGAAACCGAAGGACAACGCTTTTTGTTACAAACCCTGCCTGAACAAAACCAGCTTACTTACATGGTTGGCTTAAAGTACTCGCACTTCTTTGAAAACAGCAGCCTGCAGTTCTTTTTAAGCCGCAACATGCTGGTTAACGAGTTCAACAAGTGGCAGGACAACGATAAAAGCAAAACAAAAATTACAGATTATAAATCTACCGAGGCAGAAAACAAATTCAGGGCGGAATATACAGGCCGTAAAAAAGGTTTCCGTTATAACGTGGGGGTTAACTACGAGTTGGCGCGTTATACTAATCGTTCATCGTTTTTTGATGCGCGTTTCACTCAACCGGGCTTAACTAAGGTGCAGTTCAGCTCAAAGTTTATGATGAATAAGTTTGGCGCCTTTGCCAACGTCTCGCAAAACATTGAGGATATTGTACAACTATCGTTTGGCGTACGCCTTGATGGTAACGATTATAACAAGAGCATGCTTCAGCTATGGAACCAGGTATCGCCGCGCTTAGCCATTTCTGTTAACCTGGTTGAAAATTTACGCTTTAACTGTAACGCAGGCTACTACCACCAGTTACCGAGCTATACCGTATTGGGTTACATGGATTCCACCAATACGCTTGAGAATAAAGACCGCTTAACCTATATGCGCAATGTGCATGCCGTAGCCGGTTTGGAATACACCACCCCCATCAACAGCCGCATAAGCGTAGAGGGATTTTTTAAGCGTTACTACAATATTCCTTTTATGCTTGATAACAACATATCGTTAGCCAACCAGGGTGCAGGATTTGGTGTAGTGGGCAACGGCCCTGCAAAATCTACCAGCGATGGCCGTAGCTACGGTATGGAAGTATTGTATGAGCAAAAATTGTATAAAGGTTTCTACGGTATTTTAAGTTATACCCTTTTCTGGAGTCAGTTTAAAGATGTAAACGACAAGTTTGTTTCAAGCACTTGGGATACCCGAAACATTATCAGCCTTACCATCGGTAAAAAGTTCAAGAAGAACTGGGAACTGGGCCTGCGGGCACGTTTCCAGGGCGGTTCACCCTACACCCCTGTTGACGCTGCCCTTTCATCGCAGTTGGTTAACTATAACCCAAGCAACCCGGGCATACTTGATTATAACAATATTAACTCTGCAAGAACCAAGTGGTTTCATGCAGCCGATTTACGCGTAACCAAGAAATGGTACTTTAAAAAGTGGAGTTTTGAGTTATACCTGGACGTTCAGAATTTTTACGCCGCAAAGGCCCCAACTTCACCAACATTTCTACCAATTACAGATGCCAGTACGGGACAAGTATTGTTGGATGCCAACGACCCTACCCGCATACAGTACAAGTTCATCAACACTGCATCGGGCACCGTAGTGCCTACGCTGGGTTTTGTAATATACTACTAGGTTATTAGGAGGAGGTAATTATAAAGCTACGTTCGCTGAATGCCGGTAACGTAGGCATACCTTCGTAAAAGTACTGTAGCTCGTCCTTTGCATCCATAAGGCCAAGGCTGTAAAGCACGGGCACAAAATGGTCGGGCGTAGGTGCGGCCAGTTTACCCAGTTTATGGCTGCTTTCGTAATTGATAATGTTACTGAAGTTACGCTCGTCAATCTGCTTCTTTATCCAGGCATCGTATTCAGCTTCCCATCCTGCGGGTGTCATATCTCCGCTGCTCATCTTCTGCATAGCTATACGTAGGTTATGTATAAGCGAACCACTGCCTATTATTAGAACCCCTTTCTCGCGCAAGGCCTTTAGTTGACGGCCCAGTTCATAGTGGTAGCTTGGTGCAGCGTAATAATCAATACTCATTTGAAAAACCGGCACATCGGCATTAGGAAACAGGTGCATCAGCATGGGCCATGCGCCATGATCCAAGCCCCAATCCTCGGTTTCGGTAACCGAAGTAACGATCTTCTTTACCTCGCCGGCCACATCAGGCGAACCCTTTGCATGGTATTGCGGCGTATAATATTCTTTCGGGAAGCCGTAGTAATCATAAATCTGCTGCTGTTCCTTCGAGATGTTCACGAAAGTGCCTTTGGTACACCAATGCGCTGACACGATAAGGGCAGCTTTTATTTCCAGCTTATTCTTCAATCCCTTTCCCAACTCAAAAAGAGAATTCCAGAACGGGCGCTGCTCTTTCGAAAGGGGAATGTCCATTGGATTACCATGGGATGTAAATAACACGGGCATCTTTTTACTCTGTAATGGTAATTCTTCAGTAAACCGCTCAAAACTGCTTAAAGTGCCCATGGCTGAAAAAGCTAAAAGTGATTGAATAAATTGTTTGCGTTCCACTACAGGTAGTTTGCTCCTCAAAGTTACTTAGTTATAGCAATTGTATAGGGGCGGTATACATTAGGTTACCTGTTTAAGAACGTTAAGGCTAACCCGGGTTATCCGTATCGCCTTCCCTTAACCCCCCCCCGGAAACAGGTAACGGTTTCCGGTTATATAAAATAAATAGTGCATTTTAATTTGCCGCTTGTAGCTAATCCATAGCTTTGTTCAACAATCAAACCCGTAAATGAAAAACCTACTCCCCCTATTTGCTGCTCTGCTCCTGTTTGCCGGCTGTGCAAACGTAAAAGTTTATACAGACGAGAATTTGACCAAGGAAACCGGTGTACCCATGTATGTTACCAAGCCCTATTTATTGGTAGAATACAACGGAGCAAAGGATGTTGCCTTAAAGACATCCATCATTTACCTACCCGATTTAGCTAAGCCACGTTATGTAAAGTTTAAACCCGGTTTAGGCAGTGCAAAACTAAGTATGGCTTTTAGCAACAGCGTACTTAGTTCTTATAATATGGAGTCCGACTCTAAGATACCTGACCTGATAGGTGCCATTGGTAAAATACCTTCGGACCTTATGAACGCTGTAGGGGGAATAATTAAATCCAATGCTGATGCTTATACCGCTACACATCCTGTAGCTGCGGCTGTTGAGCAGGGCGCCGACAAAGAAACACTTCAAAAACAGGAACAATTCATTAAGAACGAACTACAACAGTTTGCAACAAAATACAAACTGCCGGATGCTGACCCGGGCAAAAAGTTGATTGCAACAAGCTTGCAGGAAAAATTAAGTAAACACCTGGCAGAGTTGCAGCGTTTGCAAACTGTTACAGGCACCGATGCCGATGCCAAGGTTTTAGAAGAGCAGGTTGTAGACATCATTTCAGAAATGGGCAAGTTATACTACGACCCGACTAAAGGAAAAGCTTTTAAAGATTTCAATGAAGGGTTAGACAATTTTACAAACGGTTTAAAAGCCGAGCTTATGGAGCTTAGAAAGCCCACCCCGGCACCCGTAGTTGTGGCTACATCCCCTACATCCTATTTCGAACTATACGAAATAGGATTTGACCAGGGGAAGTATACATTTACTAAAGTGCTTAGTTCCTCTGCTAAGCAGTGAATCTATACTCCATATTGGTAGGTACGCAAAACGGCACGCTTAGCTGCTTTGCCCGCACCAGTGCTAATATCTACTGTGGGGTCAGCTGCGCGCATGTATTAGCAGGGAGCGACGGATTGTTTAATCCTAAAAGTAATCCCGATATTGTTAGAATATGGGATGAGAAGATGCAAACCCTGGTAGAATGCGGCCAAACACTTGCTATACATCGTTCATCACCACCTGTGGTAGACTGTGGTATCTTTCAATATGCCGCTTCCTTTGTTCAGCAACTTGCTCCTAAGCTCAGGTTTTTACCTCTAAATACTGACATCTTTCATTATCCTAAAAATTTGGTCGGCAAAGATCTTAAAGCTTTCTCCGGCCCACGCAATTTATGGCTACATGGCACAGTTGTGCAGGTTTCTCAGCCTAACTGGGACTTTGTTATCCGCAGTAGTGATGGCCTTGGTTTTATGAGTGGAGACTCCGGCATGATGTGGCTGGATGAAAACGGCCAAGCAGTTGCCATGCACGTTGCCGGCGACACCTCGCATAAGCCTTCCTTATTCTCCTACTCCACAGTTGCTTACCGTATATTACAACACCTGGATGTAACACTGTATTCTATTTAAGTTCAACTGACATATCACTTAACAGGTATAAAGAAGTCCACCTGAAATTTTTTCCCGGGGTGCTCATTGGGGTTATTACGGTAGAGTTCAAAGGGATTGCGGTCATCTTTTTTGTATCCGTTTTCGCTCATCCATATAAATAAAGCGTTCCAGGCATTTTCAAACTCATCCATACCTATTTCATAACTTCCTACAATGTATTTGCCCGCTTCTATTTTTGAAGCACTTACTTCCTCATCTTTAAACAAACTGTTTACCGAGGCAAGGCCTATACTCATTCTCACTTTTTCAGCTTCCGTAACTTTGAAGCTGTCGTGAAACACACGGCACATATAATTACCCGGTTTGCTTAATACACCTTTAGGCACAGCCCATTTAAGCATTTGCTGAAAAGTTTCTTCTATTCCCTTCTCCCCTATCTGTGTCATATACACCAAATTCATTTCCGGGCAATTAGCAATTTTAATTTTCGCATTCATAGCTATCCATTTTTTTAGCTTAGTAATGTTGCGAAGGTATTGCCGGCTTATGTAGTTGGCTTTACCATTCTTGCTATCCTCTTTACTAATCTTGCTAAGGTTGCCGGCATTTGCCTGCCTGAATTGTGACGGGCTTTGGCCATATATCTTTTTAAACGTTCTTGAAAACACGGAATCGCTGTTAAAGCCATACTTTGTAGCAATGTGTGCTATACTTAAATTTTTATGGTGTATAAGTAAAATAGCAGAGCGTTCTATCCTCTTTCGTGTTATATAGCTATTTAGCGTTTCGTTGGTAACAGCCTTAAACAGGCGGTGTAAATGAAAGGGGGAGTAATACGCAGCAGCAGCTACAGTTTTCAGCGTCAACTCCGCCTCCAGATTCTCATCTATATACCAAAACGCTTTATTAATACGGTCTAAGTAATCCTGCTGCATTACAAGGCAAAGGGGTTAAGGATATAAATAAGGCTCGTTATTATAAGCCATACGCCTGATATTCTCCAATACGCGTTTCATATACACCCGCCAAAATGTTTTGGTAAACAGCCAACAGAAGGGATAAAGCAAGGGGTTAGATGAATGCATAGTATAACTGTACTCCACCAACACCTTATCAGGCGCCAGTTCGGTGGTCTTCCATGTGCCTACAAACTTGGTAAAGCTAAGCATCCAGGCCTTAAAATCACCTACTTCAATTATCCAGAAGTCGTTCTCCTTTCTTTCTATTACTCTGTCCATAGAAGCCCAACCACCCGGCTGCATCATATTTTTCGCCACAAAAACCTTTTTACTGCTGCCGGGCTTACCCCAATCTGCATCGTCTTCGCAATGGGTTACCCGTGGTGTAAACCCAAAACCCGTATGCACTTTGGTAATATCGCAAAGCATAGGCGTTTTAAAAGCGCGCTCTAAAGAGCAATCAAAGATGGACGAAATGGTAGTAGTGGTGGTCATAAAACCATTAAGCCTGATTTAAGCAATTGAATATATTGTAATCTGTTGCGGGAACACCTTCCCTTATTCCTAAACCGCGGGCAATTGTAATAATCTGCCCCCTATGGAAAGTACTGTGATTTATCACATGCAACATGTAATCATAGCGACATCTGCTATTCTTAGCCCAGGGCATATCTAAATGTAGCACTTCAAGAAGGTCATTTTCGGTAAAGGCCTTAAAGGCATTGCGCATTGCAAGCGATTGCTCCTTAATTTCCGTCAATGTTTGGTGGGGCCTTCCTTCGGTTACCGACCACTGAAAACCTGAGTTATCAATACAGGAAACAAAAGCCAACCAAAATTTCTGTGTTCGAAGAATATGTTGTAAGGTGAAGTCGATACTGGTGAAGCTGGAAGCAACAGGATGTACAAGCAAATCCGGGTCAATACCGCTTAGCCAATCTGCTATTTCACCGTTCGCCCAATAATTGAAGTCGGCATAATTTGAAATTAAGGTGCGTAAGGCCATACCTAAAATTTGCCATAAAAATACGCGGGGCAGTGTGTTACACCTAGCAATTTATAAACAACACTAACACATTATCTAACCGCCATAAACGCAAAAATCCCGCAAAAAGCGGGATTTTTAGTGCGGAGAGAGAGGGATTCGATATTGGTATTTATAAATTTATAATTAGCTGATTTACAATTATATTTAAAAACTGTATTTAGTAAAATACTTGCCCCATTTTATTTTAACCCTTGCCCCTTT
>CAZUHU010000079.1:0-15546 GCA_964620645.1 uncultured Chitinophaga sp.
ACCATCACCTGCCCCTGTAGTAAAGCAGGCAAGGTTATGATTATTGAAGCTATACATACGTCCCCATTGCCAGTCACCCATAAATGCCTTATCCCATAACCCGGTGGAGTTGGCGTTGCTTAACGCATTAAAGTCATTTGCAGCAATAGAGTCTATAAAAACGCCCATACCGGCATCTACACTGTAGCAGTGAATAATACTATCCGTTAACGCGTAGTGCTGTTGCCCCGGTGTAATAGCATCTTCCCAACGAACAACCTCTTTATCGGAAAATAAAACACGGGCGAAAGCTGGCTCCCGGTAGTTACCTTCTTCCTCCAGGACTAATTGCACCGGGAAATTCCCTATAGGGAACATTTGTGTAAATGGCGCAGTAACACCAAGGTTAATAGGATCGCAGGTAACCAGTTTACCACTCTCTACATGTAACATTCCTATTTGCTTTGTTGAGAAGGTAAAGAGGTCTCCCAGGTAATGCACTTTTGTGCTGTCAAAAAAGGAAGTTTCAAATAATTCAGGATAAACATGCCCTGTGTAGGTGGTAGCCTTAATAATAGAAATAGTGTCCGCCTCATTATAGGCGCTATTAACTGATGGGGGTTGGTTTTCCGGCCCGGTATTTTTTGTTGATGGCCTGGTGCAACTTACTGCAACACATAGTAATGCCAATACAGAAGCCGGTAGCATTGATTTCATATACTTAAAGAAACAAAAAAGGCGGGTTAAAACCCGCCTTACTATTTTATCAGCAAAAGTGCTGTTAGTATTTCTTGATGTAAGAGTTGTCGTCAACAATTTTGCGGAAACCGTGCAATTGATTCTTAATGCTGGCGTCAACCATTTTGTCGCCATAAGTTAGCACAAAGCCACCTATTAACTCAGGGTCTACCTCCTCGGTCAATTCCACTTCTTTCAGGTTTTCCTTGGCCTTAAGTGCGTTGATTATCCTGTTTACTTCAGCAGCATCTAACTTGGTTGCTGAGCTGAATTTAACCGGAGTAATGCCGGCTAAAACATTGTATTGCATAATAAAGGCATCAGCAATTTCATGTAAAAAAGCCTCGCGGCCTTTTTTTATCAGCAGCACTATAAAGTTGTAAACTATGGCTGAAGTATTGCCTTCAAATATCTTTTTGGCAATAGCCAGCTTTTTATCAGTAGCGATAATGGGGCTTTTGAAAACAGCCTTAAGATCCTTGCTGGTTTCAAACATCTCATCCATACGGCGGAAGTCTTTATTAACTTCAGCAAGTTTGCCTTGCTCCTGTGCCAGCGTTACCAGCGAGCGGGCATATCGTTGCGCAATTCTATAAGAGCTCATGCTTAGTTAAGGTTTGTTTCTTTGGCCATTTTGTTCACGTAGTCGGTATGCTCAGCACTGCCTTTTAGGTCCTTGCGGATAACTTTCTCGGCAATTTCAAGCGCCATTTGTCCTACTGAGTTTTTAACTTCAGTAATAGCGGCCATTTTTTGGTTTTCAATTTCGCGTAAAGCCTGCTTCAGTTTGTCTTCTGCTTCTTTGTTAGCGCGCTCAACAATATCCGACTTTAATTTTTCGGCAGCTTCGCGGGCTTCGTGCAGTATTTTGTTGCGCTCTTCTTTAGCCTGGTTTAACAGCTCTTCGTTTTTAGCTACGAGCTGGCTCATTTCAGCACGGGCTTTGTTGGCCTCGTTCAAAGTTTCTTCAATCGTTTTTTCGCGCTCCTTAATCATTGCAAGGATAGGCTTCCAGGCAAATTTGGCAAGGATGAAAAACAACAATCCAAAGATGATGATCATCCAAAAGATAAGGCCAATCGAGGGTTTTACTAACTCCATATTTCTGTTTTTCTATTTCTTTTTAATTAATACCAACTCAACTTAACAAAGTGAAAAAACAGGCAACGCAGCCAACCGCTTTTGCTGCCTGTTTAAAACTTGTTTGGACTAGGCAGGGAATGCCTTGAATACTACAAGCAGACCTACAACCATCGCGAAGAAGGCAGCACCTTCAACCAGAGCGGCTGTAAGAATCATGTTTGCACGGATATCGTTAACGGCTTCTGGCTGGCGAGCGATAGACTCAACCGCACCTTTACCGATGTTACCGATACCAACGCCTGCGCCAAGAGCAGCTAAACCTGCACCTAAAGCAGCAATACCGTAACCGATTCCTAATCCACCTGCATCCAATAATACTGTGTTAAGCATGATGTTTGGTTTTATATATGAAAAAATAATACACGATTAATGATGTGCTTCTTCTACCGCCGCGCCAAAGTAAATGGCCGAAAGTAGAGTGAACACATAAGCCTGAATAAGTGCAACCAACACTTCCATCAAACCCATAAATACGTCAAAGGCTACTGATAATACTGACACACCTAAACCGGCGGCAGCGTTCATTTCGCCAAAGATGAATATTAAGCTAAGGAAGGCCAGCGCAATAATGTGGCCCGCGGTAATGTTGGCGAACAATCGTATCATTAATACGAAAGGACGCAAAAACACACCCATAATTTCTATCGGGGTTAAGATAAGTAACACCGGTTTTGGCACGCCGGGCATTGCAAAAATGTGGCCCCAATAGTGCTTATTGCCATTCAATAGAATAATGATAAAGGTTAAGCAGGCTAACACCATGGTAACAGCTATGTTGCCGGTTAAGTTAGCACCACCCGGAGGGAAAGGCACCAGGCCTAACATGTTACTGAACCATATAAAGAAGAACACGGTTAGCAGGTAAGGCATAAATTTTTCGTACTTGGGGCCAATTGATTGCTTGGCTATATCATCGCGTATAAAGATGATGAAAGGCTCCATGAAAGACTGTAAACCGCTTGGCGCCTTGTTCGGGTTCTTTTTATAAGCTGCAGCTACGGATAAGAAGATAACCAGTAATAAGCCGGCTACAATAAACAGGGTAGCTACGTTTTTAGTGATAGAAAGGTCATAGATCTTAGCCTCTTCGTTGTAAGTGCCATCAGCGTTAACGGCTTTAATTTCGTTACCTACCAGGGCGTATGTATAAGCGCCTTCCACATGCTCGTGGCCATGGTGGAATTTGCTGCTCATGAAAAAGTCCAGGCCTTTATCCGTATAAAGAATTACGGGCAGTGGAATAGCTACAGATGAAGTGCCTTCGCCAAAAAGGTGCCAGTCATGAGAATCGGTAATGTGCTCGATTATCATTTCACCGGCATCAAATTTCTTTTCTCCTGCCTCTTCGTGGGCAGTGGCCGGATGGGCCTCTTCAGCTTTGGTTTCGGCTTCCTGGGCAACAGCAAAGTTTATCAGGAAAAGGCTAAAAACAGCAGTTAAAATATGGCGGAAAGACATGGTAGTTGAATATTTCATTACACCCTTTTCAAAATCGGGCGCAAACATAACAGAATTGACGAATTAGGGAAAGGGATTGCAGCTTATTTTGTGCTCTATAATAAAGAGGGGTTTTCAACATCGCTTTTGTCCTGCGCCGCTTGCCAAAAGGTTGACAAAAGTTGACACTTTACAAATGCCAACTTCCTAATAATGCTCCTTAACTATTTGGTTATTAGATTTTTATGAAAAATACTATTTTAAAAAGGTTGACACCTGAATTTAGCGTTTCTGTTTTGTCCCCTGTTCTGTCCCTTTCTAATCCTTAATTCCTTACTTTGATATATGAAACCGGCCCACTTCTATTCCTTTTTGTTAATCTTCTGCTCCACGGTAGCTAATGCAGCTAAAAGCGGCAATGCTCCTGTTTCTGATTTTATTGCTGCCATCAACCACCACGATACAGCTAAAATTGCACCTTTAGTTACTGATGATCATTGCTTTGTGGATGCCATTGGCCAGCAGATAAAAGGCAAGGACAAGGTTCTGTCCGCCTGGACCGGCTACCTGCAATGGTTCCCTGATTATACCATTGAAGTTGAACAATTGATGCGTAACGGCGATACAGTGGCCATCTTTGGCTATGCTTCCGGCACTTTCCATCAACTAAAAGGAGACACCACTAAAGCGCATTGGCGTTTACCTGCTTGCTGGCGGGCTGTGGTAAATCAGGGTAAAATAAGCCTTTGGCAGGTTTATACCGATACCAAAATACCTTTCGAGATTATAAGCAAGTATGGCGATGCCCAGGCCGATAGTAAGGTGCAGGGTTTTGGTGGAGTGTTTTTTAAATCGGAAAAACCCAAAGAATTGGCCGCCTGGTACGATAAGCACCTTGGCACCTCATTTGGCCAGCAGGGCTTTTCTGTTTTTTGGTGGAGAGATTACGATTCAAAGCAGGCAGGCAGTACCACCTTTGCTATTTTCAAACAAACTTCAGGATACTTCGATCCGTCCACCAAACCTTTTATGTTCAATTTCCGCGTTACTGATTTAGAAGCTACGCTAAGCAGGTTAAAAGCGGAAGGCGTTACAGTGGTTGGCGATGTGCAGACCTTTGATTATGGTAAATTTGGATGGATATTGGATGCTGACGGAAACAAAATTGAGTTGTGGGAACCTAAAGACGAGGAAAATCAATTCGGAAAAAAATAGGATTATGAATAGAGAAGCTGAACATGCGCCGCATGTTGAAGAACATTTTGAAAGTACTGACTTTGTAAAGGATATAGTAATAGGTATGGCCGATGGGCTAACCGTTCCCTTTGCTTTGGCAGCCGGTTTAAGTGGCGCTGTGGATAGCGGCCATGTGATATTGGTTGCCGGTATTGCTGAAATAGCAGCCGGCAGCGTGGCCATGGGCCTTGGGGGCTACCTTGCCGGTAAAACCGAAGCAGATCATTATGAATCTGAGTTAAAGCGGGAATACTATGAGGTAGATGCCTTTCCGCAAAAAGAAAAGCAGGAAGTAATAGAAGTGCTTCAGGATTTTGGTGTTAGCGAAAACTCCAGCCGCGAGATAACGGAGGAAATGAGCAAAGACAAGGATAAATGGGTAAAATTCATGATGCGTTTTGAGTTAGGGCTTGAAAAGCCTGACCCCAAGCGCGCCCGTAACAGCGCCGTTACCATAGGTTTATCGTACATAGCAGGCGGATTTATCCCTTTAAGCCCGTACTTGTTTATTGGCAATGTTTCAACGGCACTTATGGTATCGGTAGCTATAACCCTGGTTGCACTTTTCGTTTTCGGCTTCTTAAAATCTAAGGCTACCGGCCAGCCGCCTCTTATGGGGGCTATTCGCACCATGTTTATTGGCGCCCTGGCTGCCGGTGTGGCTTTCGGCCTTGCTAAGGCAATCGGTAAAATTGAATAAGAGCAACAGTAAAATTTTATTTTCGCGCCTCTAAAAATAGTGTAATGAGCAAAGTAAAAGTTGGATTTGTGCAAATGAGCTGTGGTAAGGACGTGCAGCCTAACCTTGAAAAGGCTGTTGCAGGTATACGCGATGCCGCAGCAAAAGGAGCACAAATAATTTGTACGCAGGAACTGTTCACTTCGCTTTACTTCTGCGATGTGGAGGATTACGAAAACTTTAAACTGGCTGAACCCATACCGGGCCCTACTACTGAACGCCTCGGTAAATTAGCTAAAGAACTAAACGTGGTAATAATTGCCTCCTTGTTTGAAAAGCGTGCGCAGGGCATCTACCATAACACCACTGCAGTTTTAGACGCCGATGGAAGCTACCTGGGTATGTATCGCAAAATGCATATACCGGATGACCCTGCTTATTTTGAAAAATTCTATTTCACTATTGGCGACCTTGGTTATAAAGTTTTCAAAACAAAGTATGCCACTTTTGGTGTGCTCATTTGTTGGGACCAATGGTACCCTGAAGCGGCCCGTATTACCTCGCTTATGGGGGCTGAAATACTTTTTTACCCAACGGCTATTGGCTGGGCTACCGACCAGGATGAGGAAACTAATAAGGACCAATACAATGCCTGGCAAACTATTCAACGCTCGCATGCAGTAGCTAATGGCGTACATGTGGTAAGTGTTAACCGTGTTGGTTTAGAGCAGGAGGGTAGAATGAAGTTTTGGGGCGGTAGTTTTGTATCCAATCCTTTCGGAAGGTTAGAGTACCTGGCCTCGCACGATAAAGAAGAGAATGTGGTAGTGGAACTGGATTTGACTAAAACCGATTTCTTCCGTACACATTGGCCCTTTATGCGCGACCGTCGTATTGATAGCTACCAGCCGATTACCAAAAGATATATTGACGGCGAATAATCTTTCGCAATCACCTTTTCATCGATAACGTAAAGCAGATAATAAGTTGACACCGTTCGAAAACTCTCCCCGTTCATTAGGGTATTCTTTTCCGGCAGAATTTGCACCCCAACGTGCCATGTGGTTAAGCTGGCCGCATAAGGAAGCAAGCTGGCCCGGTAAAATAGATACCATCTATGGCCCTTATTGCGATTTCATAAGCCTGGTTTCGCAGGGGCAGTTGGTTTGTATAAACGTAGCTGATGAAAAGATGAAGGAGTTTGCTTTAAGCAAATTGCTGGCATCCACCACTAAACGCAATGATGCTAACATTCAGTTTTTCTTTCATCCCACAAATGATGCCTGGTGCCGCGACCACGGCCCCGCTTTTTTGATAAATAAAAAAGAGAATAAAAAAGCGATTGTTGATTGGGGTTATAATGCCTGGGGCGGTAAGTACCCTCCGTTTGATTTGGATGATGTAATACCAACCCTGATAGGTGAGAAGCTGGGCCTGCCTGTTTTTAACCCCGGTATTGTTATGGAAGGTGGCAGTGTGGAGTTTAACGGTAAAGGCACCTTGCTTACAACTACCGCTTGCTTACTTAATAAAAACCGCAACCCTCATTTATCGCAAAAGGAAATTGAACGCTACCTTATAGAGTTTTATGGGGTGGATAATATTCTCTGGCTTGCCGATGGCATAGTAGGTGATGATACTGATGGCCACATTGATGACCTTACCCGCTTTGTAAATGAAGACACAGTTGTAACAGTTGTGGAAGAAAATGAGGCTGACGAAAACTATGAGTTGCTGCAGGAGAATTTAAAACTGCTGGCAAAAATGCGCCTTGAAAATGGAAAGCAAATCAACATTGTTGAATTGCCTATGCCGGAAGCTGTGATATATGAAGATCAGCGCTTGCCTGCGTCTTACGCTAACTTCTACATCGCCAACCAATACGTTGTTGTACCCACCTTCCGCGATGCGAAGAACGACGACAAGGCTCTTGATATTTTACAGGGATGCTTTAAGGATAGAAAAGTGGTAGGGGTAGATTCTACTGATATTATTTGGGGATTGGGCACATTCCATTGCCTCAGCCAACAGGAGCCACAAATCTGATTCGTTATTCAAAAGGATCCTTCGTAGCAGGGTTATTTACGAACTTGTAATCGGTTAGTGTTTGCAGAAAAGCCAATAAATCCGCTTTCTGTTGCGCATTTAAATGCACACCGCCGTTAGCGTGGTTTGCTTTCAGCATTATAGCATCTACTGTAGGCGAAAGTTTGATGCCTTCGCTGTAAAAATCAATTACCTGTTCCAATGTTTGAAAACGCCCATCATGCATATAGGGCGCAGTTAAGGCAATGTTGCGTAACGAAGGCGATTTGAATTTACCGTTGTCGTTTGAATTGCCGCTTATTACTCCCCTGCCTAAATCAGCAAAGGCATCAATGGATGTTACTGAATCAAGACCGTTATTATGAAACAGGTTATCGGTCAACAACCAGGTGTTGCCTAAAGTGTGGCAGTGAAAACAATCGCCTGTTTCTGTTGCCCATATCTGAAAGCCGGAGGCTTCTGATGAGGTAAAAGTGGCTAACCCTTTTTGTATGCTGTCAAAACGCGAGTCGTCCGAAATCAGTGTCATCATAAACTGTTGCAAAGCCGTATAAATTTTCCCTTCTGTTATATCGCCCGGGCGGCCAAAGGCCTTTTTAAACAGGCGAACGTAATTGCTGTCGGCTTGAAGGTAGCTAATGGCATTCGGTATGTTCATGTCCTGCTCTCCATGGAAAGCATCCTGTGCCTGCGCTGCCAGGGTTGATGAGCGCCCATCCCAAAATACTTTGCCCGCCCAAAGCAGGTTTACTATGGATGGCGTATTGCGTTTGGTTGGCCCAAAAACATTTTGACTTAATGCATTACCGGCATCGGTAAATGCAAACTGTTGTTTATGGCAACTGCCGCATGATAGTTGTCCTGTGCTGGAAAGGTGCTTGTCATAAAACAACCTTCTTCCTAATTCAATTCCTTCCTCAGTTAAGGAATCAGCACCGGTATTGCTGATGTTCGGAAAGCGAAAAGGTTTGGTAATAGTGTATTTGGTGCCGGTATATAAACTGTCCGGCTCACCACTCGGTGGCGTAATAGGTGGGTCGGGTTTGCAATTTTGTAAACCCATTACAGTAAGCAGCACTGCAAAAAAAACAAGGGCGGCGTGTTTCATAGTTAGTTCAACGAAAAAGCTTTGGCTATGTTGTCCATAAATTCTACAGCGTCATCGTAATGGTCGCTGGTTTGTGACGTACTTTCTGTAATGATGTCCAGCGTATCCGTATTGCTGTAAAAAATCTTTTGCACATCAAGGTCTAAGTTCAGCGTTAGTTTATCATCGCAGCATACCGAAAAATCCTTGTTAAGAGTAGTGGTGCGATAAAGGCTGTTACCGCCAAGGTGGTATAAAGGAAACCAATTATATACGCCACTGCCGGTGCCACTTGTATCGCAGCGGGCCTCGTATTTTACAAAAATATATTTTAACCAACTCCAGTACATGTCGTTATCAGCAAGTGGGCTGCCTGCAGCAACACCGTTGGGGTCGCTTTCGTTTTGTATAGAGTCCACGCCAATACCAAAGCGGATAGCCTTAAACTCACCGCTTATTTTATCAGCATTAATACTTAGCGATGAGGGGTTGCTGAAATCAATAAGCGCAGCATCTTTTACTTCAACTTCACTATTGTCCGTTTTAACAAGGGTTATGTGCGATAGGTAAAACTTCAACACATCAGTTTGTATACGCCTGTTTTGAGGATCGGTATTTGATTGGCCAATTGTAAAAGCCTGACCGTTATAATTGGCCGCCACTTTTAACGTAAAGTTCCCCTCCTTCGGCTTTTTACATGATGAAATGCCAATTAAAAGGCCCGCAAGCAATACAGCAGAACATCTCAGGTTCATAAACAAGTTTGAACCTCTAAACTAAATTAAAAAAGGCAATACAGCGCTAACCTGCGTCAGTACGTTAATCGCGCAAATGGCAATTAAGAAACATTAGGGAATCAATGGCATGACGGTTGTTTCATCCCTCAGGCTGCCCTCAACGTTTTACGTATAAAAAAACAAGGGGCGCCAATAGGCGCCCCCGCTAACTAATACCACAAAACTTTGACCTAGTAAGGCTGGTTTTTGCCGAGGCGTTTTAGTTCTGCCTTTACCTTAGGCCGGTAGGTTTTCTTGCGCTCTTCTATCTTGTTGCGGGCTTCGTTCATTTCTTTCTGTATGCTGTTCATCCCTTCCTGTTGTGAGCCGGTTGGCTGCCCTTCGTAAAAGTTAACCCCGTAATAAATGTCGGTTACTTTTTCGCGTAGGTTTTCTTCATCTACAAACAATACGTTGTTCCCCTCTTTAACCGGTACTAACGATTTCCGGATGCTCTCAAGGCTGTCGTAGTACTCTGTAATAACCGGCGACAGGTCTTTTACTTCCTTTATCATTTGTTGCTCAACCAGTAAAGAGTCCATCACCACTGCCAATTCTTCTTCCATTTTTTTAGTGCGCTCAACAGCGGCGTAATTCGCTTCGCGTTGCTCAGCAGTAAAAGAAGAACGTGGATCAGGTATTAGTTCCAACTCCCCGCTCGCCACTTTATCATTGGCAACAATTTTTATGGTGTACTTACCATCGCGCACCATTGGGCCAACGGTAGATGCCCAATCAGCCTTAGAGCCACCCTCTGCCACTCTTGGTGGCTTAGTGCGCATGTTCCAGGTTATCTTGTTCAATCCCTTACGCTTAGTGCCGGGTAGTTCTACCACCAATGCTCCTTTGCTATCAAAAACCTGCACATTAACGCTACCACTGTTTACGCGCTCTTTCAAATAATAAGTTATCAGCGCTTCTTCTGTAGAGTTCGGCCCAACAAATCCACCTGCATCAGGCCAGCCCTGGCCGTAGTGGCCATTGGTAACCGGCGTTGGCCTTGATGGAATAAAGGCAATATCGCTGTTAAGCAGTTGGTCATTTATCTTGCGCAATGGCGAAATGTCATCCACAATTAAAATGCCTCTGCCATGCGTAGCAAGTATCAAATCGTTGGTTTTAGGTTCAATGGCAATGTCGCGTACAAGGCAGTACTCAGGCACCTTGGCCTTCATTTGTGTCCAGTTTTTACCGCCGTCAATTGAGGCATACAATCCCATCTCCGTTCCTAAAAACAGCAGGTCTTTACTTACAATGTCCTCGCGTATTTTATGGGCATATCCCTTAAAATTATCGCTGCGCAACATAGTCCATGTTTTACCCATGTCTGTACTGCGCGCCAGGTAGGTTTTCATATCGCCATACATATGGTTATCAAACGTGGCATACACCACATTTTTATCGTAGCGCGAAGGTTCAATACTGCTAACCCAGGTTTGCGCAGGCACGCCTGCTGCCTTGTAATTGTTGGCTACATTGCTCCAGGTCTTTCCGCCATCAAGGGTCAATTGCAGGTTGCCGTCATCAGTACCTACCCAAATTATTTTTTCATCCAGCGGCGATTCAGCAATGGTAAATATGGTGCAGTGGTTTTCTGCTGAAGTATTATCATTCGTTAAGCCACCGCTTTCTTCCTGTTTTAGTTTCACAGGGTCATTGGTGGTTAAGTCTCCTGAAATTTTAGTCCAGTTAAGGCCGCGGTCTTCGCTCTTAAACAAAAACTGGCAGGCCATATAAATTCTCTTCTTGCTGGTTGGTGAGCGCACTATGGGCGTGTTCCAGTTAAACCGGAATTTAGGATCGCCGATAGAGGCTTTCGGCTGTATATCCTGCCCCTGGTTGGTTTTAAGATTTAGCATGCTGGCATGTCCACCCTGATATTCGCTGTACACAATTTCATGGTCCTCACCATCAGGCTGTACCCAAAAACCGTCGCCACCGCCTACATTTTTCCAATCGCCGTTTTCAATACCACCCGGGCTTTGCGAGGGAGCCCGCCATGAACCATTATCCTGCAAACCACCATACACATAGTATGGGTCCTGGTTATCATACGTTACATGGTAAAATTGCGAAACGGGAATGTTGTTAAGGTAAATCCAGTTGTTACCACGGTCAACGCTCATGTAAACGCCGCCGTCCGTACCTACATACATCTGCGAAGTGTTCTTTGGGTTTATCCATAACGCATGCATATCACTATGCACCCAGCCACTGCTGTTTTGCGCGCGCACCCAGCTAAAGCCACCGTCCTCGCTGTACGAAAACTGGAATGCAGGGCGGTAAACTCTGTTAGCATCCAAGGGGTCTACAACTATAGTGCTGAAGTAAAAGGGCCTGGCGCAAACGTTGTCATCTGCACTTTGCGATGTCCAGGTTTCGCCCCCGTCGGCTGAAATGTATAAGCCTGTTTTCTTCGATTCTACAATAGCAACTATTTTATTCGGATCAGTAGGAGCTAAGGCGATAGCGGCGCGGCCAATGTCTCCATCCGGCAAACCTTTATGTATTTTCTTCCAGGTCTTACCCCCGTCTGTACTTTTCATTATAGCGCTGCCTGGCCCCCCTGATGAAAAGGCAAAGGGCTTGCGGCGGAATTGCCAGAACGTAGCGTACATCACATCCGGGTTCTTTGGGTTTAAAGCAAAATCAGCGCAGCCGGTGGAATCGTTCACAAACAAAATTTTTGTCCATGTTTTGCCTGCATCGCTTGACTTATACAAACCGCGCTCTGCTGAGTTAGAGAACAGTTTACCGGGCACTGCAGCAAAAATTGTATTGGCATCATTAGGATGTATCACCAGTTTACTGATATGCTCGCTTTCAGGCAGGCCACTGAAAACCCAGTTCTCACCACCATCAGTAGTTTTGTAAATACCATTACCTACCGAAACCGTGTTGCGCATATTGCTTTCGCCTGTGCCTACATAAACCACATCCGGGTTGGTTTGGTCAACAGCAAGCGCGCCTATGCTTTGGCAGTGCTTATCAAAGATGGATTTAAACTGCGAGCCGCCATTGGTGGTCTTCCAAACTCCCCCCCCGGCAGTACCAACATAAATAGTACGCGGGTCGCTGTTTACTCCCTCAATGGCAGTAATACGGCCACCCATAACAGCCGGCCCTATGGCACGCGCTTCCATCTTACCTAAGGAAGCTGAACTCAGTTTTACCTGCGGTTGTTGCTCGGTAGTTGTTTTGGTTTTATTTTTTTGCGCATAAAGGCTAAAGCAAAATGCCAGTAACGTAATAATTGCGAATATCTTTTTCATAATAGCTGTTTGCAGTTAGTTATAGGTTTACTTAGGTTGGTTAAAGGTGGCAGGGTCAACAACAACATTTACCTCCACTTTACTGAAATTGGTTGGCCCGCCCTGTTCGTTGCCATCTTCATCAACCCCTTGTACCGAGAAAGGCACCACAATGCCATAATCCGTTTTTCTGAAATCGGAGTAAACGGTATACGATTTTTCTTCCTTATCCTTTAAGCGCAGTTTGCGCACCACCTTCAACAGGTAGTAGCTATCAGCATCTATATAATAATAGATCATATCGCCGGCCTTATTGGTAAGGCGTACTTTGTATACATCGCTGCCGTCCATGTCATCCATGCCCAGGTATTCAGCGGTAAATCCTTTCTCCTTATAGTTTAGCAACAACCCCTGGGGGTCTGCGTAAAGGTTTAACTCTCTTATATCGTTTGGCGTTAGTGGGTCAGCCATGCGCTTGCCGCCAAAAGGATTGTAACTCCAACCGCTATCGCCTCGCATAGCTTGCTTGCTGGTCATACCCTGCCAGGTAAAATCACTATAGTAACCTTTAAAAGGTTTGCTTAACAAAAGGTTGGTTACCGGCGCCTGCATACCGGGGCCCATAACATACATACCCGTATAGCGAATGCTGGTAACCTTGCTCCACTTTTCAACGCCTCCGGTTGCTGCAATGTGCTTACTTATAACTTCATCGGCTGTTTGGCTAAAGCCTGTTGCGTAAAAGAAAAGCAGCGATAAAAAAGGGATGATTCTGGCTCTCATGTAGTCCTGTTTTGAAAGCCAAAGTAATAATCCTTTTTAGATTATGTAAGTGCTTACGTATTAAATTTTAAACAAAAATTCATTTGTATTCAAATTTCCTTGCTATTCAGGTAATCGTGATAAGCCTTACCCAGCAATTTGCTGTCAATAAAGTCGTTCAAAAAGATGTATAAGTCCTTGTTACGGTCTATTACATCGCTTTTCATCATAGCATTTAACTCTGCTTTCATTCCTTCAAGTGCGGTTTTATGCTCCCTAACGTTTTGAAAGTTCGAGATCCTGCGAATGGTGCGTAGTGCCAGTTTTTCAAATGCACTTTGTTGCCCTGTTTTAACAATAAAGCGATACACCGGCACAATCAGGTTGTTTACCAATTCATAATTGCCTAATTCATAATGCGCGGCCAGCAGGTGGAACAACATGCAAACCTGTATATCGTATCTAATGGGGTAACGGTGGTTATTGCGGTAAAGTTCCAGCCACTCAATAGCCTTATCGTATCGGCCGAATTTCATTAACCCCAGGGCGGCATGGTTAATAATCACCAGTATATAATCCCTGCGAAACTGCCTGCCTGTTTCACGCAGTACTACAGCAGCTTCTTCAGCAAGGGTAAGAAAACGGTTTTCATTTTTTATTTCCGAAAAATAGAACAGTGCATTTTTAAAATAGTACATGCTGCGCACTGTATTGGCCGCCTCAATTTTAAACTGCAGTTTACCCAGTTGCCCAATGTACTTACCCATGTTTTGTAAATCGCCTGTGCGGTAAGCGCCGTTTATAGTATATAGATAGGCTGTTAAATAAGGATAGGGTTCATGCTCGGTATATATGGTACTGCTTTCGCATAACTGCAACATCTTAACTGCGGTGCTATAGGCTTCGGTTTCGCGGTAAAACACCGAATAGTAAATAAACCAGTTGTGATAGAAGTACAGCTTGGCTTTTATACTTAAGGCCTGGCTTTCCTCCGCCATTACGGGATGTTGCACAATAGCCAGGTGCTTTTGTTCAATCTCTTTATCACGTATTTGGTATGATTGCGAGGTCAGGTTCATTTGCCGGGCATACAGGTAAACATAGGTTTGCAGGTTACTTGTTTTTTTGTTGGCAGTTTCCATTCGCTCATATAGCTCTTCAATGCGCCGGTCTTTTTCTGCAGATGGCCGCATTTGCACCGCATCATGTATTTCTTTCTCCAGCAAATCAGCCAGCCGTGTAAAGTATTCGCATGATTCTGCCAGCTCAATGGCCTTTTGCAGGTATTTTTTATAAAGATGTGTTACGTTTTTTTGTAATAGAAATGCAGCTTCGTTATACAGTTTATCTACCTGCTGGTAAATGGTGGTTTCAGCATGGTAGTTAGCCATGGCGTTTAATATCTGTTCCTGCAATTGTATTTTGGCCACCGGCAGGTAACTCACAAATTTTTCCTTTCTGTATTTCCGTTTAAGCGCCTCCTCGTCGTAGGTTTCCATTTTTTCAATAGCTGTAAACAGCAATTCGCCCACATTTTTCTCGTTGCGCTTGGCTATGTTGGAAAACTTTTTGAAGTAACCCTTCTCTGCAGCGTTCATCTTTTTTATGAGGTCAAATACAGGTTCCATTTGAAAAGGTAGTTGTGGTGTAATAAATTGAAAATCAATATACAGGCAGATTTTTGCCTTACCGAAAATTAATATTAGTAAAAATACGGTTTGTGACCGGTTTATATAGCGGGCAATTTTGAAAAAATAAAACCCTGTTATATGCGCACCTTCTACTCCCTTTCAATGCTAGGCGCCCTGATGATGTTCGCCAACTTCTGCCTGGCCCAGGTTCCTCAAAAAATTAACTACCAGGCAGTTGCCCGCGATGCTTCCGGAGCCATATACGCCAACAAAAACATGGCGGTACGATTCAGCATTCACGATGGAAGTGGCACAGGCCCTATCGTTTACCAGGAAAGCCACCAGGTAACTACTAACAACTTCGGCATTTTTACGGTGGTGATTGGTGGTGGTATACAGGTTACGGGCAATTTTAGTGCAATAAACTGGGGGGCTGCCGATAAGTACTTGCAGGTAGAATTGGATGTAAACAATTCGGGCACCTTTACCTTTATGGGGGTATCTCAGTTGCTGAGTGTTCCATATGCCTTGTATGCAGGCAATGCCGGCTCAGGACCGCAAGGTGCAACTGGTCCCACAGGCCCACAGGGTGTAACCGGTGCGGATGGCCAGCAAGGTTTACAGGGCAACACAGGTGCAACCGGCCCACAAGGACCCGCAGGGTTAAATGGCAATGATGGCGCTACGGGTCCTCAAGGCCCACAAGGCCTAGCAGGCGCAACCGGACCACAGGGTGTAACCGGTGCGGATGGCCAGCAAGGTTTACAGGGCAACACAGGTG
>CAZUHU010000079.1:15646-15935 GCA_964620645.1 uncultured Chitinophaga sp.
CAACCGGCCCACAAGGACCCGCAGGGTTAAATGGCAATGATGGCGTCACGGGTCCTCAAGGCCCACAAGGAATAACTGGTGCCACAGGCCCATCTGGCCTTCAAGGTATGACAGGTTTACAAGGTGTTACTGGGCCCACAGGAGCAACAGGCCCAACTGGTGCGCAAGGCTCAACAGGTATTCAGGGCTTACAGGGTAATACAGGTGTAACCGGCCCACAGGGACCCGCAGGGTTAAATGGTAATGATGGCGCTACAGGTCCTCAAGGCTTGCAGGGTAATACAGGTGC
>CAZUHU010000080.1:0-15700 GCA_964620645.1 uncultured Chitinophaga sp.
CATCCCGCGGAAAGGTAAAGTACCGGCTACACCATAAACCGGGGCAAGGCCCTCTGTATTACCGGGGTGTGCTTTTACATGCGCTACCGAGTCCTTCAAATCTTTCAGGAAACGCTCCGCCACCCCGGGCTGCGTGTGCCTTAATGTTAGCGCAATATGAAAGCAGGCAGGCTTGTGCAGGCCATTCAGGTTCCAGCGGCGCTGGCTCATTTGGTCAAGCACTTCGTATATATTCAGCGAATCGCTGGCGAAAGCCAATATCCAGTCAGGGTTACCTAAAATTTTAATTTCGGGTATAGCCTTAACGCCCTCTTTAATTTTAGCCGCAGTTTCAAATATAGATTTGGTGGCTTTCAGATACCCCTCCTCACCCATTGCTAACAAACTTGCCCAACAGGCTGCGCTTAACGCGCCAGGACGGCTACCCGCTAAGGTTGGCGAAAAGTATAAGCCCCCCGGCCAATCAGTTAGGGTGTAAAACTGGTAGTGCCTCAGCTCTTCAGTTCGGTAAAGCACTACCGAGGTGCCCTTGGCAGCATAGCCGTACTTGTGGGTATCCACACTCATACTGGTTACGCCCGGGTTACGGAAATCCACTACCGGCACTTTGTAGCCCAGCTTTTCAGCAAAAGGCACAACAAAGCCACCAAGGCAGCAATCGGTATGAAAACCGATTTTGTTTTTACGGGCTATTTCAGATAACTCCGGAATTGGATCGTAAACACCATGCGGGAAGGTAGGCGCAGAACCTACAATGCAAATAGTGTTGTAGTTAACTGCCCGTTTTACGGCCTTAACATCTACCGTAAAATCATCCTTAACCGGTATTTTAACCTGCTTTATATTAAAGTACTGAGCGGCCTTATCAAAGGCAGCGTGAGCCGTAACCGGCACAATCATTTCAGGGTGCTTAACGCCGCGTTCAGCCAGCGCCTTATCGCGGTAGGTTTTCATAGCAACCAATATACTTTCGGTTCCTCCGCTGGTAACGGTGCCTACCACGGGGGCATTGTCGGTTGTTCTGCCACGGCCGTGCATAGTAGCCACCATTGAAATAACTTCCGATTCGTATTTAGTGGCAGACGGAAACAAATCAGAGTGCAGCGGGTTACTTTGCGATTGAAGCGCATATACCTTATTCAGAAATTCAATATGCTCCGAATCGCCGTGGTAAATACCGCCGCTTACATAACCGTCCTTCCAGCGGTCGCTCTCCAGGTCGTGCATTTGTTGTATCTCGCTGATGATCTGTTCGCGGTTAATGCCTTTTGCAGGCAGGCTTTTATGCGTATGAAACTTACCATGGTAGGGTTTAAGGCTGTGTTCCAGCGAGCCCATCATCTTTTCATTCTCGGCGGCTATCATTTTGCGCACCGCCGGCACCTTCTTCATATTCTTTTCAATAAAGCGTGCTAAAGGGTCGGGCAACCAGCCGAATTTTTTAGAGAGTTCCTCTACGTTCATCTTACTTCTTATTATGCTGCAAATAAATTGGTAAATACGGAGAATTGAAACCGAAGTGCAGAAAAGAACTCCGCTATTTTCCTGCGTTTATAAACAGCGTGCTGCTATAAAAGTTTTGCGGTCCGTTTAAATTATTGAAGTAAGAATGAAGCAAATCAGGGAACGCCGGGATGTAGTATAATGTTTAATATTGTTGCAATGATTAGTGCAAAAAGGCCCAACCCCTTTATACCAAAGCTTGACCGCTCATCGCTGCCGATAATACTCTGGAACCTTACCCCCTTTGTGGGTGTTCTGTTTTTTGGCTGGGAGCCTATAAGCGTATTTGTGTGCTACGCGCTTGAAACAATAGTGATAGGCATATTCAACGTGTTTAAGCTTATAGCCGTTAACATATTTGGATTGCCGCCCGCCGCTGACGAAAAAGGGGTACAAGGTTGGGGTATTATTCCCTTCTTTTTAGTGCACTACTACATGTTTGTTTTTATTCAGCTTTCCATCTTCTTCCCCATTGCAGGCACAGGTGGTCTGGGTCCTATAGACTTTGCCAAAAAGATATTCAGCTTTACAGAAAATACCGACTACAATGTTGCATTGGGGCTTTTTGTAGTAAACAATGCTTACCTGTTTGTAACAGACTTTATACTACCCCGCACTTACGAAAAGCGCACTGTGCTACAACAAATGTTTGAGCCCTATACCCGCATCTTTGTACAACAGTTTGTGGTAATACTGGGTGCCATGGTATATACCGTGTTCGGCAGCGGGCTATTTGTCCTTATCCTTTTGGTGGTAATTAAAACCTGGTTCGATTTATTACTATACCGCAAAGGCTTACTGGAATGGGCCAAAGAAAAGCAGGCAGAGATTAAAGCCTTTGAAGAAAGGAACCCGCAGTAGGCTAATTACTTCACAGCTCCGTCAACACTAAACTTACCGGGGCCTAAAATCAATAGCGCGATATAGGTTGCCAGGTAAAGGGCTGCGGTCTGGCCATCGCCAAACAAATCAGCACTATGGGCCTGGAACAAGGCAACAGCCATTGCCACAATTAGAGGTATAAGGGCAAGCCGCGTAAACAAACCTGCAGTAAGCAAAATGGAGCAGAAGAACTCGGCAAATATTACAAGGGCCAGCGAGGTAGCCGTGCCAATGCCCATAAAATCCATGAACTTATCCTTCATTTCGGCAAATCGTATCAGTTTGCCATAACCGTGAGGTATCATCATTACACCGGCTGCTACGCGCAATAAAAGGGTTGCAAAATCAAAGCCCAGTGCGCTGTATTTTATACTCATCAACTTTTTCATACTATCTATTAGACCATTGAAAATATGAAAAGTTTGGAATGATACTTAGCATGCCGGAAACAGTAGAAAGAATGTTAGTTGATTGAATGGCCCGATTTTGCTATGAATAAATAGCGCATAGACAATGCCGGTATGTTAAGAAATTGCAGTTGAAAGGAGAATAGACAATAAAAACAACAGGCCGGCGTAATATATTCAGACAGCCAAACCATCAAGGTTTGACTCTCAGAACAGAGCCCTTTACGGGGCTCTCTTCATTTTAGCCGGTTACAGTTAGAAAGTTTAACGAAAGGATTAAACCTTTGGGAGTGCGCAGCATCAAAGCAAGCAAATTTGCGCAATGAGAGTTACCCTTACCCTGCTGTTGTTTTTTATAGCTTGTTCAATATTCGCCCAAAACCAACAACCGGTAAACGGGCCGGGCGGCAGCAATTATGCCCATGCAGGCTTCAGTAAAACCAAATACGGCACTACTATTACGGATTGCTATTGGATTTACGAACCGCAAAACCCCAAGCCTGACAGCGCTCCGGTTGTGGTATTTTGGCATGGCACTTCATCGCAAACAGAAATTGACAGCCTGCCTAACGGGCAGGAATTATTCCTCCAGCACATTTGCAAAAAGGGTTACACCGTAATTTTTCCATTGTATCAATACGGCGGACAAACCTTACCGGCCTTACAACAGATAACCAACGGGGCAGCGGTAGTTAACCTGGCATTAACCGAACTAACAAACGGTTCAGGGCATGTTGCACCAGCCCATGATGCCGCCGGTGGCCTGCAGTTTGGGGCGGTGGGCATTTCAAGAGGTGGGGGAATGACGCTTAATGTAGCTACCTATCATGATACCCTGGACCTACCACCTTTTAAAGCCTTGTGCGCCTTTGTGCCCAGTGCAGGGCAGGCCATGGATGGAATTGATAGCAGCACAAAGGTATTAGTAGTAAATGGAGAGGATAACACTTTAAACTTTGCGGAGAGCCAACAGGCTTTTGACAGCCTTTACCATATACCCTGCTACAATAAGCACTTGATACAGATAAACAGCGACCACAACGGACTACCTGATCTTACTGCCGAACATAACTTTGCAGGCTCCGGAACCGATTGGCAGGATTCCACCCGGCTTAACTACCTGGATTTTTATGGCAGCTGGAAGCTTGCAGTAGCATTACTTAACTGCTCCTTTTATGGGCAGGACTGCAACTATTGCCTGGGCACCGACACCCTTATTACTTACATGGGCACCAGGAGCAGCGGAGCCCCGGTTAATGTAGCAAGCATTATGGATACCTGTGCCACGATACCTTCAGCAACAGAAGACCTAAAAGCGGAAGACCGTTTGCTGCTTTACCCTAATCCTACCACTGGCACCGCCCGGCTAAATTTGCCGGAGGGGGAATGGACCGTACGTGTTTACACATACACAGGCAGGCTGATACAAGAGAAACATGCTATTGGCTCTTTTGCTTTAAGCTTACAGAATGAAGATTCAGGAATGTACTTGATAGTAGCAGAGGGAGACAACCAACTATTGAAGAGCAAACTTGCTTTAATACGGTAAAGTAGGTTAGTATTCGCGCTTATTTACCATTTCGGCCATAGCGAATAACACTTTTTTGCGCCCTTCATCCAGCGATATTGATTTTAGGGATTGCAGGCTAAGGTTGTAAAGTTCCTCCGCTTTTTTCTCGGTTAACTGAACCGCGCCTGTTTGCTGCATAATGGCTTTAACCCCTTCAATCTTTTTGGCTTCGTCTTTTTCGGTAGCCAGGCTATTTAAAAGGGCCTTTTGGTCATCAGAAGCATTGTTGCAGGTGGTAATATATAAGTAGGTCTTTTTGTTTTGAAGGATGTCCCCTCCTATCTTCTTGCCTACCTTGTCCCCCTCGCCAAAGGCGTCCAGCAGGTCATCTTTTATCTGGAAGCTAAGGCCCAGGTTTAGGCCGAAGTCGTAGATAGCCTTTTGGTCAGCCTCAGAAGCGCCGCCCAATATAGCTCCCAACTGGGTGCAGCATGCCAGCAATACCGAGGTTTTGTACTCTATCATCTTAATATACTCCGGCACGGTAACATCATTGCGGTTTTCGAAATCCACGTCCATTTGCTGGCCTTCAAAAATTTCGATAGCCGTTTTATTAAAAACGCCCATTAGTGCAGGAACCATTGGCAGTGGCACTGTAGTAAGGTATTTGTAGGCATAGGCAAGCATAACATCACCGGCAAGTATGGCGGCATTGGTGCCGAATTTTTTGTGCACGGTTGGCTCGCCCCGGCGTATATCAGCCTGGTCCATAATATCATCGTGCACAAGGGTAAAGTTATGGAACACTTCCATAGCAAAAGCCGGGTTAAGGGCCTGTTCTACATTACCCCCAAACATATCGCAGCTTAATAGCACAAGCAAAGGGCGGATCTTCTTGCCCTTCATATTCATAATATGCTCAACCGGCTTATAAAGGTTGGTTGGGTTGGTGTTGAAATTGTTCTTGCTGAAGGCCTTTTCGTAAACGGCCAGTAACTGCTCGGGTGAATGCATACCTATTATTAACAACGAAGCCTGCCTGGGGTTCGCGGCGCAATGATAGCCATTTCAGCGTTATTTACGCCTATTAGGCCTTGTTCCCACCTTACAAGCCGGGCAACATATTTTACAAATTTCAAATTGTATATAACCTTTTTAACAGGCTGCCGTATAAAACAGTGGTTATCTGGCTCAGAAGGAACACCAGATAGCTGAAAAAACCGGAACGAGACATGAAAAAGGTTCTACAAATTTTCCTTCTGATAAGTGTGTTTAGCGGCGTTGGCATGAAAAGCGCCCTTGCACTTACGTTATCAGAAGCCCACACAAACGTGACGTGCCACGCTGGCAGCACCGGAAGTATTAATATAACGCCTAACCTTGGTGTTGCACCAATTTCCTACGTTTGGAATGACGGTGCAGTAACTGAAGACCGTGTAAATTTGGTCGCCGGAACGTATAGCGTTACGGCTACTGATTTTTCGGGAGCTACCGCCACCCTGAGCGTTACTTTAACTCAAGGACCCAAGGTAAATATCTCATTTTCAATAACTCCTGTTGCCTGTGGTGGAGGAAACACCGGTGCAGTTAATATGACGGTTTCAGGCGGCTACGGCTCGCCTTATACCTATTACTGGAACGACGGCACCGTAACCGAAGACCGCAGCAGCTTAACTGCCCAGGTTTACTACGTTACAGTTACCGATAACAACGGCTGCCAGAACAACGATTCAGCTAACGTTACCCAGCCACCGGGCATGGTTTTAAGCAAAACCACTACCAACGTTACCTGTGGCAGCGGTGCAAACGGCGCCATTAACTTAACTGTATCTTTCGGCATACCCGGTTACACTTACCACTGGAACGATAACGTTACCACTGAAGACAGAACAGGTATTGCAGCAGGCACATATACCGTAACGGTAACTGATGCTTCAGGCTGCACAGCCTCAACCAGCGCAACCGTTAACCAAAGCGGTGGCGGTATGAGCATTAATAAAACCACTACTAACCCAACCTGTAACGGCGCCAGCAATGGCGGTGTAACGGTTACATCAGTAGTAGGCAGCGTAGGCCCTTATACTTTTAACTGGAGCACAGGCGCTACTACCCAAAACGTAAACGGACTTGCGGCAGGCACCTATGTAGTAACTGCTACATCAACTACCGGCTGCACTGCTTCGGCATCAGCTACTTTAACCCAACCTGCGGTAATCAATATTACTTTAAACGTGGTTTCAGTTACCTGTTACAACGGTAACAACGGAGCCATTAACACCAGCGTAACCGGCGGTACATCACCCTACAGCTACAACTGGGGTAGTGGTGTATTTACTCAAAACCGCACAGGCTTAGCTTCAGGTAACTATACCGTAACCGTTACTGACTTTAAAGGCTGTACAGCTACTGCTACTGCCAACGTACCACAGCCTCTCGATTTAGTGGCCAGCTCAGTTCCATCGCAACTAGCCTGCACCGGCGGCCCAAGCGGCTCGGTGTTTACTACTGTTGCAGGCGGCACAGGCCCTTACACCTATTACTGGGGACCCGGTTTGTTTAGCGCAAACCTTACCAACGTACCTTCAGGCAACTATACCGTTACTGTAACGGATGCCAACGGTTGCACAGCTGCGGCTTCTTCTACTATTGTTGGTTACACCCCAATGACCACTTCTACCACCCAGGTAAACAACGTTTGTTTTGGTGGCAATAGCGGTTCAATTGATTTAACCGTAAACAACGGTTGGACGCCTTATAGCTATAACTGGACTAACAGCCAAAGCACGCAAGATGTTAACAGCCTTGCTGCAGGTTCTTACACCGTAACCGTAACGGATAACCACAACTGTACTGTAACCAAAACCGTTAGCATTACGCAACCGGCTTTTGGTATGACTATCAACTCAACCATTGCCAACGTAAACTGCTTTGGCGGTAACGATGGTTCAATTTCAATAAATGTAACCAGCGGTTCATCACCTTACACTTATAACTGGGGTGGTGGCATTGTAACCCAAAACAGAACAGCCCTTAGCGCAGGTACTTACAACCTTACCTGCACTGATAATAACAGTTGTACTGCCAGCGCAACATTCAGCGTAACAGAACCTGCACAATTAAGCGCCAGCGCTGCTGTAACCAACATTACCTGTAATGGGGCCTCAACAGGTGCAATCAACTTAACCGTTAACGGCGGCCTTGCTCCATTTACTTATAGCTGGAACGATGGCGCTAATACGCAAAACAGAACTAACCTGGCAGCAGGTACCTATTCAGTAACTGTGGTAGATAACCACAGCTGTTCAACCTCAGCTACAGCCAGTGTTTTACAGGCTCCTGCTATTTCAGTAACAGTTACCCCAACTGCAGCTAACTGCAACGGAGCTGCTACCGGCAGTCTTAATGTCAGCGTAAGCGGTGGCAGCACACCATACAGCTTTAACTGGGGTGGTGGTATTGTTACCCAAAACAGAACTAACCTTAGCGCAGGTACTTATAATGTAACTGTAACGGATAACCTTAGCTGTTCAGTTAGCGCTTCAGGCATAGTAACTGAACCTACTGCAATCAGCATCTCTTCAACCATAACTAACGTAGCATGTGCCGGCGGCAACACCGGTGCTATTAACCTTAGCGTTAGCGGTGGTACTTCGCCTTACACTTTCAACTGGGGCGGCGGTATTAACACCCAAAATAGAACTAACCTGGCGGTAGGCAGCTATACTGTAACTGTAACGGATAATAACAGTTGCACCTCAAGCCATACTGCTTCAATAACACAAGCCACTACGTTAAGCGCATCAGCAACAGTAACCAATGTTACCTGCTTTGGCGGAATGAACGGCGCGATTACGTTAAACGTTAGCGGCGGTACCACCCCTTACACTTATAACTGGGCAGGTGGCGGCAGCGGCCCAAGCAAAACAAGCATTGGCGCAGGCACCTATGTTACCAGCATAACTGATAACGCAGGTTGCGGTATAACTTACACCACTACCGTTACTGAACCGGCAGCTATAGCTATAAACCCTACAGTTACCAACGTAGCTTGTGCAGGCGGTAACACCGGCGCTATAAGCATTAGCGTAAGCGGCGGCAACGGTGGTTACACTTACAACTGGGGCGGCGGTATAACTACCCAAAACAGAACCGGCCTTGCAGCCGGCTCTTACAGCGTAACTGTAAGCGATGCCCTGGGTTGCACCGGCGTAAATACCAGCAGCGTAACACAAAACTCATCATTAACTATAAATGCGGTTGCAGGCAATGTTAGCTGCAACGGTGGTAGCAACGGTACTATTACCGTAACTCCTGCAGGTGGTACAACACCATACACCTTTAACTGGGGTGGTGGTATCACTACTCAAAACAGAAGCGGCCTTACTTCAGGCAACTACACTGTAACTGTAAACGATAACGCAGGCTGTTCGGGCACTGCAAGCGCAACTGTAAGCCAGCCTACAGCTATCTCAGCATCAACCACTGTAACAAATATTAGCTGCAACGGCGGCAACAACGGTGCAATCAGCTTAACTGTTAGCGGTGGTACTTCACCTTACACCTTTAACTGGGGTGGTGGTATTGTTACCCAAAACAGAACAGCTTTAACAGCAGGCAGCTACAACGTAACCGTTACTGATAACAACCTGTGCACTGCAAGCGCCTCTGCCAGTGTTGCACAACCTGCAGCCCTTGCTTTAAGCACTACCAAAACTGATGTGCAGTGTAATGGCCAAAGCACCGGCAGCATAAACTTAATCGTAAGCGGCGGCACCACTCCTTACTCATACATGTGGAGCAACTTCTTTAACACAGCAAACATCAGCAACCTAAGCGCAGCTACTTATACAGTAACTGTAACCGACAATAACAGCTGCACAGCTACTACTTCGGTAACTGTAACACAGCCGGCGGGTATGAGCCTTAGCACTACTGTAACCGATGCTACCTGCTTTGGCAGCACTAACGGAGCTATTGATTTAACCGTTGCAGGCGGCGCTACACCTTATGTTTACAGCTGGAGCAACAGCGCTATTAGCCAGGACATCAGCAGCATTGGTGCAGGTAACTTTACCGTAAACGTAACGGATGCCAACAACTGTGTTGCCACTACAAGTGCCACAGTAAACCAACCTGCCCAAATAAATGTGGTTGCTAACCAAACCAACATTAACTGTTTTGGCGCTAACTCAGGTTTAATAAACCTTAGCGTAAGCGGCGGAACAGGTGCCTATACTTATAGCTGGAGCAACGGCTCAACTAACCAAAACCTGAGCAACCTTTCAGCCGGCACATACACCGTAACTGTAAAGGATGCGGTTAACTGCAGCACTACAAAATCCGCTACTATAACTGAACCTGCTGCTTTAGTTGCTTCTCAAACACATACCAATGTATTATGTAATGGCCAAAGCACCGGTAACATAACTGTAACGGTTAGCGGTGGCACTACCCCATACCAATTTACCTGGAACGACGGTCCTAACACACAAAACCGCCCTAACATTGCAGCCGGCACTTATAGCGTAACTGTTATGGATGCCAACAACTGCGCTGCCAACACAGGCGCTACTATTACCCAGCCTGCGGCTATGAGCCTTAGCACCACTAAAACTGATGTAGTTTGTAACGCTGCTACTACCGGTGCTATTGACTTAACTGTTAGCGGTGGTACAGGTTCTTACACTTACCAGTGGAGCAACTTCTACTTTACACAGGATATAAGCGGTGTTGCCGCGGGTACTTATACTGTAACCGTAAACGACGGTAACGGTTGTCAGCAAACCAACACTACTGTTATCAGCCAGCCCTCTCCTATTTCAATAAACGTAAACGTAACTAACGTTAGCTGCTACGGCGCAAGCAACGGTTCTATCGGTGCAGCCGCATCAGGTGGTAATGGTAGCTTTGTTTACAACTGGAGCAACGGCGCAAGCACCTGGAACCTAACCGGCCTATCAGCAGGCAGCTATGTTTTAACTGTTACCGATGCTATGAACTGCACCGCTAACTTATCGTTAAGCGTTAGCCAGCCTTCGCAGATACTGTTATCGCAAACACATACTAACGTGTTGTGCAACGGTGCCAACACCGGCGCAATTGACCTTAGCGCTGCAGGTGGTGCCGGTGTATATAGCTACCTGTGGAGCAATGGTGCCGTTACCCAGGATATAAACGGCCTTGCTGCCGGCAACTATGTTGTAACTGCTACTGAC
Organism: uncultured Chitinophaga sp.; assembly: GCA_964620645.1. GTDB lineage: Bacteria > Bacteroidota > Bacteroidia > Chitinophagales > LD1 > Bog-950. The sequence continues at coordinate 10,518 of CAZUHU010000080.1, forward strand.
GGCAGCGGTTGCACTGCAACTTTAAACACTACGCTTACACAGCCTGCGGCCATGGGTCTTAGCACCTCTGTTACCGATGTATTATGCAACGGTGCAAGCACTGGCGCTATAAACTTAACTGTTAACGGTGGCCAAACACCTTACCAATATGCATGGAGCAACAGCGCAACCTCTCAAAACATCAGTGGTATAGCTGCCGGCAACTTCAGCGTTCAGGTAACTGATGCCAACTCCTGCACGGCTTCAACCACTGCAGTAGTTAACCAAAGCGCTGCTATAAGCGTTAACCTTACCAAAACCGATGCAAGCTGCTTTGGCGGCAACAACGGCGCCATAAGCACTACAGTAAGCGGCGGCACAGGCAGTTACACTTACAATTGGAGCAACGCAGCCACCACAGCTAACATCAGCGGTTTAACTGCTGCAGCTTACACTGTAACTGTTCGCGATGGTAACAACTGTTCAGTTACTTCATCTGCTACCGTTGCTGCACCTGCGCAAATTCAAATTAACGATACACACACTAACGTAAGTTGCAATGGCGGTAACAACGCAGCCATAACTACTAACGTTAGCGGTGGTGTTAGCCCATATGCTTATACCTGGAACACCGGCAGCACCGCTGCTTCTATTTCAGGCTTAAATGCCAATACTTATACTGTATTGGTAACTGATAACAACAGCTGCACCGCTATGACTTCAGTTACTATTACTGAACCTGCAGTATTAACACTTAGCGAAACACACACACCATTTGCCTGCACCAGCAGCGCCGGCACTATTGATTTAACTGTAAGCGGCGGCACAAGCCCATACGTTTACAACTGGAACACCGGTGCTACTACACAGGATTTAAGCAACCTGAACGCCGGCAACTACGATGTATTAGTTACTGACGCTAACAGCTGCACTGCCTTAAACAGCGTAAGCATCATAGCTATACCTGCCTTAAACACCAGCTATACTAAAGTAGATGTAACCTGCTTTGGCGCAGCAACCGGTTCAGTTGATGTAACCGTTAGCGGCGGCCAACAGCCATACAGCTACCTGTGGACAGGCGGCTTTACAACTGAAGACGCTACAGGATTAGCTGCAGGCAGTTACAACGTTCAGATCTCTGACGCCAGCAGCTGCTCAACCAACCTGTCAATCACTATTGCTCAGCCATCACAAATTCAAATTACACATACTGCTACCGATGTATTATGCTTCGGCGGTAACACCGGCACCATAAGCGCAAGCGCTAACGGCGGTGTTGGCCCTTACAACTATACCTGGACCACCGCAGCTACTACACCAAACATTACAGGCTTAATTGCCGGTAACTATGCAGTAACTGTAACCGATGCCAACAATTGCAGCATGGTACAAAGCGGCTTAGCAGTTGCACAACCTGCAGCATTATCTGCTACCTCTGTAATTACTGATGTAGCTTGTGTTGGCCATACAGATGGTGAGGTAACTGTTACACCTGCCGGCGGCGTTCCACCTTATACTTTTGACTGGAATAACCAACAGCACGGCCCACGTATCTTTAACCTTAACACAGGCAACTACGATGTAACCGTTACCGATAACAACGGTTGCACCACCACCAAAACAAATGTAGTTAGCATGGTGGCTCCGCTTAATGTTTCTTCAGTAGTTGCTAATACCAGCTGTCCTCAGGTAACCAACGGCGCTATCGACTTAACCGTTACCGGCGGCACAGCAGCATATACCTTTAACTGGACTACCGGTGATAACAGCGAAGACTTAAGCTCTCTTGACCAAGGCAGCTACGCAGTTACTGTTACCGATAGCCGCAACTGCAGCACCCAAGCTAACTTTAACCTTACTTACGACTATATACTAACTGTTGATGCTACACCTTCTACCACCATTAACCTGGGCGAAGAAGTAGCTTTAACTGCCACTACCAATGTTGACCACAGCAACAGCTATTCATGGACACCATCTATTTTAGTGGGTTGCAGCAACTGTGCCAGCACTAAAGCAGTGCCAACGCATAACACCATATTTACTGTAAACGTTGTTGATGCCAATGGTTGTTCAGCTACCGATACAATGTCAGTTACTGTAAACTCTATCACCGACATCTTTATTCCGAATGTATTTACACCGAACAATGATGGTAACAACGATATCTACCAACTGTATGGCGATATCAGCGCTATTGAGTTCCTGGAGTTTAAAATATTCAACCGTTGGGGTGAAATGGTTTACTCTACTAACGACCACCAATTTACATGGGATGGTATTTACAAAGGCCAGCCGGTAGAGCCAGGTGCTTATATCTACACCATGAAAGTGGTATTTATTAACGGTTACAGCCGTAACGATTACAAAGGTTCAATAACTATCTTAAGATAATAAAGAGTTCATGTCCGGTTTTTTAAAAGGGTGGCTGCGGCTGCCCTTTTTATTTTTATATCAACACCGGTAAAAGCGCTTTTTGAATTTACTGCAGTTTAATGCAACTTAGTAGTACAAACCCGTGGATGAAGAAAGTTTACCTGTGCCTTAGCTTATTGTTCGCCACCTGCCTCGCATTTTCGCAAAGTATTACCCAAACCGTACGTGGCGATGTTATAGACAAAGAATCGAACAAACCGCTGGAAGGTGTTACCGTAGTGGTATTGAAAGACTCCTCCGTTGTAAACGGCACCACTACTGACGAAAGCGGCAGTTTCCGTTTAGAAAAGATACCCGTTGGCCGTATTAATGTAGTTGCATCATATATAGGCTACAAGCGCGTTTTTATACCCAACGTACTTATAAGCTCGGGCAAAGAAATGGTTTTGAGCATTGAGATGGAAAGCGATGTTACGCTGATGAAGGAGGTGGAGGTTAGCGGCAATAAAAAAGGAGAAACCATCAACGAGATGGCCGTGTTAAGCGCACGGGCCTTCAGCATTGAAGAAACTGAACGGTATGCCGGCAGCCGCGGCGACCCGGCGCGCATGGCCAGCAATTATGCCGGTGTATCGGGCACTGACGATAGCCGAAACGATTTAGTGATACGCGGCAACTCCCCTTTCGGCATACTTTACCGCGTTGATAATATGGTTATACCAAACCCCAACCACTTTGCTGTGGCAGGGGCTACCGGTGGCAGCGTAGCCATCTTAAACAACCGTATGCTTACCACATCCGATTTCCTCACGGGGGCTTTTCCGGCAGAATATGGCAATGCAGTGGCAGGCGTGTTTGACATACGCTACAAAAACGGCAATAACCAAAGGCACGAATACACCGTGCAGTTAGGCATGCTTGGCGCCGAGCTTTTTGGCGAAGGCCCCTTTGGTAAAAAAACGAAGAGCTCCTACCTGTTTAACTACCGCTACGCTACGCTCGAAGGTTTAGTGAAGCTGGGGATTGATATAGGAACGGATGCCATACCAAAATATCAGGACCTGCAGTTTAAGATGAACTTCCCCATGAAGAACGGCGACAATCTTTCGGTTTTCGGCATAGGCGGTTACAGCATGATTAACTTTATAACCAGCAACCGCAAAAAGCCGGAGGAGCGCGATATTTATGCCAGCAAAGACCAGGATGAATATTTCCGCGCAGGGCTGGGCATACTCGGCGCAACCTACACGCACCGTGTTAACGATCATGAATACAGCAAGGTTACCATAGGAGTTTCAACCCAATACAACAAGAACCACTTTGAGCGGGTGATAAGACACGTGGACAGCGCCAGCGGCAACTTTGTGGTTGATACGCAATACACCAAAAACGATTACTTTTTACTGAACACCAAGTACACCCTTGGCTTTATGCGCAACAATAAACTAAGCGCACGAAGCGCCATCCGTTATGGCATAAATACAGAATTGTATCAGCCGTTTTTTGTGGATAGCAATTTACTGGAACCCGCATTTAATGTGGATGTGCCCAATTACAAATGGGTTACCCGTTTAGATTACCGTAACGGCCTGCACCTGCTACTACAACCTTTTGTACAATGGAAGTATGCCTTAAGCGATAAACTAAGCACGGTAGCAGGTTTACACCTGCAATACTTTACACTGAATCACTCTTTTGCCGTAGAACCCCGCTTCTCCTTAAAGTGGCAGATAAAGAGTAACCAAAGCCTTGCCTTTGGAACAGGCTTACATAGCCAAATGCTGCCGGTGTATCAATACTTTTTGCGCGATAGCATGAATAACCTGTACAACAAGAACCTGGATTTTATGCGCAGCTTTCATGTTGTAATAGGGTATGATGTTTTCTTTAAAAAGGATATACGCATTAAAGCGGAAATCTACTTTCAGCAGTTGTGGAGTTTGCCGATTGACACCTTCCCTACTTCGTACAACATGTTGAATGAAGGCAGTGGGTTCGACCGTTTCTTCCCGGGCAAGCTGGTTAGCGGGGGCCTGGGCCGCAATATGGGCTTTGAGTTTACGCTGGAGAAATTCTTTACGCACAACTGGTTCTTTATGTTCAGCGGCTCAGTATACGATAGCCGCCTTAACGCCAGCAACGGCAAATGGTATAACAGCGGCTTTAACGGCAACTACATTTTAAATGCCTTAGGCACCAAGGAATTTAAGTGGGGCAAAAAGCGCCTTAACACTATTGGTATCGGCGGTAAAATCACTTTTGGCGGCGGCCAGCGATACACCCCATATGATACTACCCTTAGCCAGTTGCACGAGGACCCCATTGTTATAGATTCCCTGCGCAACCAGTTCCAGTTTAAGCCTTACTTCCGTTTTGATATTAAGCTTAACTACCGCTGTAACACTAAAAAGGTAACACACGAGGTGGGTATTGACCTGGTAAACGTTACTATGCAAAAAAATATTTTGCGCCTGCAGTATGTTAGTCCGCAATTACCTGCTAAGGAGGTTTTTCAGTTGGGCTTTTTACCGCTGTTTTATTACAGGCTCGATTTTGGCTTTGCACCCAAGGGCAGTTAACAGCTTATACTAAAGACCGCCGGGGGCGTTATATTTAGTACAAAGCTGAATATGTGGTGGGCGTATCTGTTTATAGACTGGCGCACCCTATTGCTGAAGAAGAAATTCAAGCTTCATTTTAATATCTGGAATTTTGGGAAGAACAAAACAGCCACCGCTAAGGCGTAACCTTTCTTCCCGTTTTTCGTTTAATAAGGCAAGCGGGAACCCTGTCCCGTTGTAAATAACACACTTAGGCTTATATGGAAC